>DASTOM010000025.1:0-107338 GCA_035762545.1 Acidimicrobiia bacterium
CGGTAGTAGTCGACGACCACTTCGTCCCTGCCCCGGGAAAGGGTCGTGGGTGTCAGTACCAGGAGGGTGTCTGCGCCGGCATCTATGACTTCTTCGACCTGGGAGAGTGCGGTCCGGGTCGTCTCGGCGTTGATCCCCGCCATGAAGTGGGCCTTGCGGCGGCGACCGGCCTTGATGAGTCGGGCCCGCTCGCCGGGTTCGAGATAGGGGCCTTCACCGTTCGACCCGCCGATCACGTACCCGGTTATTCCTTTCTCCGCCAGGACCCTCATGTTGTGGGTGTGCGCCTTTATGTCGACCTCGCCCCGCTGGGTGAAAGGCGTGATCAGGGCGGGCATGTAGTCGGGGAGGTCGATCACCCACCCAGCTTAGGAATCAGCGGCTGAGGTTATAGACCACCGTTCCCAGTTTGCCGGGGAAGTTGTCCCGGATCGAAGCGGGCAACATGTCCATGGTCATCACGAAGCCAGTGAGTGCCTCGATCGAGTTGGCGTTGCCGTTGCCTGGGAAACCGCACGCCGATGTCGTGGGCAGAACCGCGGCCGGGCAGGGCCCGGTCGAATCCTCGCCGGGACTGTGAACCGTTTCACAACTGTTGGCGTTGCACTTCATGTAGATCGTCTCGATGAAGACGGGCCGGAAGTCGATGATGGAGTAGTTCCCCGAACCACCGCTCGGGTCGGAGGCAAGGATCGGCACCGCGGCAAATCTGGTGGCTGTACGCAGGTTGTCGGTGAACAGGGGCACGGTGTGCGAGCCTGGCCATGAACGCCAAGCTTTGAGACAGTTCTCCATCTGAAGACGATTGTTGATTCCGCCGCTGGGGCAAGCTCCGGAGGCTTCGGCATTGGCGCCGGGGTCGATGAAACGCCATAAAGGCCTGTGGTCGATGTTCTCGGGAAAGGCGTTCCATGCATTGGTGCACTCGCCGTTGGAGGTCTTGTCGGGAAGCTCTCCGGCATCGCCGTCCTTGCACATGATCCGACCCTCCAGCGCAGGGGTGGGCACTCCGTAGAAGAGCCCGTTGCTGATGCCCTGAGCGGCATTACCCGTCTGTACAGGGATCTGGTCGACGGGGTTGGAGATGATGGGGCAGTTGGTCACCTCGTTGACTGTCCCCGGTGATGTCGTTGCTATCTCGAGGATGTGATCGGACCCTATGGCGATATTGACCGCCATCTTGTCCTGGGGAGCGGTGTTGCCGCAGTTCTGGACAGTGCCGAGGAGGGTGTTGCCGTATAGCGAGAGGTCGAGTTTGCCGAAGTTCCCGCTGGAACTCGCCTCACAAGGTGTGATGTTGAGCTGGGCCGTCGATTGAGCGAATAGACAAGATTGGGACTGCCCGGCCCCTGTCGGTCCGATGGCGAATGGAAGGATGTCAGCGCTCCGCTCGATGTCGAGTTCCGCTTCAGCATAGGCAGTGACACGTTTCGAGTCGGGACCGATCACCCGGCCGAATGTGGTGTCGACATCGGTGCCCGGGAGGACGACGCGTGACTTCTGGAAGTTCGTCGAGAAGCTGATGCAGCCACCCGTAGTCACCGAGGTCACGGCGAGTGCCCCTGAGTCGGTGCACGCCTGCCAGGCGGCCAGGGGGTAGCGCCCGGGGAGGGTCCCCTCGACGACGGCGATGGCCTCTTCGGCACCGCGGCACGCGGCATATGCGACCCCGCTGCCGGAACAGCTGATCGACGACGCGGGCGCTCCGGTCCGAGCGAACTGCAGAGCCGCCAAGGCTCCACTGTCGGCCGCCGATTGCTGTTGTCTCCGATCACTGAAGAGGATGCCCGAGTCGACCGCGAGCGCGGCGAATCCCATGAGCAGCAGCATGCAGATCGCGACCAGGATCGCGGTGGCACCTCGATCGTCGTGTGCCGCACTCAGAGTCTGTGATGGTTGCTTCATGTGCAGTTGTAGGTGCCGTCGGACCAGGTGGGTGTCTGCTCGATTCGAGTTTCGACTGTCGAAGTCAGCTCGTTGACTGACGAGAACGCCCAATCGAGGAACCCTGTCAACGTGCTCAGCGTGTTCGTCTCAACAGTGACCACGACACCGTCACCGACTCCGACGCCGCCGCCATTCAGGTCCACCCCTTGCCACGTCACCGATGTGGGGGATCCACCGGCCAGGTCCATCCGGGCGCAGATCTCCGCTCCGAGCACGGTGTTGTTTCCCGAAGGGTCGCTGACAGCAGATACGCGGGCTCCCTCGCGGGCACCGTGTTTGACGTCCAGATTCGTAGCGAAGACCCAGGCGAATTCGATGATGCCGAGCAGGAGCAAGAGCAAGAACGGCATCACGAATGCAAACTCGACGAGGTTTGCTCCTCGATCCTTTTGAGCGCGAAACCTCCGAATCATTGCGGTCCTCGATGTCCGGTCGAATCCGCCCGTGGGGGCTTGCTCATCATGTCACTCTCCGTAACCATCTGTTCGACATAGGCCCGAACTGGGTGGCAACTCGTTGTTGTCCTACCTTCTCACGCCACTCTCCGTGGTCAACCCACAAGCAACAATGGTCTGGCCACGAAGTTCTTTCGGCATCCACCCGTCGATGGTTTAGAGGTTTTCTCCTGCTGCACAGGTGGTCACGGACAGGAGATCGGCTGCGAAAGGACATACCCGCCGATGGCGTCGCCGTTGTTCCGGGCGTCTGTGGCGCGGAAGATCACATCGCCGGCCCAGGCAACCGTGGTCGAGACTCCATGCTCGGCCCTGAGCGGGTTGAGAGACTCGCTGAACACCTCGTAGGTCTGACCGCCGTCAGTGCTGACCTCCACGATCATGACACCCCACTTGCCCTTGCCAGTTGCAGTCACCTGGGCTGTTGGAAAACCGGTAGCGCAGGTTTCGCCAGTGAAGTCGATCTCATCTACCGGTGGCCCTGCCTCCGCCGGAAGGGCAGAGAGCAGCAAAGCAATGGCTCCTGCGAGTGCGGCCAATGTGTGCAGCGCGTTCCTACGTCGGGTGACGACGTCCATGTTCCGATCCTCTCGTCGCCCAGCGCTGCGACCCCTGGCAAGACCCAAGCTAGTCACAGATCTCAAAACCGAAAGGGGGATTCCTCGAGGTGGGGTGGAGAGGGGGAGATTGTGAAGCCATTGACTCGCACGACCCCAGTGTCGCTTTGGTCACGGTGCAGCCGACCCTTGCGTCGGGAAGTAGTTCTCCTGAGAAGAAACCAGGAATGGAATCTGGCAGGTGGAGTTGGCCGACAGCAGTCCCGGACGGGAGTCCGTCAGCCGTTCTGTGAGACGAGCCGCCGATTCTTGAACTTCGCCTTGACGTAGTCTGCGTTCATCATCGCTATGAAGTCGATCGAGATCGACTTCGGGCATGCTTTCTCGCACTCGCCGTGGTTGGTGCAGGAACCGAAGTACTTCTCCATGATCGTGACCATGTTCTCGGTCCGGGTCCAGCGTTCGGCCTGGCCTTGGGGCAACAGGTTCAGGTGGGAGATCTTCGCCGCGGTGAACAGGTTGGCGGCGCCGTTGGGGCAGGCGGCCACACAGGCTCCGCACCCGATGCATGCCGCCGCATCGAAGGCGGTGTCGGCGACGATCTTGGGGATCGGGATCAGGTTGGCGTCCGGCGCCGACCCGGTGTCCACGCTTATGTAGCCGCCGGCCTCGATGATCCGGTCGAAGGAGGACCTGTCGACCACGAGATCGCGGACCAGAGGGAAACCCGTCGCCCGCCACGGCTCCACGACGATGGTGTCACCGTCCTCGAACTTGCGCATGTGCAGCTGACACGTCGCCGTCCCCAGCTGAGGGCCATGGGCCTGGCCGTCGATCATCACTCCGCAGGTGCCGCAGATGCCCTCCCGGCAGTCGTGGTCGAAGGCAATCGGCTCCTCACCCTGGTTGACGAGTCTCTCGTTGAGCACGTCCAGCATTTCGAGAAAAGACATCTCCTCTGAGATCTCGTTGACCTGGTACGTCTCGAAGTCACCCCTGGCGTCGGGACCGGCCTGACGCCAGACCTGGAGGATGATGTTCACTTGTAGCTCCTGGCCGTCAGCTTGACGTTCTCGAATTCGAGGGGCTCGGTGATGAGCTCGGGGTTGGCCGAATCACCGCTCCACATCCAGGCGGCCACCTTGGCGAAGTTCTCGTCGTCACGAAGAGCCTCGCCCTCTTCGGTCTGATGCTCCTCGCGGAAGTGACCACCACAGGACTCCTCACGCCACAGGGCGTCTTGACACATCGCCTGGGCTAGCTGGAAGAAGTCGTCGACCCGGCCTGCGCGTTCCAGGCTCTGATTGAGCGACTCACCACTGCCCAGGACGCGGAGATCGTTGGTGAAGTCCTCGTAGAGGGCAGGGATGTCGGAGAGGGCCTTCTGGAGACCCGCCTCGCTTCGTGACATCCCACACTGGTCGAGCATGATTTTGCCGAGCTCCTTGTGGAACCAGTCGACCGATCGGCTGCCGTTGGCGGCGAGATATCCGTTGACCTGCTCGGCCACACTGGCCTCGGTATCCCTGAACGCGGGGTCGTCAGTCGGCACGATCGATTGACCGAGGTAACCGGCCAGGTAGTCACCGATCGTGTAGGGGAGAACGAAGTACCCGTCGGCCAGACCTTGCATCAGCGCCGATGCCCCGAGTCGGTTGGCCCCGTGATCGCTGAAGTTGGCCTCCCCGATCGCATAGAGGCCGGGGACGGTTGTCATGAGGTTGTAGTCGACCCAGAGCCCGCCCATGGTGTAGTGCGGCGCGGGGTAGATCCGCATCGGCACCTTGTACGGGTCTTCGTCGGTGATGCGGTTGTACATCTCGAAGAGGTTCGAGTACCGATCCTCGATGACGTCGACGCCCTCGCGTTCGATGGCGGTCTGGAAGTCGAGGTAGACGCCGTTCTTCAGGGGACCGACCCCCTTGCCGGCGTCGACCATCCGCTTCGCCGCCCGGGAGGCAACGTCGCGGGGGACCAAATTCCCGAAGGCCGGGTAGATTCGCTCCAGGAAGTAATCGCGGTCCTCGGGCGGGATGGAGTCGGGGGCCCGGTTGTCATCGGCTGCTTTCGGCACCCATATGCGACCGTCGTTCCGGAGCGACTCCGACATCAGGGTCAGCTTCGACTGGAACTCGTCCGAAGCGGGAATGCAGGTGGGGTGGATCTGGGTGAAACAGGGGTTGGCGAAGGCGGCACCGCGACGGTGGGCCCGCCAGACGGCCGTCACGTTCGACGCCATGGCGTTGGTGGAGAGGTAGTAGACGTTGGAGTAGCCGCCGGTGGCGAGGACCACGGCGTGAGCGGAATGGCTCTTCACCTCTCCGGTCACCAGGTCGCGGACGACTATGCCTACCGCCCTCCCTTCCTTCACCACGACGTCGAGCATCTCGGCCCTGGTATGCAGTCTGACCTTCCCGGCCTCGACCTGACGCATCAGCGCCGAGTAGGCGCCGAGGAGGAGCTGTTGTCCGGTGGCCCCCCGGGCGTAGAACGTGCGGGAGACCTGGGCGCCGCCGAAGGACCGGTTGTCGAGCAGCCCGCCGTACTCGCGGGCGAACGGCACCCCCTGGGCGGTGCATTGATCGATGATGCTGAGTGACACCTCGGCGAGACGGTGGACGTTGGCCTCACGACTGCGATAGTCGCCACCCTTGACCGTGTCGTAGAAGAGACGGTGGACCGAGTCGCCGTCGTTGTGGTAGTTCTTGGCGGCATTGATCCCACCCTGAGCGGCTATCGAGTGGGCCCGGCGGGGTGAGTCGTGGAACGTGAAGACCTCGACGTTGTAGCCGAGCTCGCCGAGGGTGGCGGCGGCCGACGCTCCGGCGAGACCCGACCCGACGATGATGATCTTGAACTTCCGCTTGTTGTTCGGGTTGACCAGGCGGACGGAGAACTTGTGGTTCTCCCACTTTTCGGCGATCGGCCCGTCGGGCACCTTCGAGTCGAGGTGGACCGTCATGTCAGCACTCCGAATGCGACGGCGAGTGGGGGAGCTATGAAGCCGAGGGAGATGACACCGGCGACCCCCGTGGCCAGATAGCGACGCCACTTGTTGAACCGGGGATTGTTGATGCCGAGGCTCTGGAACATCGACCACGCTCCGTGATAGAGGTGCAGGCCGAGCAGCAATGAGGCCACCACGTAGAGGATTGTCACCGGCCAGCGGCTGAAGGTGGCGATGAAGTTGGCGTAGACGTGACCCCGTTCCCAAGTCTCCGGCGCCATCGGCTGGATCCCCCAGGTGAAGTCGGCGAGGTGGAAGATGAGGAAGGCGAGGAAGATCGTGCCGCTCCACCGCATCGTCCGGCTGGCGTAGTCGGCGGCTATGTAGTGGCGGGGGCCCTGGTAGTCGGTCTGACGCGCACGGTGGTTCATCAGGGTCAGGGAGTAGGCGGCGTGGACGTGGAGGAGGAACATGACGATCAGGCCGGTGCGCAGGATCCAGAGGAACACGTGCTCGGGGAGGATCGGGGTGAACAGCTCGCGGAGGGCGTGCCCGTAGATGTCGATGTCGGGTTCGCCGTCGATCGGAGGGAGGAACATCTTGAGGTTGCCGATCATGTGGGCGATGGCGAATCCGAGGATCGCCAGACCGGTCAGACCCATGATCCACTTCTTGCCTACAGCCGAGCGATAGAACTCGATTGGGAAGGGCGCCCGCTTCTTCTCGACGGTGGCAGTCACTGTTCTTGCATTATGCACCAACAAATCGGGGCGGGCTGAATTGTGCGTTCCGCGCCCGTTTGTTCGGATCAGGACCACCGCGCGAGACCGGTTTCTCCAAGTACCTGTTGACAACTCGGGGTTGACGGCGCGCGCGCCATGCCATAGTGTCAATCGTGTAATTACACGGTTGTAATCAACCGGTAGCGAAACGGTGTTAGGAGATCCTGGATGCAGAGCAAGCTCGTAGAAGCCCTGGCCATGGGTGAGCTTTCCTGGCAGGACTACGCCAATTGCCGTGGCGCCGATGCAGACCTCTTCTTCCCGGAGCGGGGAGCTTCCACCCGGAAGGCCAAGTCCATCTGTGGTGCGTGCGAGGTCAAGGGGGAATGTCTGGACTACGCCATCGACATGGGCGAGAAGTTCGGCATCTGGGGCGGTCTGAGCGAACGGGAGCGTCGTCGTGTGCGACGCGAGCGTCAGGTCGCACAGCGGCGCGCCGGATAGAAAGCAGTTGGTCGACTACACCCGGCGGCGCCGGGTGTGCTCGGCACTCCGATGTGGAGCGCCGCCAGCATCCGTCTGGCGACTGCTTTCTGGGATACCTACAGGTACAGCCCCGATCGGTCTTCCGAATCGGGTTTGCGAGGCGCATCGAGCGCCCGTCTCTGCATCTCCGCAAGCTGGGTCTGGGCGGTCATCTGCTGACTCCACAGGGAGGCCTGGATGCCGTGGAACAACCCTTCCAGCCAGCCGATGAGCTGGGCTTGAGCCACTCTCAGCTCGGCCTCGGAAGCGCCCTCTGAGTTGAGAGGGATCATGATCTCGCTGAACTCCTCCTGGAGATCGGGCGACAGCACGTCTCGTAGCTCGCCGACTGATCGGGAGTGGACTTCGGCCATTCGTTTCCGACCGCCTTCGTCGAGAGGCGCCTGGCGGGCTTCGTCGAGCATGGCCCGGGTCATCGAGGCGATCCGTATGAGCTTGGTTGGCTCGCTGACGTCGGTGACCTCGGTTTCTGCGTCGGTTTCGACTGCGTCCGGTTTGAGTGCTTCTTCCATCGCGATGAGCCTATAGACAAAGTCGGGACACCCGAAGTGTCTACCTTCAGTCGCCGATGAAGGCAGTCATCATCTTCACCGTTGCCTACACGGTGGTGTTGTTCGCGTACGGGATGGCCGTGGACAGCCCGCTCACCATGCTCTACACGGGCATAAACGTCGGTCTGTTCATCCTGTTCGGCTTCCTGCACCTATGGGCCCGCTGGCCGGTCCACGCCCTGTGGGCGGTGTCCCTGGTGGGTCTCGGCAACATGCTCGGGGGTGTCCTGCTCGTCGATGGCCAGCCCCTGTACATGGTGCAGGTCCTGGGGCCACTCCGCTACGACAAGATCTTCCACGCCGTCGCCGCGGCAGCGATGGTGATGATCGCCTGGGAGGGGATGAAGCGATGGTCGGGCGGTGTCCATCATCTCGGCGGCCAACTCCTCCTCACCTGGCTGGTGGTGATGGGCGGTGGAGCAGTCGTCGAGATCGCCGAACTGATCGGATCGTCGATGGGCGACGTCAGCGTCGGGGATTACGCCAACAACGCCCTCGACCTGGTGGCCAACGCGGTCGGTGCCACGGTGGGAATCGCCATCGCCTGGTGGATGGAGCGTCGGGAGCTCGGAGCTTCGACTCACGTCGAGCCTGCATAGCGTCCCGCCCACCGGTACGCGGTGCAGGCCCGACGCTGGCCCGCTGCGACCCCAAACTCGAGACTGCATGACGTCTCGCCCACCGGTGCGTGGTGCAGGCTCGACGCGAGGGACGGGACTCGTCTCCGAATCGACCCCCTTCATCTCGGTGATGTGATGACTTACGATCGTTGAGTGGACATGAGGACGATCAATGGCTGAGGACTATCCCCCGATCCTCGACGCGGCCCAAGTGGCGGAGCTGTTGGGTATGAATGTGCAGATGGTGCGGAGGTACGCCCGTGAGGGCCGGCTTCCCGCCTACAAACTCCCCGGAGGACGCACCTTCAAGTTCTTCAGGGACGAGATCTACGAGTTCGTGAGATCCCATCCGGCAGCCGACGCCGGGATGGAAGTCAATGAGCCTCCGAAGACCTCACGATCGCAAGGATCAAGTTCGTAGGGACGATGAGACGTCGGTCGTCGACGTCTCTCACCTCGACGTTGTCGTCGGCGACGACGGCGATGGATCCGATGACCATGTCGCCCCCGGGCAACGCCAATCTCACATTGCGGCCGGCGGCGGAGGTTTCGTGAAGCAGTGCCTGGAACGATTCGACCCCGGCCACTCGCGACTGCGACTCGGTGTGTTCGAGCGGAAGGATCGACCACCGCGCCGCCGCGATCTTGATGTCTGCCGCCTGACCGGGCCCGTCCACTGTCACGTAGTCCGAACCGGCGGCGGCGACGGAACCGCTGAAACTGTGCCCGCCGAACTCGACCGAGACCCGGTCGCCTCGGTTGACCATCTCCTTGCCCCGGTCCTCGAGCGTCATCCGCCTCTGCCGGTGGAGCTCGGTGAGCTGCTCGTCCTCGGCGGCCTCCTCCGCCATCTCGCGACCGGCTCCTTGGCGGAGCTCGGAGGCGAGGTCGGGGTCATTGTGTCTTCCGTAGTCCATGGCTTTTCGCGCTCTCGACATTCCGAAGTGGCAACAGGATAGGTTGCCGCTCCGTGGCCTTGATGCCCTCCACCAAGCAGAGGGAAGCGGGCTCCCACAAGCCGGCACGCCGGCGAGTCGGTCGACGGCTGTCGGCGACCCATGTGCTCATAGCAGTTGTCGTCGTCCTCGCATTCGTCCTTAACCTGATCGTCCTCCAGGACCGGGACGCCACGGTTCTCGTTGCTATCGCCGAGAGACCCATTGCCACTGGCTCTGTCCTCGACGCCGAGGCGGTCCGACTGGTCCCGGTCGATGCCGACTTCGAAGGCCTGTCCGGCATCGTGACGGAGGCAGAAATGGCCGGCTACGAAGGTTGGGTACTCAACCGGTCAGTTGCCGAAGGGTCGATCATCGAAGTCACGGCACTCGGCTCCCCGACAACCACGCCTGGCTTGCGGACCATGAGCCTTCCGATCCCGATCGAGCACGCCGCAGGCGGCCAGATCGTCTCCGGTGACCGTGTCGACGTGATTGCAGTCAACGATGGTCTGGCGGAATACATCGCCACCAACCTCGAGGTGGTCGCTGTCAGCGAGGACGGCGGTGGGGCTTTGGGGTCTGTAGGGGGCTACCACGTCGTGGTGAACGTAGAGGCCGATCAGGCATTGGCGCTCGCCGCGGCACTCAACGCGGACTCGATCGAACTGGTCCGTTCGACGGGGGCCGATCCGGCGCAGGTAGATGGTTCCTGACATAGCCCTCGCTGCCTCCGCCAGGGAATGGCCCGATCGGCTCCACCGTTTTCTTCTCGATCACGGAGGGGGGAGGGTGGTCGATCGAGTGCTCGCCCCTGACAGGGCCGGGGACGGGATCGACGTGTTGATCATCGATGACGTCTGCTCCTTTCTGAGCCCCACATTGGTTTCGGGTCTGAAACATCGCGGCAGCGAGGTCATTGGCGTCTTCGATCCGGACGACGGCGCCGACGCCAAGCGCCATCTGTTGGAGTGCGGAATCTCGGACGTGATCGAGTCTGACGCCACGCCCGAGGAGTTTCTCCAGAAAATCGAATCGACACTCGCCCATCGTCTCCCGCCTGCGGAGGTGCAGTCGTTCGGCGGGGCTCCGGTTCGGATCGGAGTCACTGGCGCGTCCGAAGGGGTTGGCATCACCGAAGTGGCTCTCGCTCTTGCCTACGAGGTGGGGAGGGACGTGAGGGCCGGGCTCGTCGACCTGGATCCGGTCTGGCCGTCGGTGGCGCAGCGGCTGGGACTTCCTCTCCATCCCAACATCCGGACTCTGGTCGACAACGTCCTCCACGAGCCCTCGCGGATCGAGTCGAGTCTGCATCGACACGACGACCTCGTCGTGGTCGCAGGTCGTGCCGACGGTCCGACAGGTGCGCCGGTGAGCCGTCATGACTCCCAGTTGGCGTTGAACTCGCTCGAACCGTTCTGCGACGTCGCAGTGATCGACGTGGGGCCAATACGCGAGGTCGATCCGGGGTTGCTCGATGAGTTCGACACCTTGATCGTCGTCGGCCATGCCACACCGGTCGGTGTGTCCCGCCTGATCAGGGTCGGGTCTCGGCTGGTCACTGACGAACCCGACGGGTCGGTGTTGTTGGTAGTCAACATGGTGCCCCGCAAGGCGTTCCACCGCGGTGAAGTCATCGCCGAGATAGAAAGGGCACTCCCCGGCTCCCTCGTGTTCACGCTGGCAATGGACAGTCGTGTCGGCGAGGCGGCTTGGGATGGTCGAATCCGATCGGCCGGCCCCTTCCGCCGTGGTGTTCGTGCGATGAGCGACGTCGTGGTCCGGAGCCTGGCATGACTATCGACGTCTACGAGAACCTCCGCCAAGAGGCTCTGGCTCGGATCGACAGCACAGGGCTCGATCCTGCCAAGCAGGCCGCCGAGGTCAGGGATCTCTTGGAGGCGACTGTCGACGACTACCAGCGCCGAGCTCATCTCGGCGAAGGGCGGTCCCTCGTCGATCCGAGGGCGACGGTTGAGCGACTGGCCAGATCCGTGTCTGGACACGGCCCACTCCGCGACCTGCTCGAGCGCCCCGATATCGAAGAGATATTCATCGAGGGCGATCGGGTGACCTACCTCGAAGCGGGCGGTGCACTCCGATCGCTCGCCACACCCACGACTGAGCAGGAGAATCGACAGGCAGTCGAGCAGTTGATCGCCTCGACCGATCGCCGTCTCGATGCCGCCAGTCCGATCGCCCAGGCGAGAATCCTCGACGGGTCGGCCCGGTTGACGGCTGTCATCCCCCCGGTCGGTGATCGTCTCTCGGCGACGATCCGGCGATACGCGTTGCGTCGTCAAACACTGGAGTCCCTGGTCGCCCTGGGATCGTTACCTGGGCCCGCGGCCGATCTGCTCATCGCTGCGATGCGCGCCAACGCCTCGATTCTCGTGTCTGGGCCACCGGGTGCCGGCAAGACCTCGTTCCTATCGGCGCTGATCAGCGCGGTCCCTATCGACCACTGCATAAGGGCCTGCGAGGAGGTGCGCGAGCTCCACGTTCCCCTGTTGCATGGCTCGTACTACGAGGCCCGTCCGCCCTCGCTGGACGGTTCTGGCGAGATCACGCTGAGGGATCTGGTCAAGGTGACCCTGGCGATGCGCCCGGACTTGATCGTGGTAGGCGAGGTTCGAGGCGCCGAGGCATTCGAGTTGACCCGTGCAGTCAACGCCGGGTGTGGCCTGGCTTGCACCATCCACGCCAACTCGGCTGCTGACGCGTTGGAAGCCCTGGTCAATGCGGCGCTGATGGCCGGCGAGAACGTCCCCGAGCGGGTGGTCCGCAAGGTGTTCTCGTCCTCCATCGACCTCGTCGTGCATCTCGACCGGCTCAACGAGGGGGACTCGATCATGCGACAAACGGTGGAGATCCAGGCCGTCGTCCCTGCCCTCCACGACGACTTCTCGACCGAGCCGATCTTCAAGAGTGAACGGGTGGGCGTCCCGATGCATTGGAGAGGATCATTGCCGCCTGCCCCGCTCACCGAGCGGCTGGAACGAGTGCTCCCGTCTGGGATGACGGTCCGTAGGCTCCTCGGATCCGGTGTCTCCCGGTGGTGAGCCTCCTGGCGGCGTTGGCCACGGCTTTGGCGGCGGGTCTCATCGTTCATCTCATCGCCCGCTCCGGTTGGCGACGATCGAGGCGCCATCGATCCAGGCGACTGCCCGGCCTCGACGTCTCGCCGGTTCAGTTCTGGGCAACCGTCCTCTCGGTGGCGGGTGTGACCTTCTTCGTCATCTATGCGATCACGGACCTCGTGTTCGTCTCTCTGGTGCCTTCGGCCGTGGTTGCAACACTGCCCAAGGCGTATTTCTCCAGAAAGCATGCGCAACGCACGGCGGATATGCAGGAGGCGTGGCCGGATGGGCTTCGCGATGTCCTGGCGTCGGTTCGCTCGGGGTCATCCCTACCAACCGCCGTCGAGCACCTGGCATCGTTCGGACCCGCCCCACTCCGGGACGCGTTCCAGGGATTCGACGTCTACTCGAGAAGCCTCGGCGTCGTGCCCGCGCTCGAGATGGTCAGAGACGACATCGCAGACCCGACGACCGACCGCGTGATCGAGGTCCTCATCCTTGCCTACGAACGAGGTGGAGCGGTGGTGCCCGAGATCCTCTCCGACCTGGCCGACGCGACCACACGTGATCTGTGGGCGGCGGAGCAGATTAGAACCGAAGCTCTCGAACAGAAGATCAATTCACGGGTCGTCTTCGTGCTGCCGTGGATCGTGCTGGTCGCGATCACGGCACGTCCGGGTCCCTTCCGCGAGTTCTATTCATCGACGGCGGGTCTACTGGTCGTCGGGTTGGGGGGTGTGATGAGTCTGGTGGGTGTGGCGATCGCCTCCCGTCTCGGGTCACAGCCTGTCGAACCTCGCGTGTTCGCCAGGGGTCAGACCCGATGACGCCTGTCACCGTTCTCGCCTCCGCCGCCGGCGCGTGCGCTGTGGGGCTGCTGCTATTCCACCTGGTCCCGCCACCTAGACGTCTACGGGGGCGTGTGGAGCCTTACGTCGCCCCATCCCTGATCGCGGTCGGCTCGCCCGACCGGACCGGACCGGTCCGTACGGTGTTCGGGCCGATTGTCAAGGACGCAGCTGACGCTCTCGGCCGTCTCATCGACCACTCGGGCTCCGCGGTCACGCTCCTGAAGCTGCGTCAGGCTGGTCTGTACCGGGGGATGCCGGACGAGCAGATGCTCAGTGCGTACCGACTACGTCAACTTCGGTCTTTGGTCGTGTCGCTGGTGATTGCCTCTGGCGTCGGTCAGTTGATCGGGGCATCGTTCGGTCTACGTGTCGTCCTCATCGTGCTCGGCGCCGTCGTAGGTGTGACCCGGGAGCGCGGTCGTCTCACCACGGCGATCGAGAAGCGCCGTGAGGCCATGAAGATCGAGATCTACACGGTCAACCAACTTCTTGCGCTGAGAGTGCGGGCTGGCGGTGGGGTCATCCAGGCGATCCGCGCCGTCACCGAGCGGGGTTCCGGGGAGGTCGTGACTGAATTGGCCGAGGCGCTGCGTCTTCATCGTTCCGGGTGGCGGGGGTCCGATGCGTTGCGGAGGATCGCCGAGCTGACGCCGGAACCATTCTGCTCACGGACGTACCGACTGTTGGCCAGCGCCGAAGAGCGTGGTGCCGATCTCGCCGGTGCGCTCCTTTCACTTTCTGAAGACGTGCGAGAGACGAGGCGGGAGTCGATCAAGCGAACGGCGACCAAGAGGCGGGCTGCGATGCTGGTTCCGACCATTGCCATCCTCGCCCCTGTCCTGATCCTGTTCGTGGCGGCACCGCTCCCGTATCTCATAACGGGCTGGCAATGAAACGAACGAAGAGGAGGCGAGATGCTGCCGGCAATGAAGACATGGGCGACGGCCCTTCGTGAGGACGACCGCGGACTGAACACCGCTGAGCTGATGGGGAACGCCGCACTGGCCATCGCCGCCCTGGTCGTGATCTGGGCGGCCCTCCAGGCCCTAGGCGTGGACATCGTCGAGTGGATCCGAACCCAACTGCTGGGCGGATAGACGAGCGAGGCATGGCCTCGATCCAGTTCGTCCTCGCCGGAGCCCTGGCCATGGTCATGTTCGTCACCCTGGCCAATCTGGTGGTGGTGCAATACGGGCGCGGTGCGATCAGGTCGGCATTGGAGCAGGGAGCTCGCGCCGGCAGCGTCGGCGGCCCAACCGCATGCCGCGAGACCGCCGCGATGGTCGTCGCCGACCTCCTCGGTGGTGCGATGTCCGACGGACTGTCGATCTCGTGTGAGGCGGTGACCGGTTCGGTGATGGCACGGGCGGATGCCACCTTCCAGGCGTGGATTCCGTTGATGCCCTCCTTTCACATCCAGCTCGAGTCAAGGGCAACCGAAGAGCCGTGAGCGATCGTGGTCACGCCGCGGTCGAATTGGCGCTGGCGATCGGCGTCCTACTGCTCCCGGCCGCCCTGGCGGTTCTCGCCTTCGGGCCATGGTCGGAACGGCGGGTTGCGGCCGAAGCGATAGCGGCCGAGGCGGCTCGTGCCGCGGTGCTTCAGCTCGACTTGCGCGCCGGCGAGACGGCTGCGGAGGCACAAGCATCGAGTCTGGGTCTCGACGTCGGGATCTGGCGTATCGGCTGGTGCGGCGCCGCACCAGCATTAGGTTCGGCGGGGGCATGCGGGTTCACCCGCGGCGGGGTGGTCTCGGTTGCTGTCGATGTCTGGACACCTCTGATCGCGACACCATGGGGCGACGTAGGTGGGCTGTGGGTGGGCGCCGACCACACCGAGCCCATCGATCTCTATCGGAGTCTGGGTCCGTGAGGTCGGAGCGAGGGTCGGTCACGCTATGGGTGCTCGGCCTCGCCCTGCTCCTCCTGGTGTTCGGAGGGCTGGCCCTCGACTACTGGAGGGCGTTGGCTCTGCAGCGTGAGCTGGCCTCGGTCGCCGACTCAGCGGCGGTCGCGGCCGCTTCCGGAATCGACGAGGCGGAATACCGGTCGTCGGGCGAGGTGGTCCTGGATCCGCAGCGGTCGCGTCTTCTGGCGGCGGCAGCTGTCGACTGGCAGGGGATGGACATCCTCGGCTCTCAGGTCGATGTGGCTCCCGCCTCGGTCACAGTGACCCTGACAGCCGAGATCGAACTGGGTCTGTTCAGGGTTCTCGTCGACCAGGAAGAGCCGTTGACAGTCCGGGCGTCGGCCACGGCGGTGCCCGAGTTGGTTCCCTGATCTAGAGCTGGCCGAGCGGGTGGTCGTCGACGACAGGGGCGTCGGCGCCGCAGTACTGACACTTGGTCAGGCCCGCGGGGATCTTCGAGTCACACGACCGGCAGGGGACCGGGCTGGATTTCATTTTCCCGTCCGGCACACCATCGGCGTGGTCCAGCTCTTCCAGTTTCGCCACCAGCTGTTCCGCGGTCATGCCCTGCTCCTCCAGCAGTGCCCACATTCCCCGCATGATCATCGCCATGGCGTCGATCCTCTCGTTGAGGTCCTCGATGCGGTTGGAGTGGATCAGACCATCGGCGGATGCAGCACTCCGCGCCAGGGAGGCGGCGCGGCTGGCCGTCTTCGACCCCATCGAGTAGCCGAGAACAAATTCGATCATGTTGATGTATCGGCAGGCGTCGTCGACTTCTTACACCTTGATTGCCGATGCTGTCTCGGGCGTCGCGAACCTGAGCGGATTTCACCCATGTATGGGTTGGAGTTTCCTGCGGAAACTCCAACCTGTCCGGAGGACAGGCAGGAGCCCGGGGTTCGCGTTCGGTGGTCAGTCGATCGGACGCCGTCGCTTCGACGACACCACCCCGGTGTTGAAGCCGGCGAGATGGAGCTTTCCCGAGAAGCGGGCATGCTCGATCTTGAGACAGCGGTCCTGGACGACCAGCAGCCCGGCGTCCACAGCCTTTTGGGCTGCCTCGTCGTGACGCAAGCCCAGTTGGAGCCACACCACCTTCGCTCCCACCTCGATGGCTTGGTCGACCACCTCGGGGATGGCGTCGTGACGCCGGAACACATCGACGATGTCGGGCACTTCCGGGAGGTCGGCCAGGGTGTCGTAGCACTCCAGACCGAGGACCTCGTCGTAGGCGGGGTTGACGGGGTAGGTGCGGAACGGGGTCCGCACCAGGTAGGAGGCGACGAAGTTGGACGAGCGGATCGGGTTGTTGGACACGCCGACGAGGGCCACCGACTGCGCGCCCTGGATGATCTGAAGACGCTCGACGGCGGTTGCGTCAGGAAGTCCTGTCGCAGTAGTCAATGTGTTGCCTCCATGGCCTGGTCGAGGTCGTCGATGATGTCCTCCACGGTCTCGATGCCCACCGAGATGCGGATCATGTCGTTGCCGACACCCATACGTTCCCGGTCGTCGGGTGGGACCTGTTGGTGTGTGGTCGAGGCCGGATGGATCACCAGAGTCTTGGCGTCGCCGACGTTGGCGAGATGGGATGCCAGCTCCACACTCTCGATGAACTTCACCCCGGCGTCGTAGCCACCCTCGAGGCCGAAGCTGAACACCGCTCCGGGACCCTTTGGCAGATACTTCTTGGCCAGGTCGGTCCAGCGGTTGTCGTCGAAGATCGGGTAGGTGACCCAGGCGACGTCGGGGTGGTCGGCGAGATGCTTGGCGACGGCCGCCGCGTTCTCCACGTGGCGATCCATCCGCAAAGAGAGGGTCTCCAGACCGAGCAGCAGGAGATACGAGTTGAAGGGGGAGATCGCTGCCCCGATGTCTCGCATCACCTCGGCCCGGGCCCGCATCAGGAAGCCGTATTCCCGGAAGTTCTCCCAGAAGTTGAGGTCGTGATACGACGGCGACGGCTCGGCGAGGATGGGGAAGTTGCCGTTGTCATAGGGGAAGAGACCCGACTCGACGATGACGCCGGCGATGACGGTCCCGTGCCCGCTCATGAACTTGGTGGCCGAGTGGATCACGATGTCCGCCCCCCACTCGATCGGCCGGCACAAGTAGGGCGTGGCGAAGGTGTTGTCGACGATCAGCGGGATCCCGTGCTCGTGGGCCAGCCCGGCGTAGAGCTCGATGTCGAGGATGTCGGCTCCCGGGTTGCCGATCGTCTCTCCGAACAAGGCCTTGGTGTTGGGCGTGATTGCCTTCTTCACCTGGTCGGGGTCGCCGAAGTCGACGAAAGTCACGTCGATCCCCATCCGACGCACCGACACGTTGAACTGGGTGAAGGTGCCTCCGTAGAGGGCCTTGGACGAGACGATGTGGTCGCCCTCCTTGGCCAGTGTGAGGAGAGCGGTCAGCTGTGCAGACTTGCCCGAGGCTGTAGCCAGACCACCAAGGGCGCCTTCGAGCGATGCGACCCGCTCCTCGAAGGCGGCGGTGGTCGGGTTGGAGAGCCGGGTGTAGATGTTCCCGAAGTTCTGGAGACTGAAGAGGTCGGCTGCGTGCTGCACATCCTCGAACACGAAGGAGGTCGTTGCATAGATGGGCATGGCCCGGGCGCCGGTCTCCGGGTCGGGGCGCTGGCCGGCATGTATCGCCCGGGTGTCGAATCCGTATTTGTTCTCGATGGTCATGGTGATTCCTTTGGCCGACCCCGTACCGGTCGACGACCGGTACGGGGTAGACGGTATTCGTTCAGGCGAGCTGAACGGTCACCGGCACCGATCGCTGGAGTGTGTGACCCACAGGCGAGGTGGAAACCACCTTGTCGTGGAGACTGGCGAGCTGCTCGTCGCTGGCGTTGGATTCGATGTTCACCGTCGCAGTGACTGTCTCGAACCCCGCATTACCGTCCGACAAGCCCAGGAAGGTGTGGAGGTCGAGGTCGCCCTCCAGCTCGATGCTGAGACCGGTCAGCTCGATGCCGGCCTCGGTCGCGTTGGCGGCGTAGCCCACTGCGAGGCAGTTGCCGAAAGCCCCGAGGAGCTGTTCCACCGGATTGGCCGCGGTGTCTTCTCCGCCGAGGGCCGGTGGTTCGTCCGACGGAACCGGTGCGAAGTCGCGGCTTCTCGCTTCGGACTGGAAACCGCCCTTCCAGTCGACGGTCGACTTCCAGACGGTCTTGGCCTTGGTCGGCTCTTCCTGAATCGCCGACACCAGTTCGCCCACGGCGGCGATGTCGACGGCGTTGAGCCGGCTGATGGTTGTAGTCATGTGATGTCCTTTTCTCGAGCGCGCTCGAAAGGGCGCGCCAAAACGTGGTTGCGGAGATGGGGTCGTCCGGACCTACCGGAGACCTTTCAGGACATCAGACATCGACGGGCGTGAGCGTTGAGCTCATGCGATCTGTTGATCGACTGCTCCACCTCGTTTCTCCTTTCAGCTCGCCGGAACTCGATCTGAGCTCCTGTCTTCACGCGCTCTTTCGAAGCGTGCGCGAGCGGGAGAACCCGTCTCGGCTACTCATCGTTCAGGCATTGGCACCGATCGCGTCGGTTGCCGCGGCTTCACAGGGCCTGTCCCTCCGCCGCTCTAGATGAGCGCGTCTGTTGGCGGCCAGTAGAGCAAGTCTTCGAGTCGGCGTCAAGGTGCGAGGACCCGCAGGGCTCGGAGTGTGTTCCACCGGCTCGGCTTGCCCGCACCCTCCTCCATCTCGAAATGGGTCAACCCCGGGTGAGGGTTCTGGAGGGGCCAGCGCCCGTCGGAGCGTCGCTTCGACCGGACGAGATCGAGCGCCTCCTCGGCCCGACTGTCGAGCTGGGCCCCGGCGTCGGTCAGGTAGACGAGTCCACGGAGGACGTCGTAGTGCCAGCGGGGCGGGAACGAGAAGAGTTTCCAGCGCTCCGCGACCACCTCGCCTGACCTCAATGACCGGAAGAGGTGGCGATCGAGGAGATAGTCGTGCCCCCGTACTCGGGCTTCCGCGATTGTCCGGCTCGCACCCGTGGCGGTTTCGTAGGCGAGCAAGCCCTCCAGGGCGAGGATCGTCGTGTTGAACGACGACCGCGTCGAGCCCCGGGTCGTGGCGCAGTTCCAACCCCCGTCGTCGAGCTGCTGGCCGAGTAGCCATTCCACCACCGTCTCGCCGTCCTCGTCGCCCTCGAGGAAGTATGAGTTCAGGCCCAGGCACATGCCGGTGATGCAGGTCTCGGTGCGATAGGAGAAGAACGGCCATTGGGCGTCGCCCATCGTGACCTTCTCTCGAACCAGGTCGATGGCTCGAGCCATGTCGGTGTCGGTCGGATCCACCCCTAAGTCTCTGAGGAGCAGGAGGGTGTACGTCGTTGAGATCCACTTCGGCGAGTAGACGCCGCCTCCCCAGTTGCCATCCTCGGCCTGGAGGGCCAGCAGCCTCGATCCCCAGCCTTCCCGGGCGACCCGCGACCGTTCGGCGCTGACGAGATCCTCGGGAGCGTCCGTGAGGTGAGCCATCACCTGCCATCGGATCGAAGGATCGGAGTCGAGGAGCCAGGCCCTCACCTCTCCGGTGAGCACCCCGGCCATCAGTCCACGGGATCGAGCCGCAGGGTGTGCCCCAGCACCTCGTCGCGGACCATGGCGTCGAGTGATGCCCCGGGCCGGTATTTGGCGCGCAGGGCGTCGGACACCGCCTCGATGGTTGCGTCGTCCCCGATGTGCACGGCCTGAAAGTCGATTCTCTCGCCATTGACATCCAAAGACACGGAGGGGTTGGAGCGGGCCCGCTGGTACCACTGACCGTCCTCGGCATTCACCGACCGGACGTACACCTCGCCCTCTGACACCACCACCCAGATGATGGTCCCGATCATCCGTCCGCCGGCACTGGTATAGATGTCGACCTCTTCGGTGGTGTCGATTGCGGCGCGTTGATCTGCGGTGAGGCTCATGGCCCGACACTACCCCGGCGTCGTATTGACGGTTTTCCGGGCAGATGGTCTAATCGCGGCGACAACGCGCTCATCTAGAGCGGTGGAGGGACAGGCCCTGTGAAGCCGCGGCAACCGATAGAACGGTGCCAATGCCTGTCGATGAGTACAGCTGTTGGCGGTGATCCGCTCGCAGCGCTCAAGGAGCGCGTACAAGCGATAGGAGCATCAATGACACCGCAACCCATGGTCCACCCATCTACTCCAGAGACCTGCGCCTGTCTCTGCTCCCGGGTGGAGTAGCCGACACCTAGTCGCCCACGCCAACCACCCAGGGAGCCAAGCGGAACCTCCTCCGGTTCTATTCGGCGTACCCCTTTCCAGCAACATCCATCGAGGAGAAAGCAATGACCGCAACCCAAGAGAAGTCAGCCAACAACGGAGTCAACGTCGAGCATTTGATCGGGGCCCGTGATGCCCTGTCCGGTGCACCCGAGGGCGCCCAGTTCACCTGGCGCGCCACCAACAAGTGGGTACACGGCACCCATAGCGAATCGAAGGTCGAGGAGTTCTTCGGGCTCGGCGACAACCAGACTCACCGGACCACGTTCGAGTTCAGCGCCGACCACCCCGAGGTGTTCGCCGCCGAGGACAACGGCGCCACCCCGGTCGAGTTCGTGCTCGTGGGTCTCGCCAGCTGTCTGACAGCGGGTGTCGCCTCGGTAGCGCAAAACCGGGGCATCCAGCTCAACTCGGTGACCGCCACCATCGAGGGTGACATGGACATCCTTGGCATCCTCGGCGCCGACCCCGAGGTCCGGAACGGCTTCAACACCATCAGGGTGAACTACGAAATCGACGCCGAGGCCACCGACCAGGAGATCGAGGCCATCGTGGCCCAGTCCCAGAAGCGGTCAGCGGTATTCGACATCATCACCAACCCGACGAACGTCGCGGTCAGCGTCAACGCCTGAGACGGTGCCCGGCTCCGTGACCCGCATCCCAACTGTGGTGATCGGAGCCGGGCATGCCGGTCTCGCCGTGAGCCACCTCCTGACCGAACGCGCGGTCGACCATGTGGTGCTCGAACGCGGAGAGGTTGCCAACACCTGGCGGAACGAGCGTTGGGATTCGCTCCGTCTTCTCACCCCCAACTGGCAGACGAACCTCCCCGGGTTCGGATATGCCGGTGACGACCCGGACGGGTTCATGACGATGCCGGAAGTCGTCGAGTTCATCGACAAGTACGCACGTCACATCGATGCCCCGGTCGAAACGAGCACGACGGTGGAGTCGGTGCGGCAAAACGGGGACCGTTACCTGGTGTCGTCGAATGGCCGGACCTGGGATGCCGCCGCCGTGGTGATCGCCTCCGGTGGGTTCAACCGTCCCAAGATCCCAACAGTTGGTGCAGATCTGCCCGCGGGGATCACCTCGGTCAGTGCCTTCGACTACAAGCGTCCCTCGGACCTGCCGGACGGCGGCGTCCTCGTGGTCGGAGCATCTGCCACCGGGATCCAGATCGCCGAGGAGGTCCATCAGTCGGGGCGGCCGGTGACATTGTCGGTGGGTGAGCACGTGCGAATGCCACGGACCTATCGGGGACGCGACATCCAGTTCTGGCTCGACGCCATCGGACGGCTGGACGAGAGGTACGACGAGGTCGATGACCTGGTTCGAGCCCGCCACATCCCGTCTCCGCAACTGGTTGGCACCCCTGATCGGCGGACCCTGGACCTCAACACCCTGACTTCCCAAGGTGTCCGTCTGGTCGGCCGTCTCAGCGCGGTGACCGATGGGACGGCGTTCTTCTCGGGATCACTGCGGAACGTGTGCGCACTCGCCGACCTCAAGCTGATCCGTCTCCTCGACATGATCGACGAGTGGATCGTCGGAAGTCATGAAGGTTTGGTCGACGAGCCGGAGCGTTATGCCGACACAGTCGTCGACGACAACCCGGTGCTGTCGCTCGACCTCGACGACGGCAGCATCTCAACGGTTCTATGGGCGACCGGGTACGTGCCGGACTACTCATGGCTCGACATTCCGGTCCTCGACAGGAAGGGGGAGATCAGACACGATGGCGGGGTCGTGACCGACTCACCGGGCCTGTATCGAATCGGGCTGACGTTTCTTCGTCGTCGCAAGTCGAGTTTCATCCATGGAGCCGAGGACGACGCAATCGACCTGACCGGGCATCTCGCAGGCTACTTGGGCGATCAGTGATGGCCCTGATCCGTACCTCCGATCTCCCCGCCTTCGATTCGCTGATCGCCGAAGGAGTCGATGTCGTGGATGGAGGCTCCGCCGACATCCGGGTCGGATTGTTGAACCTGATGCCCGACGCGGCGCTCCGGGCCACCGACCGCCAGTTCGTGCGTCTGGTTTCCGCCGGTTCCCGGGATCGAGACGTGGCGGTACTGCCGTTCACCGTCGCCGCCGAAGCCCGTGACCCCGAGGCGAGGCACCACATCGACCGGCACTACACCTCGTTCGAGTCGATCCGCGACGACGGAATCGACGCACTCATCGTCACCGGGGCCAATCCCGCGCGCCACCTCCTCGAGGAGGAGGCCTTCTGGCAGGGACTGGGTGAGGTCCTCGACTGGGCCAGCAAAGAGACCGGTTCGGTCTTGTGCAGCTGTCTCGCCACCCACGCCGTCCTGCAACGGCACATGGGGCTGACCCGGACCCGTCTCCCCGACAAGCAGTGGGGGGTCTACGACCACCGAAGGGTCGGGGACGACGACCTCCTGTCCGGACTGGGAGACACCGTCGAGGCTCCACACTCGCATTGGTACAACGTGACCCGGGAGGAGTTCGAGTCATTGGGTCTCCGAGTTCTCCTGGAGAGCGACCAGGCAGGGGTGCACATGGTCGTCGACCCCGACGATTTCTGGGTCTTCTTCCAGGGCCATCCGGAGTACGACCTGGTGAGCCTGCTCAAGGAATACCGGAGGGAGTTGGGCCGCTACTGGCGTGGCGAGCGTGACGATTACCCGCCCGTTCCGGAGAACTACTTCGACGAGACCACCGTGGCGGAGTTGTCGGAGTACCGGCCGGTGCTGGAGGCGGCGAAGGCCGATGGGTCGGCTCCACCCCGCCTCGATGAGACCCGACTGCTCCCGAAGGACCCCCATCCATGGAACAGCCAGGGTCAGGTGATTTTCGCGAACTGGCTGGAGCGGGTCGCCAACCGCTAGCGACTTCACACATCGTCGCTCGTCCGATTATCCTGTACCGAACCCCGCATCCTCATCTGAGCGTGCGCGTTCGGGGGTGGTGTAATAGGCAACACGACAGGTTCTGGCCCTGTTATTGAGGGTTCGAGTCCTTCCCCCCGAGCCAGAGGTTGGGACACCAACCTCTCAACCTGGTCCCGTCGTCTAGTGGTCTAGGACGCCGGCCTCTCAAGCCGGTAACGCCGGTTCGAATCCGGTCGGGACTGCCAAAACCCCTGCTCAGCGGGGGTTTGTCCTCTATCGGGACGCAGGCCTCTAAAGCAGATAGCCGGTGGGGCACCTCGCGTCGAGCCTGCACGCTGTCCCGGCATTGACAACGCTGTGCAGGTTCGAGATTCGGTGTCTGTGTCTCCGACGTTGAGCCTGCAAGGCGGTGCGTTTTGCGGGACATGGTGCAGGCTCGATGTTGATTGCCACCAGGAATCAGCCCAGCTGGACCGCCAAAGCAGCCGGATCACTGGTGGGCAAGTCGCAGACGAAGTCCCGACACACGAAGGCGTGAGCCGGTTCGCCGCCGGGTCGTCCGGCGAGCAAAGGAACCGCCTCGGTTTCGGACGCCGACCCGGCCAGCACCACTCCCGGTCGATAGCGGGACCAATACACCGCGGCCAGCTCTTCCCAACCTGTACCAACGATCGCCACCTCACGGGTACCCAGAGACGAATGCGCAACGGCCAGGTGGTGCCCCACCATCGTCGGATAGCGCTCGGCGAGGAGGGCGACCGATCCCAGAGCCCGCTCGGACTCGGCCCGCCAGTCGGATCGACCCGTGTAGAGGCTCCCCAGCAGCAAAGCTTCCGCCGCCAGGGCGTTTCCCGACGGCAGCGGGTTGTCGGTGATGTCGGAGGGGCGTTTCACCAGTTCGTCGGCATCCGCTGAGTTCGAATAGAAGCCACCATCGGGTCTGGCGAACCGCTCGAACTGATCGATCAGGCCCACTGCATCCTCGTACCAGCGCACCTCACCTGTGGCCGCGTAGAGGGTGAGGAGCCCGACCGCCATCGAGGCGTGATCGTCGAGGAACCCCGCTACAGAGGTCCGACCTTCCCGCCACGAGCGCATCAGTCGACCATCCACAACCAACTCCCTCAGCACGAAGTCAGCCGTCTGGCGCGCCACATCCAGATAACGCCTCTCGCGCAGGACGGCGCCGGTCTCGGCCAGGGCCCGGATCGCCAAACCGTTCCAGGAAGCGATCACCTTGTCGTCCAGACCGGGTCGGATTCGTTTCGACCGCGCCTCCAGCAAAATCGTCTTGGCGTCCACCAGCCCGGGCGGCGGAGTGGAACCGACGACCTCGAGGATGTTCGAGCCCTCGAAGTTGCCGGACTCGGTGATTCCGTAGAAGTCAAGGACCGGTTGCGCAGCATCTCCCAGTACGGATCTGATCTCGTCCGGGGTCCAGACGTAGAACTTGCCCTCGACACCCTCCGAGTCGGCGTCCTCCGACGAGAAGAACCCGCCATCGGGGTGGCGCAGGTCACGCTCCAGGTATCCGATCGTCGAGCGGGCTACGTCTGTGAACTCGGAGCGGTCGAGCTCGATACCGGACCACAGGTACAGCCGGGCCAGTTGGGCGTTGTCGTAGAGCATCTTCTCGAAGTGGGGGACCAGCCACCGGGTGTCCACCGAGTAGCGGGCGAAGCCTCCACCTATCTGGTCATGGATGCCTCCCGCCGCCATCTCGTCGAGGGTCCTGGCCAGCATGGTCCCCGCCTCGGACGCCCAGTCTTCGGCGTGGGCTCTCAGAAGGAACTCGAGGACGGGCTGCTGTGGGAACTTGGGGGCACCACCGAAGCCACCGTTGACGGGGTCGAAGGAACCGGAGATCGCCCGATACGCAGACTCCAAGACCTCCTGGTCCGGGGATGAACCGCCAGGAAGCTCTCGGGTGATCGCGCCGACCAGCCGCGAAGCCTGCTCGCCGACCTCGGCACGACGGTTGACCCAGGCGTCGGACACTGCAGCGATCACCTGTCTGAACGAGGGCATGCGGTGATGGGGCCGATCGGGGAAGTAGGTGCCGGCGTAGAACGGACGCCCCTCGTGGTCGATCCAGACCGTCATCGGCCACCCACCTTGCCCGGTCATCGTCTGCACCGCCTCCATGTATATGGAGTCGACGTCGGGCCGCTCCTCCCGATCGACCTTCACATTCACGAACAGTTGGTTCATGATCTCGGCGGTGGTCTCGTCCTCGAATGACTCGTGGGCCATGACGTGACACCAATGGCAAGCGGCGTAACCGACACTGAGCAGCACTGGCACGTCGCGGCGCCGCGCCTCGGCGAACGCATCACCGCCCCACTCCCACCAGTCGACCGGATTGTCGGCGTGTTGGAGCAGGTAGGGCGAGGTGGCGTGGGCCAAGCGGTTCGGCATCTCCCTCAACCGTAGGCGGATCGCTGCAGCACGCCCTCGCCTAGCCTCTCGCGGGACATGAAGACCCTTCTCGTCATGCGTCACGCCAAGTCGGACTGGGATGCCGACTACAGCCGTGACCACGATCGACCACTGAACGAACGCGGTGTCAAGAGTGCCCGCGCCATGGGCGAGACACTGGCGGCGGAGGGTCTGGTGCCCGGACTGGTCATCACCTCGACCGCGGTCAGGGCTCGTACCACAGCCGAGCTCGCCGCCCATGCGGGAAACTGGGATACCGAGATCGAGCTCGATCCACGTCTCTATGGCTCCGGTGTCGACACCGCCATCGAGGTCGCTGCGGACGCCCCCGACGTCGACCGGCTCATGCTCGTCGGCCACCAGCCGACATGGTCCAGCCTGGTGTCGGTCCTGAGCGGCCAGCGGGTCGAGATGAAGACGGCCACAGTGGCGGTGGTCGAGTTCGACGCATGGCCCGCGGTGGAGACGCCCTCAGGCCGGCTTGTCGCCGTTTACCAACCCCGCGACTACATCTAACCGGCACCAACCCGGACACCGGTAACGTTCCGGTATGCGCAGAATCTCGACCTTCATAGTGATTCTCGGTGTTGTCCTGGCCGCCTGTAGCGGGGGAGATGCCGGAGATACGTCGACCACGGCAGCGCCCGACTCCTCGTCCACGGCCCCGGCCGACACGACAACGACGGGGGCCGAGGCGACTACCTCTACCGTCGAGGCCGTCACGACAACGGGTGCCGCCGGGGCCGGAGGAGGAGGCTCCGACTGCATCGTCGGGACCTGGATCATGGACAACGAGGTCTTCATCGCAAACATGTCAGGAGTCTTCGAGGGCGCAGATATGGGCGGGGCCGAAGTGACGGCGCTGGGTGGCACCTACACGGTCCAGATGGACGCAGATGGATCGTTGCTGGCCATCAGAGACGGCTGGGGATTCCAGGTAGGCACATCCGAGGGCACCGTGATCATCGAGATGAACGGAGAAGACACCGGGACGTGGAGCGCCGACGACACCACCATGACCGTCGAGATCGACATCTCGGACGTGCTCGTCAACTCCAGGATCGAGGTCGACGGACAGGAAGTGCCTCTTCCCACCGCACCTGTAGACGTTCCCGAAGGGATTGCCTCAGGGAGCACCTATGAGTGCACAGCAGACACCCTGACCATCACCAACAGCGGCATCACCTCAGTCCTCAACAGGGCCTAGAGACAACGGATCCCAGGGGCCGGGAGGGAAAGTGACGAGGGTGGAGACATATCGTGGGTTGGTCCCCTCCGATGATCTTGGGGTCACCCTCATCCACGAGCATCTGTTCGTTCGGAGTTTCGAACTGGAGATGAACCGTCCGGACGAGGAATGGGAGGCGCCGCGGGCGGTGGAGTCCGCCGTCGCTGGCCTCATGGACCTGTACCACCTCGGAGTGCGGACGGTGGTGGACCTGACCGTTCCCGGATTGGGCCGTGACGTCGAGTTGGTGTCCCAGGTGGCTCGGCGGGTCCCGATCAACGTGATCGCCTCCACCGGCTGGTACACGCCCAACGTGTTGCCTCCTTATTTCCAGTTTCACGGCCCACAGTCGGTGTTGGGTGGCGATGAGCCGCTGGTCGAGATGTTTGTGGCGGACATACGAGACGGCATCGCCGGAAGCGACATCAGAGCAGCGATGCTCAAGGTGATGACGGACGAAGACGGTTTCACCCCTGATGTGGTCAGGGTCATGTCTGCGGCGGCGGTGGCTCATCAGGAAACTGGTGTGCCCATCACCACCCATTCCCATCCTGCATCCGGAAATGGACTCGGACAGCAGACATTCCTGGTCGAGCGTGGCGTCGACCCCGAACGCATCGTGATCGGCCACTCCGGTGACACTGAAGACCTCGACTATCTGCGAGCCTTGATGGACAACGGTTCCACCATCGGCATGGATCGATTTGGGATGGAGCACGTGCTGTCCGACGAAAGGCGGGTGGCAACGGTGGCGAGACTTGTCGAGCGCGGGTATGCCGAACGTATGGTGCTGTCCCACGATGCCGCGATATACAGCCACATCACACCACCCTCCTGGCGTGCCGGTCATGCCCCCAACTGGCGGATGGACAACATCCCCAACCGGATCCTTCCGATGCTGCGCGCCGTCGGCGTGTCTCCAGAGGCCATCGAGCAGATGATGGTGCTCAACCCTCGTCGGCTCCTCCGGAGGTCGACATGAAGGCTGCCCTGTTGGTCGAACCGGGAAAGGTAGTCGTGGACGAGGTCGGCGATCCGGAGCCCGGTCCGGGGGAGGTGCGGATTGCTGTCGGTGGCGTAGGGCTGTGCGGATCGGATCAGAGTGTCTTCTCCGGAAAGTGGGAGGTCCGGTCCTACCCGTGGATCATGGGTCATGAGGCGTTCGGTGTCATCGACGCCGTTGGTCCCGGTGTGTCAGCCGGCCGGATCGGGGATCTCGTGGTCGTGGAGCCGAACGTCGCATGCTTCGAGTGTGATGTCTGCCGCTCCGGGGTGACGTCTGCTTGTCGTGGACGCCAATCGCTCGGGATGAATCGGCCCGGTGCGCTGGCAGAACGAGTGGTGATCTCGAGCGAGTTCGCATGGCCGGTCTCGCCGGCCGACCACATCGACCTGGTGTGCGTGGAGCCGGCAACCGTCGCCGGTGCCGCCCTTCGACGGCTTCGGGCTCGTTTGCCTGGGTCGGCACTCGTGGTCGGGGCTGGGGCTCAGGGTCTCACGATGGCGCTCGCCCTCATCGGCAAGGGCGTGACTGTCTTCACGCATGACATCAACGCACACCGAATCGAGTTCGCTGCCGAGCTCGGCGCCGCTCCTGTCGTCGATGGCCTGTCGTTCGAGCTCGTGGTCGACACGGTGGGCTCACCTGCGTCCATGGCCACGGCGATGCATCACATCGCAGCGGGTGGGTCGGTGATCTGTCTCGGGCTTGACAGCCGGCCTCTCGAGCTCAGCTCCCAGACCCTGGTTCGTTCCCAGGTCACGGTGCAGGGCTCGTTGACCTATGACCACCCGGTCGACTTCGCAACGACGCTCGACGACCTCGCCGCCGGTCGGATCAGGCCGGGCCAGATCGTCACCGACGAGTACCCGTTGGAGGACACGCAGGCCGCCTTTGAGAACAGTGCAAAGGCACGCGGAAAAACCTGGATCCGCGTGGGTTCCCTAAATTGACTATATTCATTACAGTTCAACAGGAACCGACCCGAACTTGACGGTCGGAACCCGGTCGAACTGACTGACTACGAGGAGGACAGATGAACAGGCGATCCCGGATATTCGCCATTCTGCTGGCACTTTCTTTGGTGCTGGCCGCATGTGGTGGCGACGGTGGAGACGACGAGACGACGACTACGGCTGACGCCGGAGTCACGACCACAGAGGCCGCGGGGCCGACGACCACCGCAGATGCTGGAACCACGACAACCGGCGCGGAGCAAACCGAGGTCGAGCTGGTGCTCGCCCACAGCTATCAGGAGGGGCAACCTCAGGTGGTGTGTGGCACGGATGTCATCAAAGAGGTCGCCGAGGGAGCGGGCGTCGGACTAACCATCGAGGTGTTTGGTGCGAGTGAGCTCGGCGGGGACGCCGACCGCATCGAGTCCGTGATCTCTGGCGATATCGACATCGATATCCAGGGTGCCTCGGCCTTGGCGTCCGTGTACGCCCCAATGGGAGTAGCCGACGGCGCCTTCGTCTTCGACGACAGCGATCACGTCTACAACTTCTTCACAGGGGATGCCTCCACGCCGCTCAAGGAAGGGTTCCTCGAGGCAACCGGTGTTCAGATCCTCGGTGCCTGGAACACGGGCGCACGTCAGTTCACTGCGAACGTCCCGATTCGTGAGCCCGAGGACCTCGAGGGTCTGAGGATGCGGTTCCCGCCATCACCGTCGTTCCTCCTCAACGCCGAGGCCATGGGTGCCGAAGCAGTCGAGGTCGCGTTCGAGGAGCTGTACCTGGCACTTCAACAGGGCACCGTGGACGGGCAGGAGAACCCGATCACCAACATCGACGCCATCAACCTCGACGAGGTGCAGGACTACATCAGCCTGTCGGCCCATCAGCTGAGCACGAACCTCGTGGTCATGAATGGCGCGACCTGGGACTCGTTGAGCCCCGAGCAGCAGCAAGCCATCGCCGATGGCGTCGAGCAAGCGATGATCGAAGAGCCCCAGTGTGCGGCGGAGGCCGAAGAGACGATCCTGGCGGCGTGGCGGGACAGCGGCGACATGGAAGTGATCGACGACGTGAACCGTGACGCTTTCCGTGAGATGGCCGAGCCATTTCTCAGGGAGAACTACACCCCCGAGCAGATCGAGGTCCTCGACGCGATCCGCTCAACGGCCGGCGGATAGTCGGAAACCGTGGAAAGTGCCCGGGATGCGTCCCGGGCACTTTCTAGTTTCTGCGGTTTATTTTGTGAGCAGCTGGGCGAAATCTGCCCCGGGTTAGGAGGATCGACTTCGATGGATCAGCACGACGACCCGCCGGTGAGCGAAGGCGAGGGTAAGCACTCCAGTGCCCTCGAGGAGCTCCACGAGACCGAGGCGGAGTTCTACGCTGCACAGGAAGAGGCAGCGGAGCGGGAACAGCCGCTGCTTCCAGCGAGCGAACCCATGCACTCCGTTTTCAGGGTGCTTGGGACGGTCGAGCAGGTGGTTGGCTCTCTGCTGTTGGTGCTGATTCTGATCCTCGTACTGGGCCAGGTCGCGTTGCGCTACATCCCCGGTGCCTCGGCTGCGTGGTCGGGAGAGTTGGCCCGATTGTCGATGGTATGGGCGACGTTTCTCCTGGCCGGATATCTGATCGCGTATCCCCCGCACCACATCGCAATCAAGGTCATCGACTACGTGGCAAAGGGGCGCTGGCTCGTAGGTGTCAAGTTGTTCGTGAACCTGGTGATCCTGGGAACCTGCGTGGTTCTGATCTATGGGAGCTACACCTTGGTGACGACAGGCGTCGATCAGGTGACGCCGGCAGGCGGACTGTCGCTTCGCTTCGTCAACTCGATTCCGCTCGTCGGGCTGATCCTCGTGGCGATCCGCGTCGTCTTGGCGATCGTCATCCGTGACATACCTGGGCTGAAGAACGGCAGCGAAGAAACTGCATGAGCCTGACACTGCTGATCATCGCGATCATCGTTCTTTTTCTGCTGCGTGTACCGATGGCCTTCGCCATCCTCGGGCCTTCGGTCGTGTGGTTCCTCATCGAAGGTAACACGCCTCATCTGGCGATTCGCCTGATGATGCAAGGGATAGACAGTTGGCCGTTGCTGGCGGTTCCCCTGTTCATCCTCGTGGGGATCGTGGCCACGCGAACCGAGATCGCGGACCGACTCTATGACGCGGCGGTCTTGTTCCTGGGGCCGCTGCGCGCCGGTCTCGCCTACGTGAACATCGCGGTGAGCCTCGGTTTCTCCTGGATGAGCGGCGCATCACTTGCCGATGCTGCTGGTCTCGGGGCGATCGAAGTCAACCACATGCGGAAAAAGGGTTATCCCGCTGAGTTCTCTGTGGGCCTCAGCGCCAGCTCCGCTCTCATCAGTCCGATAATGCCACCCAGCATTCCGGCGGTGGTGTTCGCCTCCGTGGCAGCCGTTTCAACCGGTGGCCTCTTCGCAGCGGCGGTCGTGCCGGCGTTCCTGATGACCTTGGCCCTGATCGTCCTCGTCTATGTCTGGGCTCGTCGCCGTCCGGATCTGGTTGGCGACCCCTACGACTGGAGCCAGGTTCGCCGTGCCTTCTTGCGGGCCCTGCCTGCCATGGGCGCTCCTGTGTTGATTCTCGGTGGGATCCTGGGCGGTTTCTTCACCCCAACGGAAGCGGCGGGGGTTGGGGCCCTATACATGCTTCTCCTGGCCTTCTCGTATAGGACCCTGACCTGGAAGGGTCTGGGCCTCATCTTCAGGGACACCGCGGTGATCACTGCTCAGATCATGCTGATCATCGGCGCTTCGGCACTGCTCAGCTGGATCCTGGCACGCGAACAGGTGCCCCAGAAGGTGGCGGAGGCTCTCGTTGGCCTGACTGACAATCCGTTCGTCTTCCTTCTGATCATCAACGTGCTCCTGCTCATCCTGGGGATGCTCCTGGAGCCGACGTCGGCCCTCATCATCGTGACTCCGATTCTCCTGCCAGTCGCTTTGAGTTTCGGCGTCGATCCACTCCAACTCGGCTCCATAGTCATCTTCAACCTGATGATCGGGCTGATGACCCCACCGATGGGAGGGGTGATTTTCGTATTGAGCTCGGTGACTGATCTACCCATCGAACGGGTGTTCAAGGGTGCGGCCATCTATCTCCCAGCCATGCTCATCGTTCTGTTGCTCATCACCTACGTACCGGCGATCACTCTCTGGCTCCCGGGGCTTCTCGGGTTCTGAGGCCCTGACCGGCGGTTGCAGCCTCAGATTCCCGGGTCGACCGCTGAAACCGGTACCTTGACCTCATGCAACCCGACCACAATCTGATCCTCACCGGGTTCATGGGGACCGGTAAGACCACGGTCGGGCAGCGGCTCGCCTCGAAGCTGGGCATGGAGTTCGTCGACACCGACGAGTTGATCGAATCCCGTCACGGGTCTATCTCCCAGATCTTCGCCGAGCGCGGGGAGGAGGGATTCCGCGAGCTGGAGCGAACCATTGCCAGGGAGCTCGGATCCCTATCCGGTCACGTGATCGCAACCGGGGGCCGGATGATGCTCGACCCCGTCAACTTCGCCGAGTTGAGTCGGACGGGCCGCATCTTCTGTCTGGTTGCCACTCCCGATGAGATCCTCAACCGTGTCACCAACGACCCGTCTCGCCGGGACCGCCCCCTACTTCAGGTGGATGACCCGAAACAAAGGATCGTGGAGCTAATGGCCGACCGAGAGGGTCAGTACGAGCGGTTTCCGCAGCTGACCACTGACCGGGTCGCACCTGACGCCATAGCCGACGAAGTCGTCGGCCTCTGGTCATCGCAGGCGACATACGACGTGTCCAGTCCCGAAGGTGGGTATCCCTACACGGTCGGTGCCGGGATACTGCCGTTCGTCCGACAGCTCGCCGACGTCCACGGGCCGATCGTTGTGATCACCGACGACGTGGTTCGTGACCTCTATGCACCCGCGTTGGGTCCGGCCGACCTCATAGTGACACTCCCGTCGGGTCGTCATCAGAAGACCATCGATGCCGTGCACACGGTCTATGACCAGATGTTCGAGGCGGCCGTCGACAAGACAGCCACCATCGTCTCGTTGGGCACGAGCATCATCGGCGATGTCGCCGGATTTGTGGCCGGCACCTACATGCGCGGCCTCGATCTGGTTCATTGCCCCACCAACCTCATCGCCATGGTGGACACGAGTGTCGGCGGCAAGGTCGGGCTCGACGTTCCCCAGGGTCGCAACCTCATCGGTCTCTTCAAACAGCCCAAGGCGGTCGTGGCGGACGTGGCCACATTGCAGACCCTCCCCGCTCGTGACTTTGCATCCGGTCTTGCAGAGGTGGTCAAGCACGGCCTCGTCGCCAGCAGCTCGCTACTGGAACGGATCGAGAGCACCGACTGGGCACCCGGGACGAATCGGCTCCCCGGAGCCCTCGCCGACCTGCAGTCGCTGATCGCACAGGCGATCCAGATCAAGATCGCAATCGTCCAGGATGACCCGTTCGAGGAGGAGGGCCGGAGGACCGTCCTCAATCTCGGCCACACCTTCGGATATGGGATCGAGCACGCCTCCAACGGTGAGATCAACCACGGCGAGGCTGTTGCGATGGGTCTCGTGGCTGCAGCGCGTCTCTCCGAGCAGAAGGGTTACGCAGTGACGGGTCTCTCCGAGAGAGTGCAGTCGATCGTCGATCACGTGGGTCTTTCATGGGTCATTCCCGACGAGCTGAGCCCTGAGGCGATGATCCGAGGCATGCACCACGACAAGAAGAAGCGTGATGCTCAGCTTCGCTTCGTCCTATTGCGCGACGTGGGCGAGCCTTTCGTCTCCGACGATGTGACCGAGTCGGAGATACGCGACGTGCTCGGCGGACTTCGCCGCTCCGCAGTGACGGCGGGGGTTGCCAGTTAGCTGATCGGCCGCTCAGTGCGGGGGTCCCAACCTCGGATCACTGGCCGAGGATCGAGTCGATTTCCACGATCCGACCGGATTTACCGGCCTCGATGACCGCCGCCACCACGGCAAGGCTGCGCAAGCCATCCTCACCGGTGACGACCGGTGGTTCCTCGTCCCGGACCACCCTGGCGAAATGGGCGATCTGCAGGGCGTACGGGTCGGCACTTGGAATGTCGAGACGCCGAGTCTGCAATGGGGCGTACCAGCCGGGATCGGTCTCCCGGTCGCTGTATCGCCACACAGTGAGACTCGGGATGCTCAACGAGGCTTTGGTTCCCATGGCTTGTAGATAGTCCTGACCGTGGTTGTGGAACCCAATCCCATCACTCACGGACCCTTCCCAGCTCCACGGAGCGGACACGGAGTCAGACAAGAAGATCGTTCCAACGGCCCCAGATCGAAAATGCACGACGATCGCCGAGGTGTCGTCGAAGTCCCAACTCCGGTTCAATCTTCGCGTGACCGCCTGGACCGCCTCGATCTCATCGCACATGAAACGCAGGAGGTCGACCTCATGAATGAGGTTTATCAGGAGCGGGCCGGCCTCATCGCTCCGCCGCCAGTCGGGTTCGTAGTAGCTGTCGGGCTTTCGGAACGAGATCAGGGTCGACGAACCCACGAAGGTCCCCAGTTCGGATGCAACCGTCTTCCGGGCCAACTGAACCATCGGATGATGACGTCGGTGGTGGCCAACCAGAACGGGTAGTCCGGCCTGAGCCGCGGCACCACAGAGCCGAAGGCCAGCCTCGACCGAGTCGGTGATCGGTTTCTCGACGAGGACCGGGATCCCATCTTCGAGGAACCAGATGGCCATTTCGGAATGAAGGCGATTTGGGGTGGCGACCACTGCCGCGTCGATCTGGTGATCCACGGTGGCCCTGAAGTCGTCAACCAACGGGACCGAGAGTCGTTTGGCGAGACCGGGTGCGTTGCGATCGAGACCACAGAGAACAGCCAGCTCAGTATCAGGGCACGCGGCAACCCGTTCGGCGTGTATGCCACCGATCAATCCGGTACCAACCACAGCGATTCGAACTGGCTCTGTCACTCTCATCCGCTCCCGAGGACCAACATCCAATCGACACCCTGGGACTCCAGCCGCCAATTGCTTACACTCATTGAAGTGAAAGCTGCAAGCTCATGAAGTCGACGCCGGTACCACAACTGAATCCAGGCGGCGATGGTCGATAGGCTGCAATCCGTCCCCGAGTGGATCCGCGGGGTCCTCGAGGATCGCATCACCGGCGGCGACTACCGGCCTGGTGATCGACTTGGCTTGAAGTCTGAGCTCCAAAGCGAGTTCCAGGTCGCGGGGCCGACGCTCGACCAGGCCCTGAAGCTCCTGGTCAACGATGGATTGGTCTCGTTGCGGCGTGGACCCAAGGGCGGGGTCTTCGTAGCCAGGTCAGAGCCTGTGTTGCGACTTGGAAGCAAGCAGCTCTGGGCGAGAAACGCACAGTCGTTGGGTGAGAACATCGAGTTGCGCGAGGCCCTGACTTCGTTGCTGGGTGTCTCCGCCGCTCGCGGCGCCGATCGTGATCCGGTCAAGCTGGCAGAGCTGAGAGCGGTGGCTGATGCCCTGGCTGACGCAGACATCTCGTTTGAGACACAGGGGCTGATTTGGAAAGGCCATCGGATCCTGCTCGACCTGGCGGACAGCGCAACCCTCAAGATGATCTATGCCAGTCTGCTCGACGCGGCGGAATCGTTGATAATCAAAGTGGACTTCCCAACCGAGGGCCCCGAGGCGTCACGGGAACGTCGAAGAATCGAAGGTCATGCCAACCTGTTCCGGGCCGTGCTCGATGGAGATGTCGAACTCGCTCAGGAATACGGGGAAGTCGTCAGAGTCGTTTCACCATTGGGGCGTGACGGGCATGAGGTGACAGTCGGCTCAGGTCCGGCAACCAGGCTCAGGCCTGTGGGCGAAGCCGATAGGGCAGTCGGGGATTGATCCGATACGAACTCGATCGGATTGGCGCAAGCTCGGAATGGAGCTCGCCTGACTGAGTACACCCCGCTGTCCCAGCTGCAGACAGCCTCAGAGTTCTCCGCTTATCTCGAGAAGAACGACATCGATCTTCCCTTCGAGCACATCGTCGAGACCGGCCAAGACGCGCCTCTGGCACAGCCGGTGTCGGTAGGGGAGTTCGAGATCGGCAACCGGTGGGCCATTCTGCCGCTCGAGGGCTGGGACAGCGATGCCGAGGGCAACCCGACCGAAGCCTCCCTGGCCCGTTGGGAGGCCTTCGGGCGAAGCGGCGTGAAGACGATCTGGGGAGAGTCGGCGGCGGTGCGCCCCGACGGGCGAAGCACGCCGACCCAACTCCTGGCTTCCGAGAAGACGGTTTCAGGGCTGACCGAGCTCGTCGAAGCGGCTCGGTCCGCACATGCCGCCAGGTTCGATGGGGCCGTCGATCTCAAGGTCGGGATACAGATAACCCATTCCGGGCGACTCAGCCATCCCGCACCGGCGGGCGATGCGGCGCCGGTGACGGCGCGGCATCACCCGTATCTCGACGAGAGGCTCGGACCCGCTCCGCTGTTGACCGACGATGAGCTGTGGCGATTGATCGATGACTACGCGTCAGCCGCCGATGCTGTCGCCCGTGCCGGCTTCGACTTCGTCGACCTCAAAGCCTGTCATGGATATCTGAGCCATGAGTTGTTGGGCGGCTTCGAAAGGCCCGGAGAGTTCGGGGGCTCGTTCGAGAATCGCACCCGGTTTCTCAGGACCATCACCCAGCGAATCAAGACAGACACGCCTGACCTCGAGCTGGCGCTTCGCCTCAGCGCCTTCGACACCGTGGTCCACACCGCAGGGCCCGATCAGACGGGCGTCCCGATCACCGATGGTCCCTACCGGTTCTGGTTCGGTACCGATGAGACAGGGCACGAGATCGATCTCACTGAACCGATCCGTCTGCTCACCGACCTGCATGGGATGGGGGTCGACCTGATTTGCGTCACCGGCTCTTCCCCATACAACTCCTGGCACTATCAGCGGCCGGCCCTCAACGCCAAGCCAGGCGAGTACTCGACTCCGGAGGAGCCGCTTCGCGGCGTCGCCCGCCACATCCAGGTCACAAGTGCCCTCCGGGCGGCAGTGCCCGGCATCGTCACCGTCGGCTCTGGCTACAGCTACCTCCAACAGTGGCTCCCCAACGTTGCGCAGGCCGCGGTTCGTGGAGGCATGACAGACATCGTCGGGATCGCCCGGATGCACCTGGCGTATCCGGGCATGGTGTCCGACTCGTTGGCCGGGAGACCGCTCGACCTGGCGGCGATCCAGCGAGCCTTCTGACCCGAGCTACGGACTCGTGTGGCCCAGGTGGCGGAGTAGCGCTTCCAGCGCCACGAAATAGCTGTTGCGACCGAATCCGGCGACCACCCCGAGGCACACCGGAGCGAGAACCGACACCTTGCGGAACTCTTCCCGGGCGTGGACGTTCGAGAGGTGCGTCTCGATCACCGGGAGACCAATCCCCGAAATGGCGTCGCGGATGGCGATGCTGTAGTGGGTGAAGGCCCCCGGGTTCATGACAATCCCGTCGACCTCGGTGCGAGCTGCATGCAGGGTGTCGAGGATCGCCCCTTCGAAGTTGGACTGAAAGTCCGTCAGCTCTACGCCCCGTGCCGCGGCATGGTCCCGCAGGTCGGTGAGGATGTCGTCGAGGGTCTCCGCCCCGTAGACCTCCGGTTCCCTTGTTCCGAGGAGGTTCAGATTGGGCCCGTTGACGACCAGGATCCTGGTCACGACTGGGCAGCCTCCGCAGGTGCTGTAGCCATACCGTCGAGCAAGGCTCGTGCCGAGTCGAGGACACGTCTCGAATACTCCATCACACCCATCTCTTCCTTCATCGCCTCGTTGGGAACCTCGAGGGAGTATGGCACTTGGGGGATCGCCCTCACGATCGGCGCCAGATCGATGGAGGCCTCACCCGGCGGGTACCGGTCGGACCGCGCCACTCGTATCAGCTCGTCCGGGTCATTGGAGACGGCGGGTGTGGCATCGCACAACTGGACGAAGTTGAACAGCCCCTCATCGAGCATCGAGAGCTGGTTCAGAGATGATCCGGACCGCTCGAAGTGGAGGGTGTCTACCAAGATGCCGCCATTCGGACGGTCGGCCCCGATCACGATGTCAGCCGCCATGCGCAGGTCGCGAGTCGACGACCAGGGAATGAACTCGAGGTCGACAGTCATCCCGTAGGGCGCGGCCAGATCGCAGATCCCCGCGAAGTCTGAGGTCGCCTTCGACCGATCCGGCTCCGGGATCTGGGTCACTATGTGTCTCGCCCCCAACTCGGCGGAGGCGTCCATGAAGGGCTTGAAGTCGAGTGCGGTCGTGCCCGGGTCGGTGCGCACCAGTTCGACGTCGAGGACGGCGATGCCGGCGTCACGGAGGCTGTTGCGCACATCGCTGACGAGCGTCGGGTCGGTGAAGAACGGGAACCTCGGCTCGTCGTCGGTGACTGCGGTGAGGCGGAAGCTCACGAAGTCGTAGCCGGTTTCGGCGGCGATCTGCACCATACGCCCCGGGGGAGTTCCGAAGACGGTCAGATATGCGAGTGAGAACTGGGGCTGACTCACGGCACCTCTGTGCCGTAGAACTCGCCGAACAGCTCCTCCTCAGAGGGCCGGTCTTCGGGGATCGGGCGGCTGACCCACGTGACGTTGAGATAGTGCTTGAGACCGATGTTCTCATTGGTGACGTTGCCGCCCCATATCCCACAGCCCAAGCTCGACGTCATCGGCATCCCGTTGGTGAACGAACCGGCGTTCGCCTTCGACTGTGGTTGGCGGACCATCATCCGGCTGACCGGTGCGACCCTGGCCAGTGCGTCGATGTGGTCGTCGTCGAACGAGTAGATGCCGCATGAGTGACCGGCCCCGCCGACCGCGTAGATACGGCGCACCATGTCGAGGGCGTCGTCGAAGGTGTCGTATCGGTAGATCGCCAGCAGCGAGGTGAGTTTCTCCGAGGAGAACTTGTGCTCGCGTCCGATCCCTTCCTGCTCGACGATGATGAACTTGCGGTCTTCGGGGATGTCGAAGCCTGCCTGGGCGGCCAGCTTGGGAGCCGGCTGAGCAACGGTCTCCAGGGTGCGGGCACCGTTCTCGTCCCACATCGCCTTCTCGAGCAGCTCCTTCTCCTCGGGACTCGCCAGATAGCCGCCTTCGATGACCAACTGATCCCGCATCGCCTCGTAGATGCTGGCGTCGATGAGAGCGTTGCCATCGGAGGAACATCCAGACCCGAAGTCCGAGGTCTTGGAGATCCGGGTGTTGCGCGCCGCCTCTTCGATGTCAGCTGTCTCGTCGATGACGATCGTGGAGTTGCCCGCTCCCACTCCGAACGCAGGTTTCCCCGAGCTATACGCGGCTCTGACCATTGCCGGGCCTCCCGTGGCGAGAGTCATGTCGCAGATAGCCATGAGCTCCTGCGCCATCGGGATCGAGGGCTCGGCGACGCATTGGAAGAGGTCGGCAGGAGCTCCTTCTCGGATCATCACTTCACGAAGGAGGCGGACCACCTCGTTGGTCGTCTTCTTGGTCCGGGGATGGGGCGAGAAGATCACTGCGTCCTTGGCCTTCACCGCGTTGATCGCCGTGCCTGGTGGGGTGAGAGCGGGATTCGTCATCGGGACGATGGAGGCAATGACCCCCGCCGGCTTGGCGTACTTGACGAGCCCCTTTTCGTCATCGACCTCTATGACACCGACGCTCGGTTGCCTCAGGGCGTCGCGCAGTATCCCGTGAATCTTGAAGCGCTTGTTGGGACGACCGTCCCGGTCGCCTGCACCGCTCTCGTCGACACCCATCTGGGCCAGTCGGGTGAAGGTCTGCTCGTTGCCGAGGGCCCAGCCGATGGCCCGGGCGAGTCGGTCGACCCGCTCCTGGTCGTAGTCGGCGACTTGTCGCATGGCCTCACGCGCCTTCTCCAGCATCGTTGCGGCCTCTTGGCGCTCGGCGTCTGTGATTTCCCTTGGCATGTCTGCCTCTCAGTCCGTGGCGACGTGGGACACGTCCCCGTCGGGGGTGTAGATGTCGAGGATGTTCCAGTGCCCGGTTGTCGGTGTCGGGTTGTTCTTCATTGGCACGTCGATCACGACCGGGCCGTTCATTGCCAGCGCCTTCTCCAGCGCGGGTTTGAACTCCTCAGCCGACCCCACCGTGATCCCCTCGGCTCCATAGGCGCGGGCGACTGCCGCGTAGTCGGGCTTGGACGAGCCGATCTCCCCGGGGAAGGCAGTCCCGTAAGTGGTGTCGAAGTGAGCCTTCTGCAGTCCGGCGATGGTGCCGTAGGCGTTGTTGTTCATCACGACCCAGACAACCGCCAGGTCGTGTTCGACGGCGGTGGCCAGCATCGCCGGGTTCTGGCCAAAGCCACCGTCACCGACGAGGCAGACCACCTGTCGGTTTGGTGCGGCCAGTTTGGCGCCGATGGCGGCGGGTGGCCCGAAACCCATCGTTGCGTAGCCGCCTGGGGTCAGGAAGGTGCCGGGTGTCCGGATCGGATACTGTTGGCCGACACCGTTCTTGTTCCAGCCGACGTCGGTGACCAGGTAGGCGTCGTCGGCGACGACACTGCGGGTGTCGGCAAGGATCCTTTCCGGCATCATCGGCCACGCCGAGCTGGTTGCCATCTGCTCGTTGGCTGCGGCGAACTCCTGGCGGGACCGGGCGATCCGGTCGGTCATTTGCCCGGCTTCCCGACCCTCGGGGTAGAGACGCCGGGCCACCCTATTGAGCACCTGGAGGGCGGCCCTGGCATCGGCCACCGCGCCGATCGTGGCGGGGAAGTTGCGGCCGATCTCGCTCGCCTCGATGTCGATGTGAGCCAGCTTCGCCGGGGGGATGGCGAAGGTATATCCCTCGTACCAGGAGCTGCTGTCGGCCTCTTTGAAACGAGTCCCGATGGCGAGGACGGCATCTGCCTCGAGACACGTCTCATTGGTGAGGGTGGTGCCCCAGAAGCCTGTCATCCCCAGTACCAGCGGGTGATCGTCTGACAACGCCCCCTTGCCCATGAGGCTGTGTGCCACAGGGATACCGAGGTGGTCGACGAACTGCTCCAGCTCCACGCTCGCCCCGGAGAGAACGATTCCCCCTCCGACGTAGAGGACCGGGTGATCGGCCTCCACCATCATCTCGACGATCTGGCTGGCGGTCGTCTCGTCGATCGTCGGCCGCGCCAGGGCTCGGGTGTTCTGCTTGACCCGATCGAACAGAGCCGGATCGATCCTCTCCGAGAAGATGTCCATCGGCACGTCCACCAGCACCGGCCCGGGCTGTCCCGACTCGGCGAGTGCGAAAGCCTTGTCGATGATCTCCGGCATCAACTCGGGGGTCCCGACACGCCATGCCCGTTTCACGAATGGGCGGTAGATCTCGTACTGACCACCGTCGACGTGGAGATTGACCTCCTGATGGGGGTGCTTGCCGAAATAGAAGGAAGGCACATCTCCGGCGATGACCACCATCGGGATGCAGTCCAGAGCGGCGTTGGCGACCCCGGTGGCGGCGTTGGTGAGACCGGGGCTCAGATGGCTCAAGACGACCGACGCCTTCCCGGTGACACGGGCGTATCCGTCGGCGCCATGGCTGGCGACCTGCTCGTGACGGGTGTTCACGAACTCGATCGGGCTGTCTTCGAGTGCGGATAGAACGGCGATGTTGGTGTGACCGCAGAGCCCGAAGATGTGCTCGATGCCCCGGTCCTCCAGGTATTCGACGAGTAGCTCCGCAACTGTTGGGTTCATCGTCGGTCCTCCTCAGGTAGCGGTCTTGGTTCGGGGCCCGTGTATGTGTGGTTGTCGGGCCCGATGCGCCGCATCGGTGCCATCCCTTGCTCTTCGATGGCGTGTCGGAGCACACCTCCCAATCTGGCAGTGATGAAGATCGCGTTGGCGAATTCGGCGGGCACACCGATGTCACCCAGGATGGCGGCCATGGCGCCGTCGATGTTGAGCGGGACCGGATTGCCGCTCTTGGCTAGGAGGGCGGCCTCGACCGCGATCGCGGCCTCGATGTGCGGTGTCTCGAGATCCTCCTTGGCGGCCAACTCGAAGAGGCGGTCGACACGGGGATCCCGGTTCTTGTGCTGGCGATGACCGAAACCGGACACACGTTCGCCCTGATCTGTGATCTCTCGAATCACCCGGTCGGGCGACTCGCCAGAGACGACCTGCTCGAGGACTTCCATACACGCCTCGACAGCCGCACCGTGGTGACGCCCCATGGTCAGGAGCCCGGCGGCCCCCGCCGCCTGCAAAGTCCCCCCACCCGAAATCGAGCCCCGGGCCGCCAGGGCGGAGGGAGTGGCCGGGCCGTGGTCGATCGAGGCCACCATCAACGCCTCGATCAGACGCCCCTCCGATGCCGTGGGCAACTCCCCGGTGTACAGGAGGAAGAGAGTGGCCGGATAGCTGACGTTGCCGATCAGCTCATTGAGGTCGTACCCGCGAATCCGGATTCCCTCGGGCGAGGTGTGGGTGAGTTGTGACTCCCAGGATCTGTCGGGCACGTGGTCTCCGTATGGACATTATTGATTATAGTGAATACTGACCCAGTGACGTCAAAGAGGCTCGGACGATGATTCCGACCCCATCGAGCAGGGGTGGCACAGCCTCTCGCCTCTCTCGAACCAGCATCAGATCGATCTGCCAAGATCGAGGCGATGACCTGGAAACTCGACTGCGGCTCCTACACGCTCTTCGTCATAGAGGACGCGTTCTACTGGCGGGACATGAGGTCCTACGACAGCCGGGCCAACGAGCACGACTGGCGGTTCCACCCTCAGAACGACAAGGGCCAGGCTCGCCTCAACTTCGGGTGCTGGGTGATCACGGACGGTGACCACACGATCATGGTCGACGCCGGGATCGGAGAGATCGACCAGCCCGGAATGACCGCCGGGTTGATGCCGGAGCGTTTCGACCAGCTCGGCATTGCCCGGGATTCAGTGGAAACGGTGATCTATTCCCACATGCACTACGACCACATCGGCGGCAGTCAGCGTGACGGCAAAATCGTCTTTCCCAACGCCCGCCACTTGTTTCACACCAGGGAATGGGCTCACTGGAAGGAGATGGACAACGAGTTCGGCAGGGCCGCCCAGAACATCATGCGGCCCCTCTTCGACGCCGGGGTGGTCGACTTCATCGATCAGGACACCGAGGTGCTGCCGGGTGTCACTGCGGTCGAGACGTTCGGCCACACGCCGGGGCATCTCATCGTGAGGATCATCTCGGATGGGACCCGGACCCTGATCGGTGGCGACATGAGCAACCACCCCTTCCAGGTCGAGCACCCCCACTGGAGTCTTCCCGTCGACAACGATCACGAGATGGCCGGCACCACCCGGGACCGCGTGTTCGAGTCGATCAAGGACACCGACACGACCTACCTCGCCGGCCACTACCCGATGCCTGGCGTGGGCAAGATCGTCACCGACGACGGGATACGTGTCTACCAGCCGGCGGCACCGACGAAAGTCTGACCTCAAGCGCTGAGCGGAACCGGAACCCGGTCCCATCTGGGGAGTCCGGTCAGCAACTCACACTCGGCTCGTGTCGCCTCGCTGATCGTTCGCATGCGACGCGATGCCGTGTCCGGGTCCCACTCGTACCTCGCCAGATCGGCGGCGGCCTCGTAGACGTCGACTGAGACTCTGTCTCTCATTTCGTGGTACCAGCCGAACGCTGCATCTTCGAGGCTCGGGTCACCGAGGGCCGTGTCGATTGCGCGGGCGCAGAGCTCGGCGTCACGCAGCGCGTCGCTGATCCCGTGCGCCGAGATCGGGTCCTCGGTATAGCCGGCGTCGCCGACCAGTGCCCACCCCGGCCCGTAAGGCTGGCGGAGGAATCCGCTGAGCCCTGACGTCCCATGGAAGCGGCTGGCCCGATGTCCGGCCGCAACGATGTCAGCCAGGTCGGTTCCGCCCCGTCGGATCAGCGCCATGAACTCGCCGTCGGGGTCTCGACTGAACGCTCCTTTCTGTCGTGTCGGACGTCCGGCGAAGACGAGGCATTGATCGTCGTTGGTCGGGACCAGCCCGGTGTTGACCTCGGGGGTGAACTGAAACCAGAACCCTCTGTGGTCGATGCCGTCGAAGTAGGCGTAGTTGACCGCGTTCAGAGGCTCGTGTGAGCGATAGACGAATGAGTCTGCTTGCCCGGCAACTCGTGAGTGGTGACCGTCGGCGCCGACGACGAATCGGGCGCGGATCGGTGTCGGGCCGCCATCACCTTTGACTACTACCCCGTCGACCCGCCCCGAGTCGTTACGGAGCAGGCTCTTGAAGATGGTTCCGTCGCGCAGCTCCGCACCCGCATCCTGTGCTGCCTCGGCCAACACACCGTCGAGCAGGTAGCGGCGCGGTGCGACGAAATGGTCCACCCCGAACTCGCTACGAACCTCGAAATCGATCCGCTGGTCTCCAAAGCCGAGCGTCACCTCGCGGACGGCTGGGGTCCCTGCGTCGAGGACTTCATCGAGAAGCCCCCATCTCGACAGCTGGACGACGCCGCTCCGGGTGATGGCGTGAGTAGACACGGTGTCGGAGGGCACGGCGGCACGCTCGACCATGACGACGCGGTGTCCCTGTCTCGCCAGCAGCATCGCAGTCGACGCGCCGGCCACTCTGGCCCCGACGACCACGACGTCGTAGTCGTAGCTCACTGTTTCCCCGCGAGCATGCGGGCCGGGAGACTCCCGGCCCGCAATCGTGTTCCAGTCATCCGGCCACCTGGATCGAGACACCGGTGCCATTGGTGAGCATGTCGTACACCGCTGACCTTGCGATCGAGCGCTTGACGACCTCCTCGAGCTTCTCGGGCGTGGCATCGCCCTCGATCTCCACCGTCATCTCGATGCTCTGGTAGCCGTTGCGCACCGAGGTGTCGATGCCGAGAAGCCCCACCAGATCGATGTCCCCGGTGACGACCGAGGCCACCCGGGTGAGCTCGATGCCGCGGGCGGCGGCCACGTTGCCGATCCCCGCCGTGATGCATGCCGCCAGGGCATGGAGCAGGAATTCGACGGGGGAGGGGCCGACGTCGGTGCCCACCAACTGCTTGGGATGGTCGGCGTCGTATGTGTGTGACTCCGTGTGGATCTGTTCCTCGCCCAGACCGAAGAAGTCGTGGATGGTGCTGCGACTGTTCGTGCCGCTCACCCATTCGTTCCGGGCCCGGAACTGGAACTGGGCTGCTTCCGGGGTTGCTTTGACCGCGTCGAGGGCTCCGAAGAGGGCTCCGGTGTCGACTCCGTTGCGAATCTGCGTTGTTGTCATTGTCTTCCTTGTGTTCGAGTTGCTGGGGTCTGAGTCGGTCGTTCGACCGATGTTTGTGTGGCTACAAGTAGGTGTCCGTTGGTTTGGCTCCTTTCGCCCCGTGGCTAGATCAGATCGGCGATGAGTCGTGCGGCACGTGCCGCCCCGTCGGTCTCGACAGGTTTGAAGTCGGTGGGTTTCCCGATGTTCGTGACGATGGCACCGGCGAGGTCCTCCGGAGTGGTCGTCGAATAGTCCATGTGGGTTCCCGCCCCGTATTGATCGAGACGGTGCCGGACGTGGTAGGTCTGTTCGAAGTGGTCCTTCAACGGGAAGTACAGGAAGGGCCGGTTGGCCGCGGCGAGCTCCATGGTCGTCGTCAAACCTCCCTGGACCACGGCGAGGTCGCACACTGAGAGGTGGCGAAAGAGCCGATCCACATACCCGTGGACTTCCAGCCCGGGCATCGCCGGTAGTGAACTCGGCTCGATCCGGGGGCCGGCGACGGCGATCATCCGCAGCTCGGGGACCTGCTCTCTGGCCATCGGGAACGCTGCAATGACCTTCTCGAGCAGATCCCGTCCCACGCCCGATCCGCCCACAGCCACCACGCACACCTTCTCATCAGGGCCAAACCCGAGTTCGTGGCGAACCTCGGCGGCCTGATCCGGCGTCGGGGGGGTGAAACCCGTGATGTACCCGGAGAACTCGAAGTGGTCTTCGGTCCAGTCCCGAATCTTGGGCAGGTCGGGCCCGAATGTCTCCGGATATATGTCGTCGGGGTTGCCGACGAAGATCGCCCGATCCCTGATCCTGGGGAATCGAGCGATGTGCGAGATCATCTCGGCGTTGTAGTCAGATGTCAGGTGAGCCTCGTGCTCGCCGCCTTCCGGCATCGGGATGAAGCCGACGAAGTCGGTCATCCAGACGTGCGAGCCACGCTTCAGCTCGGGGTTCTCGTGCCAGAAGTGGTCGACCTCCCAGGCCTCGTCACCGACTATCAGGTCGTACTCGCCCTCCTCCACCACCTCTTGGAAGATCATGAAGTTGGCTAGGAGGATCTCGTCCATGTTCCGCAGCGCCTGGAAGCAGTGGAGACTGTGCCCGCTGGCCTCGGACGCGATATGGGACGACTCGGAGGCCAGCATCTCGCTGGCGGGATGGATCCTCTCCCCGGCTCCTTCGAGGACGCGGGTCACCGGGTCTTGTGCCAGCCAGTCGATCCGGATCTCGGGGTCGATGCCCTTCAGCTCGGTTCCGACCGCCAGGTCTCGTCGGGCGTGGCCCAGGCCAATGGGAGACGAGAGGAAGAGGACTCTCTTCTGCCGGCTGAGCCCTCTGGTCCATGTCGTGACATTCATCGCGCCCTCCCGACCCGATCGACGAAGCGCTTGATGGCGTGGTTGACCCGCACCGGGTCCCGGGCCAGAGCGAGATGGCCAGATCCCTTCAGCTCCACGTACTCGCCTCCCGTGAGCTCGGCTAGCTCACGCCCCCTGGTCACGTCCTGGCACACGTCATGGTCACCGTGGATGACGAGCACCGGGAGCTCGAGGCCGGCGAGAACCGCGCGGAACACGTCACGGGTGGGAAGGTCCAGGTCCTGGGCCTCCTCTGAGTCGGCCAGGATCTCGCCGGTGGACTCCAGCGCCCAGGCCACGGCGTCGTCGTAGACCTTGGTCGAATGCGATTCCACCAACTGGGCGCCAAAGAAGAACTCGACCCAGGCTCGGTGGTCGTTGGTGATGGTGTGCCGGTTGTAGAGCTGCCAGCCCTGAGGATCGTCGAGGACCAGGTTCCAGTACTCACCCGAGGCCTGCCAGTGCGGTTCGGGGTGACCGACGTAGGGGACACCGGGCTCGATCGCGATCAGACCCTCGACTCGTTCGGGATGCTGGGCCGCCAGTTCCACCGCCCACCAGTTTGCGTGACAGTGGGCCATCAGGATCGCCCTGTCGGTCCCGGAGGCGTCGAGGACCGCGACAGCATCGGCGACATTGGCTGCTCGGGTGTGGGAGGCGATGCCCACCGGCCGGCCGGATCTGCCGTTTCCCCGCCCATCGAAGGTGACGACCCGGAAGTGCCGGGACAGATATGGGATCTGGCCCTTGTAGATGCGGCTGTGGGTGATGGGTGACGGTGGGATCATCAGGATGGTTGGCTCGCCGGCGCCATAGATCTCGTAGGCGATCTCGGCTCCGTCACGGTCCACCAGGCTCGCCGTGTTCGGATACGCCGCTCTCAAGCCGCCACCTCGTCGACGAACTCGCGAATCGCGAGGTTCACCCGCACCGGATCGCGGGTCTGGGGGAGGTGACCCGATCCCACCATCGTGAGGAGGCTCCCACTGCTGAGCCGCGCCGCCTCGACGCCTCGTGCGTGGGGAGAGATCGCGTCCCGGGTCCCGTGGATCACGAGGACGGGGCAACCGACGGCAGCGACCGCCTCTCGCCAGTCTTCGTCGGGTTCCGGCGCCGCCGACTCGGCAGCGAGGATGGCACCGCTGGTCTCGGCCGCCCATGCGCAGGTGTCTTGATGAGGCTTGGTCGAGTGGGGCTCGGGCAGGCACTGGTCGAAGAAGAAGTCACAGAAGTCGGCGTAATGGTCCTGCCAGTAGGCGAGGTTGTACTTCCCCCAACCCGAGACGTCGTCGGGGTATGGCTCTTCGAAGGTCTGAAAGATCGCTTCCCGTTCCGGAGCGGGAGGGGTGAGGGGGATCGACGGTCCGATCATGACGATGCCGTCGACACGCTCCGGTGCTCGCCGGGCGAGACGTACCGAGTAGGCGGCACCAAGAGACAGACCGACGACCACCGCTGATCGGGCACCGGTGGCGTCGAGCACCTCGATGGCGTCGGCTGCGTACTCGTCTGCCGAGTAACGGTTCGGATCGGTCACCCGGTCGGACCGACCATTGCCTGGCCCGTCGAAGGTGATCACCCGGTAGTGGCGGGCCAGGTACGGCACCTGCATCTTCCAGAACCGGGAGTGGATGATGGTCCAGGTCGGCATGAGAAGGACAGTGGGGCGACCCTCGTTCTCGTATATCTCGTATCCGATCCGTGCACCGGCCCTTTCGATTGCGGCCTCGATGTCGGGATATCGCGCTCGCATCGCCTACTCCTCGAGACCCCGGATGACGTCGCCGATCTTGCGCAACGCCGATCGCATCGGAAGGTCGCTCTCCTCGAAGCCAAGCAGTATCAGAGCCTCCACCCCGAGGAACGGCGCGCCTGCCAGTGCTGCGATCTCCTCGGGTGTGAACGGGCCGAGGCCCCCGAGCTGCTGCTCTGCCCGTCTTGCCGTCTCGGCGAGCAGGTCCAACCACCCCTTCAGATTGCTGCGAACCGCCATTGCGATCTCATCGTCGGACCATCCGGCAGCCGTCATCTCCTGGAGTACCCTGACGTACCCCGATGCCAGGTCGTCGTCGAGGAAGTCGCACGCCTGTTCCCACTGCTTCCAGAGTGGGATTCCGGCTCCGTACATCTGAGACTGGCGTGCGAGGAGCTTCTGGTTCTCGACGTCGAGAACCTCGAGAACCAGGTTCTGCTTCGTGCCGAAGTGATAGTGGATCTGGCTGAGCGGCACCCCGGCCCGCTCGGCGATGTTTCGGGTGGATAGTGCTGAGTACCCGGTCTCGATGAGGGCCTGCTTGGCCGCCTCCAGGATCTGGCGCTTGGTGTCGGTCTGGGTGTTTGGAGGCATGGATTCTCTTGGGATCAGCGACCATCGGTCGATCGACCGAATTATGCCGGATCAGGAATTGGTTTGTCAAGATGCTACGTAGGATCCAGTTGGTGACGGACGAGTCAGCAGAGACCCTCGATGCAATGCAGGGGGAGTGGGTGGTCGCCCGGTACCGGGTCGATGATGACTTCGTGGCCCCTTTCGACGAAGGACGTGGGGCCGTTCTGGAAGTCGCCGGGGACCGGATATCCGGGACGACGGGGATAAACCGGATAATGGGCTCCATCGGCGAGGCCGGAATCGCCGGTCCCCTGGCTTCCACGCTCATGGCGGGGCCGCAGCACCTCATGGACCAGGAATTCCGCCTCCACCAATTGCTCGACTCAGCCGACCGGGTCGTCGTCGGCGAGTCGGGAATGACCTGGCTTCATGAGGGGTTGACTGTCATAGAGATGAAACGACCGGGAACCGATCCGAGCGTCCCATCGTCGTAACAACGTCAACTTCACAAATCATTGTGGAAAAGAGGGGGGTTCACAACCTTTCCTCGTTGCGTATAGTTGAACGCTCAGGTCGTTTCCCCGTCGACCCGTACCCGCCCGTTGGAGGACACGGATTATTCATGGCTGCTACTGAGACGCGTAAAGACAAGACAACTGAGAAGCCGCGTCGGTCGCGTTTGCAGTCGAAACTGACTGACGAGCGGGGTCGACTCACCACTGACCTTGTTTCCCAGTACCTCACCGCTATCGGTGAATACGACCTGCTCACCGCTGAGCAGGAGGTCGAGCTCGCCCAGAAGATCGAGGCCGGTGAAGAGGCCGCGGAGAAGCTGGAGAACGGTGAGTACAGCGGCAAGCGTGAGGAGATGGAGCTCAAGCGTCTCGCCCGTCGCGGTGCCCAGGCCAAGGACGATTTCCTCACCGCAAACCTCCGTCTCGTCGTTGCCAACGCTCGTCGCTATGCCAACACGTCCGGGATCGACTTCCTCGACCTGATCCAGGAAGGCAACCTCGGTCTGATCCGTGCCGTCGAGAAGTTCGACTGGCGCAAGGGCTTCAAGTTCTCAACCTATGCCACGTGGTGGATCCGCCAGGCCATCACCCGGGCCATCGCCGACAAGTCGCGGACCGTCCGCATCCCGGTACACCTTCACGACACGCTCGCCGCCGTCCGCGCCGCCCAGGCGTCGCTGAAGGCCGAGCTTGGCCGTGACCCCCGACCCGATGAGATCGCCGAAGAGGCCGGTGTCACCGTCGACAAGGTAGAACTAGCCCTCTCGGTGGCCGACACGGTCTCTCTCGAGCAGCCCATCGGCGAGGACGGCGCTCAGCTCGGTGACTTCATCGAGGATGAGGACGCCGCCGACCCGGTGCAGATGACCGAGGAGATGGACGTCGCCAACTCGCTTCGGCAGTCGATCGATCGTCTCCCCGAGCGCGAGGGCCGGATTCTCGCCCTGCGATACGGGTTCTTCGACGGTGTCCCCCGCACTCTCGAAGAGATCGGTGACGAGTTCAACCTCACCCGGGAGCGGATTCGTCAGCTGGAGAAGCTGGCGCTGTGCCGACTTCGCCATCCATCGTTCGGGATTCGGGAAGCCGATCTCGTCTGAGGTCCCACCCCTCCAAGGTGCAAAGAGACCCGCCGGTCAACGGCGGGTCTCTTTGTTGTTAGCGTGATCCGCGATGCAGCTTGGCGACCTTGTCGGTGACGGACCGTACGTATGTGGCCCTGACACGACGCTCCTCGAAGCGGCCCGTGCGATGGAGGGCTCGGACCTGGGGTCGCTGGCGGTCGTCGAGGGGATGACGCTGCTCGGTCTGGTCACCGAGCGTGACATCCGTCGTGCCGTCGCCGACGGGACCGACCTCGACGCGTCGGTCTCCAACTTCATGAGTGGCGACCCGGACACGTTCGACCCCGACCTCGACGTGTGGGACGCCGCGGCCTGGATCGTCGAGTCCGGCTACCGCCACCTCCCGGTCGTTGGCGACGACGGCGAGCTTCTCGGCGTGGTCTCCATCCGCGACCTCCTCAAGGCCCTGGTCGACACAGTCTGACGGGGAACTCCGAACCCCGGGTACGTCGGCCCATATACGGGCGAAATCCGCTCATCTACGGAATGCTCCGCCGATAGCGCGACGAACCTGAGCGGAAATGACCCGTATCCGGGCTGTGCAACCCCGGGTTGCTGGATCGATCAACCCACGGGTACCCAGACCAGTTTGAGGTCGACGACGCGAACGTCGGTCTTCTCCAGTGGGACGGCGACCGTGTCGATCTGGTGTGCCAGGCCCTGGTGTTTGGCGGTGATCGCCACCAGCTCGTCGGCCAGCTCCGTCTCCATGTCTTCCAGCTCCGCCACCTTCGCTTGATACTTGGCGGCCTCCGAGTCGGCGCGCGCCTGCGCCTTGGCGGTCGCGGTCCTCCGGCTTGCCGCCTTGCTCAGAGCCGTCGACCCCGACTTGCCTCCGAGGAAAGCCCCCAGCAGGTCACCGGCGGTCCCGAGCATCGTCTCCTGGCTCTTGGCTGCCGCCACGGCATCCGCCTCTGTCCAGCGGGCCTGCGCCGTGCTGATCTGCTCCTGGAGACGGTCGATCCTGGCCTTGTAGCGATCGCGCAGCTTGGCGACTTCTGCGTCTGCGGTCCCTTCAGCCACGGAGACGCACCGGGCCCGGAACTCCTCCTCCGACTCGCCGACCCGGGAGTAGACCTTCAATGCCTCGTTTCTCCAGATCTCGAGGGGGCGATTGGCGACTAGATGGTTCTGGAGGTCGGTCCCCACACCGGACCAGAACGTCTTGGTGTCGATATTGATCGCGGTAAGTCGGAAGCTGGCGCCGACCGGAGGATCGGAGGCGAAGTCCCGCTCGTCGTGATCGACGGTGATGACGTCGGTCGCATCGACCACGCCGTCCAGTGGGAAGATCACGGCCTCATAAGTCTCGGAGTGGTTGACCTCGGCCTTGGTCTCGTCATACAACAGTTGGACGGTTGCCGCCGCGGCCGGGGCCAGGACCGTCCCCGTCGGGTCGGCGCCGACTGCACCGGCCCAGGTCGCGGCCGGGTCGAGGAACGCCACCGTGATCCCCTCGGCGACCGGCGGGGCGACCGGGACGGCGACGTCGTCCGTGGCGGGTGGTGCCGTTTCGACCGATGTCTCGGTGGCTGGGGCGGCCGACGATGGAGTCGTCTGAGCCGGTTCACCTGCCACTTCCACAGGGGCGGATGGGCGAGCGTCCGCCATGAGCCTCGTCACCTGGTCCCGGGTCAACGGGCCGGCGAGATATGACATCGCCCACCTGGTCCCGAAAAGCTGCGGCCCCGACGACTTGGTCGAGTGCAGGACGAACTGACGCTTATCGAGCTCGGAGATCTGCTTGTCGATCAGGTCGATGTCGATGCCCCCGGAGGCGGAGGCGAGACCCTCGAGGATCCGCTTCTTGTCGTTCTCGGTCTGAAGGCGACCCACCATCCATGTCCCTGCATTCGACATCGCCTTGTAGTCGAGGTCCACCGGGTTCTGGGTGGAGAGGACCATGCCGACACCGTGTGCCCGGGCCTGCTTGAGGATGGTGAGGATCGGTGTCTTCGATGGCGGCTCCTTGGTGGGAGGGGCGAACCCGAACATCTCGTCCATGTATATGAGGGCTCGAAGCTCGGAGGTGCCCGGCTGCGATCGAATCCAGGTCACGGTCTTCCCCAGCAGCAGTGTCACCAGGAACTGGCGCTCCTCGTCGGACAGGTGGGACAGATAGACGACGGCCGCCTTTGGGCGGTCGCCACCGATCATCTCCTCGATGTCGAGAGGAGCGCCTTCCATCCAGGTTGCGAAGGACGGGGAGGCGAGCAACCCATTGAGCTTGAGGGCGAGCTGCATCCGGTCCTTCTCGGGGAAGAAGGTGTCGATGTCGAAGACTCCCATCTTCCGAAACGGGGGCTTGGGGATCTGGCCGACGAGGGTGGCCAGGTCGAGGTCCTTCCCGTCCTTCCAGAAGTGCTCGATGATCGTTGCAAGCAGGATGTGCTCCTGTCCTGACACCGGGTCGGACGCGATCCTCGCGAGGACGAGGAGGGAGGACACGAAGGCGCCGATCTCGTCACGTGCCACTTCACTCTCGGTGGCCCAATCGATGGCAGGCGCCTTCATCGAGCCCAGCACATTCAGGCCCACGCCGGCGCCGGACCCGGGCGTGTAGATGGTGACGTCGGCCTCGTCGTGGAGCCGCTGGATTCGGGTGCTGTCGATGCCGTGACTTTCGAGGCCCCCCTTCCACATCTCCGCGATGGCGGTCGCCATGTCCGCCACCGACTTGCCTTCCTTCTTGGCGGTGGCTTCGTCTATCCAGGGCTCGAAATCTGCGGGTGACAGTGAAGGGAAGGTGAGGGCGAGGTTGCCCATGTCCCCCTTCGGATCGATCACCAGACACGAGATCCCATTGAGGAGACACTCCTCGATCAGGTCGATTCCGAGACCGGTCTTGCCCGAGCCGGTCATGCCCACGATCACGCCATGGGTGGTCAGGTTGTCTGCTTCGTAGATGACAGACTCGTCTGATGTGGTGTCACGCCCGAGGTAGAGGTGTCCTTTGGGGAGGTCCATGGCGACCGAAGGTACTCGGCTATATCTATGCCGGTGAATTCGACAGATCGGGTGGTGCGAGCACGCGTTTACGAGAGGTTCGTGGCGGGCTCGCGCGTCGTCGACCCTTCGTCCCTCGGCCTCGATCGCGAGGAGACTGAGGACTCGCTCGACCGTTTGGCGGCCGAACACCGTCTCGTCCTCGACGACGAGCGGAGGGTCGTGATGGCCCATCCATTCTCGGGTGTCGACACCGGCCACACAGCGACGATCGGCGACCGGACCTACTGGGCGAATTGCGCCTGGGACGCCCTCGCCCTCCTCGCCCTCCTCGGTGATGGTGTCGCCAGGTGCCCCAACGGCATCGAGTGGTATGTCGAGGACGGGGTCGTGTCACCCGCGGGGTTCATCCACCTGCTCGTGCCGGCGCGTCATTTCTGGGACGACGTCGTCTTCACTTGACGCAACATAAGAGGCTTCCGGTCGGAGGCCGACATCGAGATCGATCACGGCGTGGTGGTCCCAGTGCAGACGATGTACGAGTTGTCCAAGGACTGGTATCGGACCCGGATGGACGTGGACTGGGAGCCGCCCACACCGCAACAAGCCGAGGAGACACTGGCGCGTCACGGGCTCACCGGTGACTTCTGGCGGCTGACGTAGGGAAGGGGCCAAAACCCGCTAATTGCCTTGCGATGATTTTTGGAGTCGTCGTACCATCCGCCGTGATTCGCCGGTTCGGGGCTTGACCTGAACCAACCTTGAAGTTCTACCTTGGTGCTGCTGTGTCCGAACCTGTCATGACTCCGAAGTCGGTCCTGCGCGACGGTGTGAAGCTGATCGGGCGCTTCGTGCGCATGCATCCGTTGGCTTTCGCGATCGCCGTGACCGGCGCCGCCGCCTATGCCGGGGCGATAATCGTCTCGTCGTGGGTCATCGGATGGACCACCGACAACGTGATCATCCCGATCCTCGACGAGGGGGAGGAACCCGATCTCCTGTGGATCGCTGGCCTGGCCATCTTCGCAGTCGCCCTCTTCAAGGCAGTCGGAATCGTCGTCCGTCGCACCGCTGCCGCATACCTCACCGGCGCCACCCGCCGCGACATCCGCAACGAGCTCCTCGCCCACCAACTCACCCTCAAGATGTCGTGGTTCAACCGGCAGGCGATCGGGGATCTCCTCGCAGTCGCCGACTCGGACACCGACCAGGGGACCGGGGTGCTCGGTCCGCTCCCGTACGCCACCGGGGTTTCCTTGCTGCTCGTGGGCACGGTCGCTCTCATCACCTCCATCGACCCCTGGCTCGGACTGGGCGCGGTGATTGGCCTGATAGTCGTGATCGTCATCGACGTCCGCGGCAGTTGGGTGACATTCAGCATGTGGGAGGCGGTGCAGAAGCGGAGGGGCCGGGTCGCTTCGATCGCGCACGAGAGCTTCGACGGTGCCCTCACGGTCAAAGCATTGGGACGTGAGAACCACGTGGCCGCCAAGTTCGGCGTCGCCAGCGACGAGCTGCGTGATCGGATCATCGACGTCCAGTCCACCTGGACCAAGTACCAGGTGATCATCCGCGCTCTGCCCCAGATGCTGATCATCGTCCTGCTGGTGGTCGGGGCGTCCCGGGTGGCAGACGGTGCCGTGACGACCGGCGACGTGGTGACCGTCGCATATCTCTTGACCCTGCTCGCCTTCCCGATCCAGCTGATCGGCTTCGTGCTCTGGGATCTCGCCGGCAGCCTGGCTGGGTGGCGTCGTGTCCAGGAGGTGCTCGATGCTGACGAAAGCGTCGCATTTGGTGACACCGCAGCCATCGAGAGCGTCTCAGCCGCGCCTGTGGTGGGCAGTGAGGTCGGTTTCGCATACGACGACGAGGCCGTGTTGCGCGATTTGAATCTCGAGCTCCGTGCCGGGACCACGCTGGCAGTCGTCGGTCCCACCGCGTCGGGCAAGTCGACTCTCGGCCTGCTTCTCGCCCGGCTATGGGACCCCGACTCGGGCAGCATCAGCATCGAGGGCCGAGACCTGCGCCTCTTCGCCCGATCCGAGCTTCCCAAAGAGGTCGCTTATGTCTCGCAGAACGCGTTCCTCTTCGACGCGACCGTGCGGGAGAACATCACCCTCGATGGCAGCTTCACCGAGGATGAGGTCAGCCGCGCTCTTCGGCTCGCCGGTGCTGCCGACTTCGTCAACGCCTTGCCCCACGGTCTCGACACGGAACTTGGCGAGAGGGGCACCAGCCTGTCCGGTGGGCAGCGTCAGCGTCTCGCCCTCGCTCGTGCCCTGATCCGGCGTCCTCGGCTGATGATCCTCGATGATGCCACATCGGCCGTTGACCCCTCCGTCGAAGCCGACATCCTCCGTGCCCTGAAGAGTGCGGAACTGCCTTCGACCATCGTGGTGGTGGCCTATCGGCCGTCGTCGATTCGACTGGCCGACGAGGTCGTCTACGTGGATCAGAAGCGGATCATGGCCCACGGCACTCATGACGAGCTGGTCGAGCGCGAGCCCGGTTATGCCCGTCTGGTTCGGGCGTACGAAGAGGAGGCGAAACGTCTCCGGGAGGCCTCATGACCGATCAGCACACGACCGGATCGATCATCAAGCGTGCCTTTCTCGAGGCGCCGTCCCTGCGTGAGGGTCTCACCCTCACCCTGATCCTCGCCATGCTGGGCCAGATGGTCACGGTGGTCACACCGATCCTGCTCCAGCAGATCCTCGACAACGAGATCGACAGTTCGGCCGGAGTCGACATGGAGTCCGTCGTCCAGATGTCGGTATTCGCCATGGCCGCTCTGGTCATCGGGGTCGTCGTGGGACGGATCTCGCTGCTCCGTCTGGTCAACTCGTCGTCGACGGGGCTCTCCGATCTCCGGATCAAGACCTTCGGCCACATCATGAACCAATCGGTGCTGCATGTTCAGTCGGAACGCCGCGGCAACCTGCTCTCCCGGGTCACCTCAGACATCACCACACTCCAGGAGTTCATGGAGTGGGGCGGCGTGGGAATGATCATCGCTTCCAGCCAGGTTCTGCTGGCGACCGCCGTGATGGTCTTCTACGAGTGGCGTCTCGCCCTGATCGCGATCGTGGGGGTCCTCATCTATCTGTTCATGATGAGGTGGTTCCAGAAGATCCTGGCGCGAAACTATGACGCCGTTCGCACCGAGGTCGGGGCCTCGCTGGGCGTTCTCAGCGAATCGATCACCGCCATCCCCATCGTCCGCGCCTACGGGACCGAGGAGAGCACCAAGGCAAAGGTCGCCGTAGCCTTGGAGCAGCGCTTCCGGGTTGAGTTCAAGACGGCCCGATTCGGGAACATCCTCTTCTCCACCGCTGAGATCTTCGCCGGACTGCTCACCGCCATCCTCGTTGTCGCGGGAGTCCTATTCGGCCTTCAACTCGGAACCTCGGCAGGCGTCCTCATAGCCTTCCTCTTCCTGACCAACCTCTTGATCGAACCGCTGCAGATCCTCGTCGAGACTCTCGAGTTCGCCCAGTCGGCCGCGTCCGGGCTGCGCCGCGTTGTCGACGTGCTCGACGGCGAAGTGGACATCGTCGATGCGCGCGACGCCCAGAGCCTCCGACCGGGTGGCCTGAGCGCCAGCTTCGAGCACGTCCACTACACCTATCCGACCGGCGAGGAGGTGTTGACCGACATCACCGTCGACATCGCCGTCGGCTCGAGGGTGGCGGTGGTCGGCGAGACCGGGTCGGGCAAGACCACTTTCGCCAAACTGCTGGTGAGGCTCATGGACCCATCGAGTGGGACGGTGCGCATCGGCGGTGTACCCGCCAAGAAGGTCAAGCTCGCCGAGTTGCGTGACCGGGTTGCGTTCGTTCCACAGGAGGGCTTCCTCTTCGACGACACGGTGGCCAACAACGTCCGATATGGGCGGCTCGACGCCAGTGACGCCGAGGTGTGGAGCGCCTTCCACGAGTTGGGCCTCGGTGAGTGGGTTCAAGGCCTCCCCGAGGGCTTGCAGACTCAGGCGGGGGAGCGCGGTGGCAACCTGAGTGCCGGGGAGCGACAGCTCGTCGCCCTGGTCCGCGCCTGGATCGGCACACCGGATCTCCTGGTCCTCGACGAGGCGACCTCAGCGGTCGACCCGGCTCTGGACGTCGCCCTCCGCCATGCGATCCACAAGCTGACCGAGGGCCGAACCTCGGTGACGATCGCCCACCGTCTCTCCACCGCGGAGGGAGCCGACGAGGTGCTCGTCTTCGACAAGGGTCACCTCGTCGAGCGTGGGCATCACCGCGACCTCGTGGTGTGTGATGGCGTCTACGGAGCCCTCTATGCCGACTGGGCGGCGGGCACCAAGAGCGTCTAGATCTGGGTCCTGTGTCCTAGGTCTGGCAGCGGGGGTCTCCCGGTCCATGGGCCATCCGGGCTTTTTTGTCGATGAGTCGCCATGCAGATCTTCAGAAGGATCGAAGACGAAGAGCGCGTGGTCGGCCTGGTCGAGTACGCGCTGATCACGGCCCTGATCGCGCTCATGTCTTTCTCGGCCGTGACGCTTCTCGGTGATGAGACGTCAGGCATGTTCTACTAAGTCTCGGCAGCCCTCGACGACAGTCGCGGCCCTCCGCCCTACACGTTTGGAGGCGGGGTGTAGGTGGCGGTGGTGAAGCGGCCGCTGTCGAGTCCGACCTCCCACATGGAGCCCTTGGAGCAGTAGAAGCGGGACTCGAGGGTGAGACCAGCCCACATCATGCGATTGATCACCGCCGGGATCACATCGCCGTGGGTGCAGAGCACCGCATTTGTGCCCACCAGCTCGTCACAGAGGTCATAGGCCCCGTCGATGTCGGGCCCCTCGGCCAGAGCGTCGTGCTCGATGACCTTCGTCCCGATGGCATCGGCGAGAGGCTCCACCGTCTGGACACACCGGGTGAACGGGCTGCTGTATATCTTCTCGATCCCTCGCACTTTCAACTCCTCAGCGAGGGCATTCGCTTGACGTCTTCCCTTCTTGGTCAACGGGCGGATGGCGTCCACCCCGTCCCAGGTCAGCCTGTCCCCGGCTGTAGCGTGGCGCAGGAGGAAGAGTGTCCCGGTTCGGGCCAGGCGCTTTAGGCCCGGAGCCGCGACAAGACCTCGGTCGTTCTCGTAGTCGAGGAACGACTTCGCCTTGGTGCGGCTGATCCAGCGCACCTCGTCCACCTCGCTGTTCTTCTTGAAGCCGGGGCTGTCGGGAAGGGGACGCATCGCGAACCAGGTCACCTCTTTCACCCCGGAGTTGATGCGATAGCGGGTGGTGCCCATCGGGGCGACGATGCGGCAGTGGTATCCGGTTTCCTCGAGGACTTCTCGCACCGCAGTCTCTTCGGGAGTCTCTCCTCGATCCGATTTTCCCTTCGGGAGCCCCCAGTCGTCGTACCGGGGACGGTGGGCGGCGAGGATTCTCAGCCTGCCCTTCTTGGTTTCGCGGAAGACCAGTCCCCCGGCTGCCTTGACGACGCGAGTCACGGCGGGCAGATTAGGGGATGGTCAGCGGTCACGAATCGGGAGTCAGGGTCGCGATGCGTCCCTCACGCGAGACCGGTGTCGTGACTTCCTGCACTCCAGTCAGGTCGATGGTGATCTCCCCGCACGTGTCACAGACCCGTCTTTGGATGCCGCCACCGATGCTCTGGGACTCGCCGTAGAGGTGGCGACCCTTCCTGCACGCTGCCCGGTTCGACTTCGCCGATCGGTCTTCTGGTCTCAGATGGCTCACAAGTCGGGCAAACTAGATCGTCGACTGGCGAACCCTGTGGATCTTCGGTTGGGACAGCATCCAGTCACGGTCACGATAGGGCGGGTCAACCGGACATGACCTTGTCGATCCCGGCGAGGACCCGGTCGACATCGATGAGAGCGTGTCTCTCGATGGCGAACTGGGGCCATGGCGCGTCGAATCCGGTGACACGGACGATCGGCGCTTCCAGGTCGTAGAGCGCCTCTTCGGAGACCACTGCGGCCACGTCGGCGGCCACCCCGGCGCTCCCCTGCGGCTCCTGTACCAGGAGCAGTCGACCGGTCCGGGCGACCGAGTCCAGCACCGTCTCCCGGTCCCAGGGGAACAGTGTTCGCAGATCGATCACCTCGATCGAGTGTGGCGATCGTTCCGCGGCCTTGAGGGCTACGGGAACCATTCCCCCGTAGGTGACCAGCGTGAGCTCGGTCCCTTCCTGGCGCACGCGGGCCCGGCCGATCGGGAGGGTGTAGGGCTCGGTGGGGACCTCTTCGCGTCCCGCTCGGTAGAGGATCTTGGGCTCGAGGAAGATCACCGGGTCCTCCCCCTGGAGGGCGGAGGTGAGCAGACCCTTGGCATCCGTCGGAGTCGATGGGCAGATAACCACCAGACCCGGGGCGTGGACGAAATAGGCCTCAGGCGAGTCACAGTGGTGCTCATGGGCCCCGATCCCGGCGCCGTTTGGGAACCGCACCACCACGGGAACCGAAGAAAGACCCCTGGTCCGGTAGCGGAACCGGCCCAGGTGACTGACGATCTGGTCGAACGCGGGGTACACGAACCCGTCGAACTGGATCTCTGCCACGGGCCGTGCCCCGGCCAGGGCCATCCCGATGGCGGTCCCGACGATCCCGGACTCGTTGAGCGGTGTGTCTATGACACGTTCCTCGCCGAAGCGCTCCTGGAGGCCCTCGGTGATCCGGAACACACCACCCGCCAGGCCAACATCCTCTCCCAGCACAATGACTTCGGGGTCGGTCTCCATCGCATCGTGGAGGGCGGCGTTGATGGCGTCGGCCATGTTCATCGGTGCGGTCGGTCCCCTGGGGATGTCGTCATGGCCCACCCGCCAGATCTCGGCCTCGGAGAAAGACGTCTCCGGCTCGCCATGGGACCGTTGCATGGCATGGAGCTGGTCCACGACGTGGGCGGGGATACGGGCGAACGCATGACGGACCGCGTCGTCTCTGGTCGGCATCGGCTCCGCTTCGAGTGAGGCAACGGCGGCGTCTACCGCGTCGGTGATCTCCATGGCCACCTTCTCTCCGACTCGCTCGTCCCATTCCCCACGGTTCTCCAGGAAGCGACGGAGCCGCTCGATGGCGTCGCGTTCCTTCCAACGCTCCACCTCCTCGTCGGAGCGATAGAGGGATGGGTCGTCGGCGGTGGCATGCGGGCCATACCGGTAGGTCATCGCCTCGATGAGGGTCGGTCCCCGTCCGTCGCGGGCCCTTCGGGTGGCGAGCCGGGTGGCCAGGTAGACGGCCACCGGGTCCATGCCGTCGACACGGAGACCCTCGAACCCGTACGCGGTGGCTTTCTGGGCGATGGTCTCGGACGCGGTCTGCTTCTCGTACGGCACCGAGATGGCGTAGAGGTTGTTGGCGCAGATGAAGACAGTCGGGGTACGCCAGACGCCGGCGAAGTTCATCCCGGAATGAAAGTCGACTTCCGACGTGGCCCCGTCCCCGAAATAGGTGACCGTCACCGTGTCCTCGCCGCGCAGCTTGGTCATGTAGGAGTAACCCACGGCATGGGGCAGCTGGCTGGCGATGGGGACGGTCACGATCCCCGTGCGGTACTTCTCGATATCCCACCCCGCGTTGGGTAGGCCCTTCCAGTAGGCGAGGAGCACCTCCATTGGGAGTCCTCTCGTGACTTGCACCCCGTGCTCGCGATAGCTGGGGAAGACGAAGTCGTGGGGTTCGAGGGCGAGCGCAGAGCCGATCTGAACGGCCTCCTGGCCCTCGAGCATGGCGTAAGTGCCGAGACGTCCCTGTCGTTGCAGGGCCAGCATCCGGCGGTCCAGCGCCCGGGACAGGACCATGTTCCGATACATGGTCTGATAGAGCTCTGGGTGGAGTCCCGGGTCCTCGCCGACGAGCTCGCCGTCGGCGTCGATGACGGTGAGGGCCTCGTAGGAAGTCATTGACGCCTGAGTCTGGCACATGACATCAGCGGGCGAGAAGGGTCAGGGCTATCTTCAATTCCGTGCCTAGGTTCCGCTCTGACATCACCTCTCTCAAGCCCTACAAGGTGGGCCGCCAGCTCGCCGACGTCGCCCGTGCCCACGGTCTCGACCCCTCGGAGATCGTCAAACTGACCGCCAACGAGGGGCCGGAGGGCCCTTTCCCCGGTGTCGTCGAAGCTGTAACCAGGGAGATGGCGCAATCCAACCGGTATCCGGACAACGATTGCTGGGATCTGGGCCATGTTCTCGCGGAGGAGCTCGGGATCGGATTCGAGAACCTGTTGTTCGGGGCGGGCAGCGTCGCGCTGATCTCCGAGGTCGCCATGGCCGCGGGTGGCGCCGGCACCAACCTCGTCTATGGCTGGCCCAGTTTCATCATGTACCGCTTCGCCGCCATCTGGGCCGGCTCGGACTATCGGGAGGTGCCTCTCAGCAGCGACCACGGTCTCGACCTCGATGCCATGGCCGCCGCCTTGGACGCAAACACGCGGGTGGTGATCGTATGCAATCCGAACAACCCGACGGGCACCATCCGGCCGACCCCTGAGATCGAGGAGTTCATCGACTCGGTCCCCTCAGACGTCCTGGTCATCGTCGATGAGGCCTACCACGAGTTCGTCACCGATCCCTCGTATCGGACCGAGATCCCCCTCGCCGTGGAGCGGGACAACGTGTTGGTGCTCCGCACCTTCTCGAAGATCTACGCCCTGGCCGCCCATCGAATCGGATATGCGGTCGGCAAACCGAAGACACTTGCTGAGATCCGCAAGGCTCAGGCTCCCCTGACTGTGAGCCGTACGGCCCAGGCGGCCGCCCTGGCGTCTCTCGGCCAGCCGGAAGAGTTGGAGCGGCGTCGCGCCGACAATTCGGCCCGTCTCCACCATCTGTCGGGGGCATTGGCGGAGCGGAGCATCGAATACGTGCCGAGTCACACCAACTTCATCTACTTCCACCTCGGGGAGCGGGCCGATGAGGTCGTCGAGGAGATGACGACCAGGGGGGTGCTCATCAGGGGCATGTCGCCCGGTTGGGTGCGGGTCACGGTCGGCAACGACGAGGAGAACCGAAGGTTCCTCCAGGCGCTGGATTCGGCGCTGGAGTCGGGTGATTTTGAATAACACCGGGTCCCGGCTTCCATTCCGAACCGTGGGTCTGACCGTGATAGCCACGACGGCTGCCCGCACACCCGAGACTCACTAGGAGAGGCCCAGGATTCACCATGAAGTCACTCGTCAATGCTGTCGCCTCCGCCGTGCGCCGAGCACCCTGGCTGGTCATCATCGCCACGGTCGTGTTGTCGATGGTCATGGGTGCGTTCTCGGGGAACTTCACCCCGGCCGAGGACCAGAACGAATCGTTCGCGCCCGAAGCACCCGAGCTCGCCGCCCAGGCGACGATTGGTGAGCTCTTCGGCTCGACCCAGAGCGCGATGCAGGTGCTCATCTCCTCGGACCGTGGAGACGTGATAACACTCGACGCCCTGGCTGCCACCGCCGCCATCGAGGAATCAGTCCGCTCCTCCGAGCTCGCCGAGTTCCTCGCTGACTCGCCGGACTCACCGGCAGTTGCCTCCTACATGGCACCGGTCGGTTTCGCCATTGCCGAGGGTGCCCCGGCCCCAGCCTCGGATGAAGAGGTCAAGGCGATGTACGTCCAGGCATACGGCGATCTCCCGGCACAGCAGACAGGGTTCGTAGACCTCCTGCTCCCCACCGATGCCGACCCGTCGGCCGGCGAAACCGACCTCGGGATCCTGGTCGTCAGCTACCAGTCGAGTGAGGACTTCGATGAGGGCGCCAGACGTGCGCAGATAGCCGCCGAGGCCGTCGCGGCTGCGGCCCTCCCCGACGGCGTGAACGCGGATCCGTTCAACCAGGAGCTGATCTTTGCGAACCAAGATGATTTCACGTCCGAGATCCTCAGCCTCTTCATCTCAGCCGGCTTCATCATCATCTCGGTTCTCGCCGCCGTTTACCTGCTACGTCCGCCGAGCGGTGTCGGTCGCGGTCTCACCATCGCCGGATTCATACTTCTGGTGGGGGCGATCGCTGTCGTGACTCTCCCATCTCTCGCTGCGATCTTCCCGGATGTCTTCCCTGAGGCGATCTCCGACTGGGAGACCGGAACGGTCGCCCTCGCTGGTGCGGCGACGCTCCTGGTCGTGTTCGCGGTGTGGTCAGTGGCGTCGGGACGTCTTCGCCGCACCGTTGCCGACACGATGGTGACGATGGCGACGATCTTCTTCGCCATCTCCTGGATGAACGGTTTCGGGTACTTCATCTACGGGGAGCAGGGTCCGATGACTCAGATCCTGCCGATCCTCCTCATCGGTCTGGGTGTCGACTACGCCATTCACCTGACGTCTCGGTATCGCGAGGAGTTGACCTCCGGATCGACCGTCGATCAAGCTACGACCAAGGCTATCAAGACCGTCGGGATCGCTCTTGCCCTGGCGACGATCACCACGGCTATCGGGTTTCTCACCAACGTCTTCAACGAGATCCCGGCGCTCCGAGAGTTCGGGGCTCTCGCTGCCATCGGAATCGTCGCCTCGTTTGTCCTGGCGCTCACGTTCGTGCCAGCCGTTCGTGTGGTGCTCGACCGAAGAGGTGCGAGGAGGGGGACCCTCGACGAGGAAGCATTGGCCGGAAACTCGTCCCGACTCCTCCCGCGGATGATCGGATCGACTGCTGTTCTCGCCAAGCGGTTCGCCGTCGGCATGGTCGTCATCTCGCTCGGGTTGGGCGCTCTTGGTGGCTGGGCGACCTTCACCCAGCTGGAAGCGAAGTTCGACTTCCTCGATTTCGTCCCCACGACGTCTCCGATCCGACAGACGGCCGTGACTCTGGGGGAGCGATTCGCCTTCCCAGAGACGACCAGCACCCTGATAGAAGGTGACGTTTCGACCCAGGAGGCGTGGAACTCCATGGCCGCGTCGAACACGGCAGTAGGCGGTGTCGAGAACGTCGTGGTCGTCGATGGTTTCCCCCTCGCTCAGTCCCCGATCTCCGTGATCGGCCAGCTGGCGAACCCCGAGTCACCGAACTTCTCACCCGAAGTCGGCATGGCTGCTCAGGAGGCAGGCCTCGGGCCGGACCTGACGGTGTCAGGGGATGTGACGGGCCTCTACGACGCTGCTTTCGCGGTGGCACCCGAGCAGATGGCTTCGGTGCTCAGCCGAGGCGACACGGGCTCCTATGACGCTGCCCTGTTCCGCATCTCGACTCAAGCTGGAGGCGACGGCGCGGGCGCACTGGCAGAAGATCTCGACTCTGCCTTCACCCCGGTCCGTGACGCCGGGTACGAGGCCGTGGTCACCTCACAGGAGATCGTGGGTGACGTCGTTGTGTCGTCGCTGCGAGATTCCCAGGTGAGTTCTCTCCTCCTGACTCTGGGAGCCGCACTGCTTCTGCTCATCATCAACTTCTGGATCGAGGCCCGACGTCCGATGCTGGGCGTGATCACCACGGTCCCGGTGGGGCTGGTCGTGCTTCTCGCGTTCGGCATCATGGCCGGTCTCGGGATCCCCTTCGGTCCTGTCACGGCAACCATCGCGGCTCTCGCCATCGGCATCGGGATCCCATACATGATCCATATAACCCACAGGTACGAGGAAGATCGGTCTCGGACCGACGATGCAGACCAAGCGATCGAGAGCACCCTGACCTTTACCGGTGGGGCCCTGGCCGGCTCTGCGATAACCACGATTGCGGGCTTCGGGATTCTCGTCGTTTCGTCCACCATCCCGTTCCGTCAGTTCGGGTTCGTCACGGCCTACACAATCCTCCTTGCCCTGATCGCGGCCGTTCTGTTCCTACCGAGCTACCTCTACCTATGGGACAGGTGGCATCGGCGGCGGGGTGAAGCCGCGATCGATGCTTCCGCCCTGGACGCTGCGCTCACCGAGTGAGAGCCGGCGCCGAAGCCGGGGTGATCAACCTTTTAGGTCGGGAGCCCCCGGGATCGGGCCTCCGTCTGAGTCGAAACCGACGAGAATCAGCGGCGGGCAGATCGGCCCACCACCGATATGGACGCATCGAGAGCACAGGCTGAAGCAACGCGGTTGCTGCCGCTGGCAGAGAGGGTATTGAATCGATACCCGTTCCGCCCGCGCGAGGTGACCCATCTCGCCACCCACTCCAACGTGATGTTCCGGGTCGTGAACGAGAAGGGCCAGCAAATGGTGCTCCGGGTGGGCACGCCGCATGCCAACGAGCGTTCCAATCTCGAGATCGAGGTCGCCTGGCTCGACGCACTCAACCGGGATACCGAAATCGACGTCGTTCGTCCTCTCCGCAGCGCCGGTGGCGCCCTGATCGTCGACGAATACGACGAGGGTCTGGGCAAGGAGCGTTCATGTGTCCTGTTCTCTTGGGTGCCGGGCCAGCCGATTGCGGAAGGTGCCGGTTCGTTTGGATATCGGCTTCTCGGCGCCATGTGCGCCTCCCTGCAGGCCCACGGCAAGACTTGGGACCCGCCGAACACGGGGCAGATGAGGAAGTGGGACGAGGTCTTCTACTACCAACAGGACTTCGACCCCATAATCATCCAGAACCCCCTGTACGGACACCTCTTCGACGTTCCCCGGATCGCTGCCATCGAGAAGGCGATCCAGTTGTCGGGTGACGTGATCACAGAGTCGTACGCCTCGGCGACACCTCAGGTGGTCCATGGTGACCTACACGAGTGGAACGTCCACCTCGCCGGGAGCCGGCTCTATGCCTTCGACTTCGAGGATGTGATGATGGCCGTGCCTGCCCAGGACGCCGCCATCTGTCTCTATTCCTCACGAAACAGCGAGATCAAGGACGAGATACGGGCCGCGTTCCGGAAGGGCTTCGAGACTGTGGCGCCGTGGCCGATCGTGGACGAGCGACAGATGGACGGTTTCCACGCCGCCCGTCAGATCATGCTCATGAACTACGCGGGTCGGACCCTGCGCATGCAGGAAGCGGCCGATTACATCGACCAGGTGATGCCCTGGTTGGAGCGGTACGTCAAGAAGTACACCTGACATGCGTTACCGCGACCGCCACCACGCCGGGGAGCTCCTCGCCGGAGCGGTCGCCGCACTGGAACCCGTCGACCCGGTGGTGTATGCCCTACCCCGCGGTGGCGTACCCGTCGCTTTCGAGGTCGCTGCCGCACTCGGATGCCCCCTCGACGTGCTGGTTGTCCGCAAGGTGGGGGTGCCGTTTCAGCCCGAATTGGCGATGGGCGCCATCGCCGAGGGTGGCATCGTGATTCGCAACTCCGATGTGATCGCCCACGCCTTCATCGAGGAGGACGAGTTCGCCGCGGTCGTCGAGGAGGAGTCCCGGGAGTTGACCCGCCGAATCGAGATGTACCGGGGTGACCTTCCGGCCATCTCGCCATCGGGGCACACCGCAATCGTCGTCGACGACGGTCTCGCCACCGGATCCACCGCCCTGGCTGCCGTGTCGGTGCTGGGTCGGAGGGGCGCGGCAGCGGTGTGGTTGGCCGTCCCGGTCGCACCGCGGGAGACCCTCCCCGCCCTGCAGAGGGCCACCGAGCGGGTGATCGCACTGCAGCAGCCGCGCCAGTTCGGGGCGGTCGGCGTCTGGTATCGCGACTTCACCCAGACCAGCGACGACGAAGTCAGGGACCTGCTCGTTCGGTCACGGCTAGCGTGACGCCACCGCCGAGAAAGGACCGCCTTGCCTTCACTTGAGAAGTTCTGCACCGTCGAAGCCACCCTGGACATGAGGATCATCGGGAAGACCCCCGCCGGAATGCGGATCGACTTCCCGTTCGAAGGCACGGCCACCAGCGAGCACTGGGACGGTGAGCGTCCGGTGAAGGGAATGGACTACGTGACAGTTCGCAGCGACGGCAACATGGACCTCGACATCCATGGGACCATCGGTGAGAAGCGGGACACCGTTTCCTACACGGCCACCGGGGTCTCGATCGCCAACGAGGACCAATCGGCCGACCCCAAGGAGCTGATCGTCTTCTCCACCGGCAACGAGGACCTGGCCTGGCTCAACAACGAGGTCGGTGTCGCCTTCGGCCACGGCGCCGGCGGCAAGATCACCCTCGACATGTACCTGATCAAACCGTAACCATCGTGCAGGCGTGTGCCCTGGCGGCGCATTTCTGCACGGTCGGAGTGTCTACCCCGGGTTGCGGAAGTCGGGTTTGCGCTTCTCCAGGAAGGCGTTGACGCCCTCGATGTGCTCCGGCGTCTTGCCGAGACGGCCCTGTTCCCGCTTCTCTTCTTCGAGGGCCTCGGCAAAGGTGAGACGTCGAGACCCATGCATCAGCCTGCGGGTCGACACCAACGCATCGGTGGACATGTCGGCGAACTGACGGCCGTACTCGACGGCCTTGGCGACACTCTCTCCGTCGGGCGCAACCGCTGCACACAGACCCCGTTGCAGGGCCTCTTCGGCCCCCATCCGCCGGTTGGTGAGCGCCATGTCCAACGCCACAGACGTCCCCGCATGGTGTGGGAGCAGCCAGGTCGACCCGGAGTCCGGGGCGAGGCCGATGGCGGTGAACGCAGAAGTGAAATAGGCGGGCTCGGCCATGACCCGGATATCACATCCCAGCGCCAGACCCATCCCCGCACCTGCGGCAACGCCATTGACGGCTGCGATGGTCGGAACGGCGCATCCGCCGATGGCGTGGACGACCGGGTGGAAGACCTGGTCGAGACGGGAGGCGAGGTCGGGCGAGCCCGATTCGTACTCGTCCTGAAGGTCGCTGAGATCCGCTCCGGAGCAAAAGGCTTTGCCCGCACCGGTGAGGACCACGGCGCGCGCCTCCGTGCCGGCACGCTCCAGCGACTCCAGCACCGCGGCGCACAGTTCGGCGTCGATGGCGTTGTACCGGTCGGGTCGGTCCAGGGTCACGATGGCTACGTCGCCATCCAGCTCGTATCTCGCGCTCATCGATCCTCCTCCGCTCGCGAATCGTAAAACACTGAAAACATAGGTAGCGATTGAACAATCGCCTAACGTGAATTCATCGTCGCAGCACAGAGCCGCGAAACCATCGACCCACAAGGAGGCGTCGTGAACAAATCCGAGATGGCAGACAAGCTCGCCGGTAAGGCGGACATCTCGAAGGCCCAGGCCGCGGAGATCATCGAGCACATCTTCTCAACGAAGGATGGCGAGGGGATCATCGCCGTCGAACTGGACGCGGGCCGCAAGGTCAACATCACCGGTTTCGGCAGCTTCACTCTCAAGCGCCGGTCGGAGCGCCAGGGACGTAACCCGGCGACCGGGGAGACCATCACAATTCCGGCCCGTAACTACGCGCACTTCAGCGCAGCCAAGGGCCTGAAGGATCGAGTGGCCGAGTAACCGCATCTCGAAGCGTCTTGTAAGAAACGGGCCCGCAAGGGCCCGTCTTCTTTTGCCGTTCTGTGAGTGGAAATGCCCGGAATCCGGGCATTTCCACTCACAGAACGAAATACACAGCCCACCTGCGGGTCTACCGTGAACCTGTGAGACTCGACCCCGAACGCTGGCGGTCACCGGTGCCGATCGCACACCGGGGCAGCCGGCTGCTGTGGCCGGAGAACACCGAGACCTCTTTTCGGGGGGCATACGAGATGGGGTACCGACACTTCGAGACCGACCTGCACCTCACTGCCGACGGGGTGTTGGTCTGCTTCCACGACCACACCGTCGACCGAACCACCGATGCCATCGGGCCGGTCGAGCAGTACACCCTCGCCCAGCTCCAGGCTCTCGACGCTGGTCACCGCCATGGCACCGACCAGGGATATTCCTTCCGGGGAAGTGGTGTCCGGGTCCCAACCCTCGAGTGGCTGCTCACCGAGTTCCCCGACACCTCCGTGGTCGTCGACCTCAAGGCCGACGGTCTCGCCGGGCCACTCGCCGCGCTGGTCGACGACCTGGACGCATACGACAGGCTGATCGTGGGGTCCTTCGCCGACGCCCGTCTCGTCGAGTTGAAGGAGATCTGTGATGGTCGGATCGCCATGTCGAGCGGTCCCGCTCTATCCCGGATGTGGGTGTTGGCGTCACGGGTCGGTCGTGGAGCTGGAGGCGACATCGCTGCGCTCCAGCTCCCGACGCACATGCGCGGGGTCCGGGTCGTCGACACGAGGCTGGTCGACGCGGCGCATGCCGCCGGGATCCAGGTCCACGTCTGGACGGTGAACGAGCCGGTCGAGATGGCCCGACTCCTCGACATGGGTGTAGATGGTCTGGTCACCGACCGACCCGATCTGCTCAAGGACCTGCTCATCCAACGAGGGGAGTGGAAGCTTTGATGGCGATCCTCGCCGCCGTGATCCTGGGAGGCATGTTCGGGTCGGCGTCCGCCACGGTTGTCGAGAACGACGGTGAGGTGATGACTGTGGAGATCGAGGTCGAGGTGATGGACCCGGGCGACTCTGTCGTGGCCCATCTCGCCTTCGAAGAGGAGCAAGTGCTGACCCTGCCCCTGCTCGACCGGGGCGATGGCGTCTTCGGCATCACCACCGAACTCGAGCCGAAGAACTACGTGGTGGTATTCGAGATCGTGGGCGAGGAGCCCACTGAACCGGTGACCCTGACCCAACTCGGCGCAGAACTCGGCCCGGAGAGTGGATCACCCACCACCACCGACCCTGACGAGCTCAGCCAGGAGTCGCAGCGCATGCTGTGGCTCGCCGTTGCCCTGGCAGCAGCCTCGCTGTCGGTCCTCGCATTCTGGGTCCTCGGCGGCAAGGGCAAGGAGGACGAAGAGTCACCCGATTCGGCTTCGGACGAAGATCCGCCCCAGGCCGCGGCCAACGACGAAGAAGAGTGACCTTCATCCGGCTCGCCGAAGTCGATGATGCCCTGGTCCTGGCCGACCTTCACATACGTTCCTGGCAGTCCGCCTACCGCCACATTCTCCCCCCGGAGTTCCTGGATTCCTTGGACGTGGCCCAGCGCACCGAATTCTGGCAACGGCTGCTAGATGGCGGGACGGAGGTTCTGGTGGCGGATGACGATCAGGTCATCGGCTTCTGTCACGCCGGCGAATCGAACGACGAGGGATGGGGCGAGATCTACTCGATCTATGTCGACCCGGACCACTGGGGCCGGGGGGTGGGCGGCGGACTCCTCGCCGCCGGGCAGGAGCGATTGGTAGGGCTCGGCTTCGAGGACGCCCTCCTCTGGGTGTTGGAGGACAACGAGTCGGCGCGGAGGTTCTACGAGTCCAGGGGTTGGGTGCCGGGCAAGAGGTTCCAGGTTCTCGAGATCGGTGGCACTCCGGTCACCGAAGTCAGGTACGAGATCGGGCTCGGACGCGTTCCCGCACCATCTCGAGGTCGGCCGGGTAGGTGACCTTCAGATTGGTGCGATCACCCGGCATGCCCACGATGGTCACGTCCGAGAACTGCTGCATGACATCGGCTGTGTCGAGCCCTTCGAAACCTGCCTGCGCTGCACGGACGTAAGCAGACATCAGTTCGGGCCCTCGGAACACCTGGGGGGTCTGGGCGCGGCGCACGCCGGGAGCCGGTCTCAGGCTGGCCCGGTCCACGAGCAGGTCGTCCGGCTCCAACACCGGGACGGCTCCGCCACTGCGGGTGGCGATCCGGAACAGGCGGTCCACCAGGATGCCCCTCAGGACGGGCCGGGCGGCGTCGTGTATCCCGATCAGGTCGTACTCCTCGCCAAGCGCCGCCAGACCTGCCATCTCACTCAGGGTCCGCGTGGCTCCTCCCGGGGCGACAGTCACCTCGGGGTGCAATTCGGAGACGGAATCGATCAGCTCCGGCCGACAGGCGATCACGATCCGGCTGACGTGGGCCTGGACCGCTGCGACGGTGTGGGATATGAGTGGTTGGCCCTCCACGTCGGCCATCAGCTTGTCGGACCCGAACCGGGTGCTCGACCCACCTGCAACGATCACCATGGCCCGACTCGACATGTGGCGAGGGTACTTTGGCACCGTGATCTCCATCGCCCGGCTCCGCGACCGTCTCGAAGACGACCACGTATCTTTCAACAAATGGGGTCACCCGGTCGAGATCGAGATCCCGGCAGGCCTCGGTCCGGCGACCATGCTTGTCGTCGAGGTCACGGACGCCTTGAAGGATGTCGATTTCGCCGATCGGGTGACCGGTTCGGTGGACCGTGCCGGGATGTGGTCGGTTCAGGCCCTGGTACTCGATCGAAGCGTCCTGCAGCGACTCGAAGGCGACGAGATGCCGGTCGAGGATCTGATCGAGGCGGTCGAGGCGGCGGGCGTCGCCTGGTCGGTCAGCCCGATCTCCGGCCCTTGAGCGCCCAGTAGGCGAGGATCGCGGCGATCCCGGTGACGACGGCTCCTGAGGCGGCGATGGCTGGGAGCCTGTCCCGCATCGTCACGGCAGACTCGAAATGCCGGACCTCCCAGCCACGCTCCTCGGCGATCTGGGCGAGCTCGGAATCGGGGTTGACCACAACCGGATGGCCGACAGCCTCGAGCATGGGCAGGTCGGTGATCGAGTCGCTGTAGGCATAGCTCGCCTCCAGGTCGATCCCTTCGTCCTGTGCCATCGCCCTCATCGCCTCGGCCTTCCCGGGTCCGTAAGCGTACAGCTCGATGTCTCCCGTGTACCTGCCCTCCTCGTCGACCGCGGAACGGGTGGCGATGACGTCGTCGATCCCCAGGTATCGGCACAGTGGGCGGACGATCTCCTCGGGGCTGGCCGAGATGACGACCACCCGACGCCCCACGCCCCGGTGCTCTTCGATGATTGCCAGCGCTTCGGCATACACCAGCGGGGTCACGACTTCATCGACGGTCTCGGTGACGAGGGCCTCGATCTCTTCTTTGTCCCAACCCTTGGTGATGGCAGACAGTTCGTCCTTGACCCGCTCCAGCTGGTCGTGGTCGGCCCCGAATGCCTGGTAGTAGGCCTGGGCGATTCCCGCCTTGGCCAGGGTCGATCCGGAGAGGAGGCCGGCTTTGAACATGGGGCGGGTGAAGGCCAGCGTCGAGGACTTGGCGATGATGGTCTTGTCCAGGTCGAAGAAGGCGACAGCGGTCACCTCATCAAACTAACCCGAGGTCCTGACAAGGGTCTTGTAGCGGGATTACCGCCCCCATATGTTCGAGACATGGTTGGGAAGGGGAGACATTCAGTTCTGGCCGTGCGTTCGCCGGACCCGGTTCTCTCACTCGTCGGCGCTGTCGGGCTGGCGGCTGCAGGCGGAACGGGGCTGGTCATCGATCTTCTCACCGACCGGGCCGGCGGGAAACGCACCCTGCGCGACCTGGCTGTCGATGGTCCGTCCCTCGCCGAGTTGAGCCCGAGCCGGCGCGGTGTGGCCCTCCTCAGAGGTGGGGGGATCGAGGAGCAAGCCGCGCTCGAGATCATCGAGAGGCTTGCCCAACGCTGGCCTGCCGTGACCATCCGGGTCGACAGTGGTCGCCTCCCGTTTCCGGTCGTGCCGGCGATACCGCTCTATCCGCCGGGTCTGCTGCCTGCGCCGTCGGAGACCCATTGTGTCTGGCAGCCGGTCGGGGTGGGGTCGGATCCTCCCGGACCCGGACCGGTCCTGCCCAGGCTTCGACCATCCACGCTGCGACGCCTGCTTACCCTTCAAATGCCCCGTCGCAGCCGCTGGGTCGAAGCTTGGGCGCCTGTTTGGGAGATGCCGTGGGCGTAGTCGACCGACTCAGTCGTCTCATCGCCGTCGGTGATACCGACCTGACCGTCGACGCCGTGACGATGGAGGCGGGTCGACTCCTCGCCACCGAGTCGCCGTGGAGCCAGGACCGGGTCGGGCATGTGGTGAACAACGTGACCGGTCTCGGACCGGTGCAACCCTTCTTCGACGATCCCGACGTGAGTGACGTGCTGGTGAACGGTCCCACGGAGATCTGGATCGACCGGGGTCAGGATCTGGAGCGCACCACCGCATCCTTCGACTCCGACGAACACGTCGTGGCCACAGTGGAGCGGGTCATCGCCCCTTTGGGTCTCAGGTTGGATCGATCCTCTCCGATGGTCGATGCTCGGCTCGCCGACGGGTCACGTCTCCACGCCGTACTGCCGCCGGCGTCGGTCGATTTCCCACTCGTTGCCATCCGGCGCTTCACCCAGCGGGTGACGTCACTGGATGACCTGGTGACCGCCGGCACCGCAAGCCGTGACGACGTGGAACGGCTTGCCACAGCGGTGCTGGAGCGACGGGCGATTGTGGTCTCTGGAGGGACCGGTGCCGGCAAGACCACACTCCTGAACCTCCTCGCCGCAGCCATTCCGGAGGGCGAGCGAGTGGTCACTGTCGAGGATGCCGCCGAGCTCGACCTACCCGGGCACGTCGTCCGTCTCGAGGCTCGCCCGGCCAACGCCGAGGGGCGTGGCGAGATCACCATCAGGTCGCTGCTTCGTTCCGCGCTCCGGCTGCGGCCAGACCGCATCGTCCTGGGCGAGGTCCGTGGCGGAGAGGCCCTCGACTTGATCACCGCACTCAATACGGGTCATCGAGGCTCGTTGACGACGGTCCACGCCAACTCTCCCGACGAGGCGATGCTCCGTCTCGAGACCCTCGCCCTGAGTGCGGGCAACACGTCTGAGCGGGCGGTAACCCGTCAACTCCACAGCGCAATCGAAGTCATCGTCCAGATCGAACGGGTCGGCAACCGGCGTCGCATCGTCGAGATCAAAGATCGGGGCGGAGGATGATCGTGGCCACCACACTCGCGGTGTTGTTCGCCCTCGGCGTCGATCTCCGACGCATCGTCGTCCTGGCGTGGGCCGTCTATCTGCCGGTGGTGGCGGGCTGTCTGGTCCTGTTGATGATCTGGAGACTGCGTCCGGACGACACGACCAGGTCGGCGGTCTTCTGTGAGGCTGTGGCCTCCGAGCTCAGGGCCGGGTCGTCTGTTCGATCTGCGGTCATCGCCGCTGCCGACGCCACTGGTGTCAGAGGCCTGTCCCCCTTCGAGCCGATGGAGTCGATCGCCGCCAGGGTCGCTGAGACCTTCGCCGAGGTCGGCGATGAGCTGAGGTTGACCATCTCCATGAGCGCACGCTCTGGGGCCGACAGCGCCTCCCTCTTCCATGAGATCGGGACCCTCGCACTGGCCCAGGCCGAGATACGGCGGGAGGTCCGCACCGCCACAGCCCCTGCCCGGGCCACGGCCCTGGTGCTCGTTGGTGCACCAGTGGGATACGTCGCATGGCAGATCACCGGTGGCGGCATCGGGGGGATCGTCGGGTCGTCCGCGCAGCGCATCGCGGCGATGGCCGGTCTGGGTGTGTTTCTCTTGGGGGTGGGCGCCACCGCCTTCCTCTTGTGGAGGTCGGCGCGGTGAGGCGGGTCCTGGGTGGGTCGATTGGGCTCATGGTCGCCGGACCGCTTGGCGCGTTGGCTGGTCTGCTGGTTGCACCGAGCTTCGACCGGGCACGGCGCCGCGAGGATGCCGATCCCTCGACCTCTCTAGTCCTTCTGCTCCTTCTCATCGAACTGAGGTCCGGTATGTCGGTTCTCGCCGCCCTTCACGGTGTCTCGTCGGTCCTGCCCGGCTACGACAACCTCCGGATCGTCGCCCGGGTCGCCAGTGTCGCCGGCCTCATCGCAGCCATCGCCCATGCCAATGACGAACTGCGCCCTGTCGTTGCCCAACTGGCCCGGGCGCAACGCTCCGGGGCATCGCTGGGCGGCACCGTCCGCCGAATGCTCGACGAAGATCTCGCCGAGGACCGGGCCCGTCGCATCGCTCGGGCCCGCGCCCTACCGGTTCGTCTCATGATGCCGGTGACCCTCCTGATCCTGCCCGGCATGGTCCTCATGCTCTACGCCCCCTCGATACTCGACATGTTCGAAGAGCTCACCGGGTCGCTGCTGTGACTTCCGCACTTCCTCCCGCACCGGTCGGATACCGGACTGGAAGGAGTGTCAATGACACGAATGTGGAACTGGGTCATCGCCCGGATGGAGTCTGACGAGGGTCAGGCGACAGTCGAGTACTTCCTCGTGATCCTCGCCGCCACCGCCCTCGCCATCATCGCCCTCAAGTGGCTGCAGTCGGGGAGTGGTGGGGGCTTGCTGGGCAACCTCTTCGGGAAGGTGATCGATTGGGTCGCCGGGGCTTTCTGAGCAGAGACCGGGGGTCGGTGACCGTGGAGTTCTTTCTCGTGGTGCCGCTCCTCATCGTGGTGCTGGCCGCTGGGGTCCAGGTGATCTCGGTGGCCCGCGCCCGGATCGAGCTCGTGGGAGCGGTCCGTGAAGGAGCACGCGTTGCCGCCACCACTCCCGATCCGGCCCGGGCCGTCGAAGCGGTCCGGAACGCGTTGAGCCCCGAGGACAGGGACCGGGTGCGGATCTCGGTGAGCCGGCCCGGCGTCGTCGGGCGGCCCGCGCGGGTCACGGCTACGTATCGCCACGTGCTGCTCGTCCCTCTCATCCCGGACTTCGGGGTCACGGTGAGCGCCCGCGCGGTGATGGCGGTAGAACGGTGAGTGAGCGGGGGTCCGCTGCGGTGGCCATGGCTGGCCTCCTCGGCGTCATTGCCCTCCTGGCCGTCGCCGTTGCCTCGATCGGGGTCCTCTACGGAGCCAAGGCGCAGGCCCAAACGGCCGCCGACGCCGGGGCTCTCGCCGCAGCTGTGGCCACCTACCCGCCAGTCGCTCGCGGCGCCCCGGCTGTCGTGGCTCGCTCAGTGGTAGCCGAGAACGGCTCGAGACTCGTCTCCTGCCGCTGTCGTGTCGACGGCTCACTCTCGGAACGGACCGTGGAGGTCGTCACCGCGGTCGGTGTTTCGGTGCCGATCTTCGGCACGGTGGAGGTGGGTGCGAGCAGTCGGGCCGAGTTCGATCCGATGCGTTGGCTGGGCTGGTGAGGGGCGGGTCCGGGTCAGGGCCCACGGAGATATTCTCGACTCATGACTACCCGCGCCGAGGCGATCCGGATGCTCGCCGAACTGGCGAAGCTGACCTCACTAGACGAGGGCTCGCCCCAGGCCTTCAAGGTTCGTGCCTATGAGAACGCCATCGCAGGCATCGAGGCCCATCAGGGTGAGATCGACGGGCTCTCCAAGGCGGACCTGACCAAGATCAAAGGAGTTGGTGGATCGACCGCCGACAAGATCCTGGAGCTGGGCTCGACCGGCCAGGTCGCCAAGCTGGAGGGTCTCCGCGAGAAGTACCCGCCAGCGTTCGTCGAGCTGACCAAGGTCCCCGGTCTCGGCCCGAAGACGCTGAAGATGATCCGGGCCGAACTCGGGGTCGAGGACATCGAGGGTCTGAAGCGGGCCGTGGACGCCGAACAGCTCCGCGACCTCCCCGGCATGGGGGAGAAGTCCGAGGAGAAGATCAAGAAGGCGATCGAGCGTCTCGGTCTCCACGGGAAGGATCGCCGCACGCCGTTGGTGGAGGTCTTCGGCTTCGCCAACTCTCTCGCCAAACGCATCGCCGACATCAAAGGAGTGAAGGCTGCCGTGCCCTGTGGCTCGTTGCGACGCTTCTCCGAGACGATCGGCGATGTCGACGTCGTGGTGGCCACCACCAACGCACCGTTGGTCCACGAGACGGTCCTCGGCTTCGGGGAGGTCGCCGAAGTCGTGGGGTCCGGCGACACCAAGACCTCGTTCCTCACCAGGGAGGGGCTCCAGGTGGATGTGCGCACGGTTGCCCCGGACCAACTCGGTTCGGCTCTGCTGTACTTCACCGGGTCCAAGGCTCACAACATCCAGCTCCGGCAGAAGGCGATCGACCGTGGCTGGCTGCTCAGCGAGTATGGGTTGTTCGAGGAGGAGAAGGTGGTCGCGTCGAAGACCGAAGCCGACATCTACAAAGCGCTCGGTCTCGAGTACATTCCCCCGTCGATGCGGGAGGGCGGCGGTGAGGTCGAGCTCGCCGTTTCGGGCGGGCTGCCCAACCTGATAACTCGTGACGACATCCGGGGCGACCTCCACTATCACTCGGACCGGTCCGGGGACGGACGCTCGTCTCTCGAGGAGATGACGGAAGCTGCAATCGCCGCCGGTTACAGCTACATCGCTTTCACCGACCACGGCGAGGATCTGGCGATAAACGGGTCGAGCCGGGAGCAGATGCTGGAACACCGGGAGCGCATCCGGGCGCTCGACGCCGTCTATCCCGACCTGAAGATCCTCTTCGCCTGCGAATTGAACATCGGACCGGACGGGGAGCTGGACTACGACGCCGGTTTTCGGCTCGAGTTCGACTACTGCGTTGCATCGATCCACTCCCATTTCGACCTGCCCGAAGAGCGTCAGACGGTCAGGGTCCTCACCGCTCTGGCCGATCCGGCGGTCAACGCCATCGGCCATCTCAGCGGTCGCTATGTGGGGCGCCGACCAGGGGTCGAATTGGATGTCGACGCCATCCTCGAAGGGCTGTCGGTGACGGGTGTCGCTCTTGAGATCAACGGCGCCCTCGATCGTCTCGACGCCACCACCGAGGTGACCCGGCTAGCCATGGCCCGTGACATCGACGTGGTGATCGACACCGATTCACACCACACGACGGACTTGCGACGGATGGAATACGGCGTGTTGTACGCCCAGCGGGCTTGGGTGCCCGTCGACCGGGTCATCAACGCCAAGGAGACCGACGACTTCCTGACCTGGGTCCACCGGAGGAGATGAAGTGGCAAAGCAATACAGGGCCCCGACCATCGTCAACAAGATCATGATGCTTATCACCAAGCTCGGAGTCGGCTCGACGTGGACTCTGGTCACCACTGGCCGTAAGAGTGGTGAGGAACGCCGCGTCCCCGTGACGCCCATCGACGTCGATGGTGTGGAGTACCTCGTCTCCCCCTACGGGGAGGTGGGGTGGGTCCACAACGCCAGAGCCAATCCCGAGGTAGTCCTCGTGAAGGGCTCGCACGTCCGCCTTGTTCGCCTCCGCGAAAAGACCCAGGATGCGCCACATGTGGTCAAGGCCTACTGGGACGCCGAGTCCTTCCCCCGCAAGTTCATGGACGTTCCGGGTGAAGCCTCGGTCGAGGACTTCGCAGCGGTATCTGGGCGCTTCCCCGTTTTCGAGGTCGACGACAAAGGGTAAATACGATGCTTGTAATTCGCGGCGGGATGGGTGAAGCTTTCAGTCTTGGCGATCACAATCAAGGAGACGTAGCCCCTTGGCTTCCACCTTCGTTCTCGACACCTGTGTCCTGCTCGCCGACCCCAACTCCCCACTCCGATTCGACGAACACGATGTCGTGTTGCCGTTGGTCGTTGTCGAGGAGCTAGACCGCAAGAAGACGCGGCTCGACGAGGTCGGCGCCAACGCCCGGGCCGCTATCCGGCTCTTGGAGGAATTGGGTGCCTCCGCTGTGGGTGGGATGCGTGACCCGGTGGGGTTGCCCGGCGGGGGCAGTCTCCGCATCGAGTTGAACGGGATCGTCTCCGATCGGCTGCCGACGGTCCTCGACCCCACCACTCCTGACCACCGGATCCTGGCCACCTGTCTCAACCTGCCCGCCGAGGACCAGGCTGTCCTGGTCACGAAGGACGCCTCTCTACGCATCAAGGGTGCCCAACTCGGCGTGGCCGTACAGGACTACCGGGCCGACACCGTCCAGGTCGATCAGCTGCGATCGGGGGTGATCGAGCACCGGGTCGAGGGTGACACCATCGATCGTCTCTTCGACGACGGCAAGCTCGTGATCACCGACCTCGAAGCGCCGGTCAACGAGTTCGTCGTGCTCAAGCACGGCGCCTCCCGTTCGGCCCTGGCACGGGTCATCCAGAGCGAGCCCGAGGTGGTCGTCGAGAGGATGCCGACCCATGTCCGCGCTTTTGGCGTCGAGCCCAAGAACCTGCGTCAGACGGTGGCTCTGCATCAACTTCTCGATCCCGACATCCCCGCTGTCTCCCTCATGGGCATGGCCGGAACCGGGAAGACCTTCCTCTCCCTGGCTGCCGCTCTCGACCAGGTGCTGGAGCAGGGCCGCTACCGCCGCGTCTCGGTCTATCGACCGCTCATCGCCGTCGGTCGACAGGAGGTGGGATATCTGCCAGGCGATCTCAGCGAGAAGTTGGCACCGTGGATGGCGGCGGTCCACGACAATCTGTACGCCCTCTTCTCCGATGCCGGTGTCGACGGGGCGAAGGGCGCCATAGAGGAACTGGTTGCCCGGGGGGAGCTGGAGATGGCGGCGGTCACCTACCTGCGGGGACGCTCGATAACAGGTGAGTTCGTCATCATCGACGAGGCGCAGAACCTGGAGTTGTCGACACTGAAGGTGATCCTCACCCGGATGTCACGCGATTCGAAAGTGGTTTTCTGCGGCGATCTCTCCCAGGTGGACAACCCTTACATCTCTCCCTACGGCGGGATGGCGGCCCTCATCGAGAAGTTCAAGGACTCGAGCCTCTTCGCTCATGTCTCCTTGGAGCGCTCCGTCCGCTCGCCCCTCGCCGAGATGGCCGCCACCGTTCTCTAGACGCCTTCGTAGCCGGTGGAGGCCTCACTCACCCAAGCGGTCCCGTCTCGCCTGCAACAACTCGGCGGCGCGTTCGATGGTGATCGTCTCAGGCGAGTCACCCTGTCGTAGAGAGGCATTCACCTCACCGTCGGTCACATATGGCCCGTACCGGCCGGACCGCACCGTGACCGGTTTGCCGGAGGCTGGGTCGTTGCCGATCTCCTTGATGTTCGATTGACGGGCCTGTCCCCGGCGTCGTGGGGGCTCCGCGAGGAGCTTCAAAGCCTCATCGGTCGTCAGTGAGAACAGTTGGTCCTCCGTCTCCAGACTCCGGCGATCGTCTCCACGCTGGATATACGGGCCATACCGCCCGTTCAGAGCTTGGATCTCGACTCCTTGCTCATCGCTACCCACGGTGCGAGGGAGCGATAGGAGCTGCAGCGCATCCTCGAGACCGAGAGCATCCAGCTCCATCGACTTGAACAGAGAGGCCCGCTTCGGCTTGGTCTTCGACCCTTCCTCCTGCTCGCCCAGTTGGACGTACGGGCCGAACCTCCCGGTCTTGCCGTAGACGGTGAGACCGCTCTCGGGGTCGGTCCCGAGGATCTTGTCGCCCTGGTTCTGGACCTCGATCAACTCGATCGCCTTGGCCACTGTCACCTCGTCGGGAGCGAGGTCCTCCGGGATCGAGCCCCGCTCCTCGCCGCGCTCGACATAGGGGCCGTATCGACCGACACGGGCCACGATCTCGGTCCCATCCTCATCCGCACCGATCGGGATCGAGTTGACCTCTCTCGGGTCGATCTCGTCGAGACGTGACGCGACCTTCTCCTTGAGGCCGTCGTCTCCGAAGTAGAAGGCGTTGAGCCAGGGGACGGACTCGGCTTCGCCGTCGGCGATTCGGTCGAGGTCGGTCTCCATCGAGGCCGTGAACTCGTAATCGATGAGCTTGGGAAAATGCTTCTCGAGCAGGGTGACGACGCCGAATGCGGTGAACGTCGGGATCAGGGCGGAACCCTTCTTGAAGACGTACCCTCGGTCCTGGATCGTCGTCATGATCGAGGCATAGGTGGAGGGGCGGCCGACGCCGAGTTCCTCGAGCTTCTGCACCAACGACGCCTCTGTGTATCGAGCCGGGGGCCGGGTCTCGTGGCCCGTAGGTTCCAGCCGTTCCACGGCCAGAGCGTCGTCCTCTTCGAGCGGGGGAAGGATCTTCTCCTTGTCGTCCAGCTCCGAGTCTGGGTCGTCAGAACCCTCGACATAGGCCCGCAGGAATCCGGGGAATGTGATCGTCCGGCCCGAGGCGGCGAACACGACGTCCTCACCGGAGTTGGCGCTGGCGCCGAGTCGCACCGATACGGTGACCCCCTTGGCGTCGGCCATCTGAGAGGCGACGGTCCGTTTCCAGATCAGGTCGTAGAGCGCTGCCTCGTCCGGGCCGACCTGGCCGGCGACCTGTTCGGGAGTGAGGAAGTCGCCTGCAGGCCGGATCGCCTCGTGGGCCTCCTGGGCACCCTTGGCTTGCTTTCCCGAGTACTTGCGTGGCGTGGGGGATAGGTACTCGTCGCCGTAGAGCTTGGTGATCTGGGCGCGGGAGGTGGCCACTGCCGTGTCGGAGAGCTCCACCGAGTCTGTCCTCATATATGTGATGAACCCGTTTTCGTAGAGCCGCTGGGCGACCGACATCGTCCGTGACGACGAGTAGCGCAGCTTGCGGCCGGCGTCCTGCTGCAGGGTCGAGGTCCGGAACGGTGGGTAGGGCTTGCGTGTGTAGGGCTTGGCCTTGACCGTCCGCACCTTGAAGTCTGCCTCCTGGAGACCGGTGGCGAGGGCTGTTGCCCTTTCCTGGTCGATGACGACGACCTTCTTCTTGGCGTTTCCTTCCGCGTCGAAGTCCTTTCCGCTGGCAACCCGCTCCTCGTCGATCGAGTGCAGCGTCGCTGCGAAGGTCTTGTCGGTGTCCCCGGCGGGGGCGAACGAGCCCTCGATCGACCAGTAGCCGGCGGGAACGAAGGCCATGCGCTCCCGCTCGCGCTCCACGACCACCCGGACGGCGACGCTCTGGACCCGGCCCGCCGACAGTTTGGGCTGGACCTTCTTCCAGAGCACGGGAGACACCTCGTAGCCGTAGAGGCGATCCAGGATCCGGCGTGTCTCCTGGGCGGCGACCAGTCGTTCGTCCAGGTCGCGCGGGTTGGAGAATGCCTCTTCGATTGCGGGAGCCGTGATCTCGTGGAACACCATGCGCTTCACTGGGACCTTCGGCTTGAGCACCTCGACCAGGTGCCAGGCGATCGCCTCCCCCTCGCGATCCTCGTCGGTGGCGAGATAGAGCTCATCGGCGTCGGCGAGGAGCTCCTTCAGCTTCTGTACTTGCTTCTTGCGTTCCTTGGGCACCACGTAGAGCGGCTCGAAGTCGTTCTCGACGTTGACGCCGAGACGCGCCCATTCCTCCCCTTTGGCCTTGGCCGGGATCTCGGCGGCCGATCGGGGCAGGTCACGAATGTGGCCCATGGACGACTCGACGGTGGCCTCTGAACCGAGGAAGGACGAGATCGTGCGGGCCTTCGTGGGGGACTCGACAATGACGAGACTCTTGGGCATTGGTGCGCAGTTGACACCAGTTCGGTGGGCTATGTCAATCTTTCCGCCCGTGTCCCACGTCCTGGTTACCGTGTCGGAAGTGAGCAAATACCTCGCCCTGGAAGGGGTGGATGGGAGTGGGAAGAGCACGGTCGGACGGGCACTCGCAGCGGCGCTCGAGGAGCGCGGCGATAGCGTGGTGTTGGTTCGCGAGCCCGGCGGAACCTGGCTGGGGGAGGCGGTTCGTGGCCTGCTTCTCGACTCAGAGTCACTCGACGATTGGGCCGAGGTATTCCTGTTCGCCGCCCAGCGCAGTGAGCTGGCTCGAGAGGTGGTCGAACCAGCTCTGGCCGAGGGGTCCTGGGTGATCTCCGATCGGACCTACTACTCGTCGATCGCCTATCAGGGTCGAGCTCGCGGGCTCGGGGAGGACAAGGTGCGAGCTATCAACGAGACCGGGCTGCGAGGAACCGTTCCCGATCACGTCTTCGTGCTCGACGTCGACCCGGCGGTGGCTCTGGACCGCCAGGACGGTCCCGATCGGATCGGTCGCGAGGGCCTCGAATTCCAGGTCGCGGTGCGTGACTCCTATCTGGCGTTGGCCGCTGCCGAGGAGAAAGTGGTTGTGGTCGACGGTTCGCTGTCGGTCGACGACATCGTCGAGTCGATCCTCGAGGAGGTGGGATGACCGATCTGTTCGATGATGTGATTGGCCATGGGGCGGTGATCGACCTCCTCGAGTCCGAGATGGCGCAACCGGCCCAGGCGTATCTGTTCACCGGTCCGGAGTCGGTGGGCAAGGCCACTTTGGCGTTGCGGTTCGCCACAGGCCTCCTGGGTGGATCCGAGGACGAGCGCGCCCGACGGCTGGCGCTGTCCCGTTCCCACCCCGATCTCCGGATCCTCGAACCCGAGGGCGCCACCAGTCTCGGTGTCGACCAGGCCCGTGAGGTGGTGTCCAGGGCCTCCCTGGCCCCGGTCGAGGCCTCTCGTACGGTCTTTCTCTTCCCTGATGCGGGCTCGATGACCGAGCAGGCGGCGAACGTGCTCTTGAAGACCCTCGAGGAGCCGTTGGCTCAGGTGACGTTCCTTCTCGTCGCCGAATCCGAGGACGACTTCCCGCCGACCGTGGCGTCGCGGTGCCGGACTGTCCACGTCGGCCGGGTCCCCCAACCCGAGTTGGTCGAGGCCCTCGTCGGGCGTGGCATCGACGAGGAGGCTGCCAACGGAGTGGCCGTGGTGTCCGGGGGAAGGCCCGGGCTCGCCCTCGCCCTGATGAGCCAGCCGGAGGTGGCCCGTTTCCGTGAGCTGTGGCTGTCGATCCCGGGTCAGGTTTCGCCGCATCCCGGTGACGGGCAACGACTCGCCACCGAGGTTCTCGAGGAGCTGGCCCCGTTGGTGGAGGACGCCGTGGACGACGATCTCCCCAAGGACAGGGCGCAGCGGGCCCGTCGCCGGGCCGAGATGTCCCTGCTGGTAAACGGACTCGAGATCCTCGCCTCCTGGTACTCCGACTCGGCGTCTCTCCAGCTCGGCGGTCCGATCAAGAACAGTGACCTCGACCTGGCTTCGCTGACCGATGTCTCCCCACGTCGTGCGGTCACTTCGGCGGAGGCTGTCCTCGACGCGGTGGTCGACATCCAGGCCAACCTTCGGCGAGAGCTCGTCCTCGCCAACCTCTTCTCCGAGCTGGGCACCGACGAATAGCGGCAGGATCGATCGTGCACATGTGCGTCTACGGCATCCCATTGCACGCTCGGTAACCCGGCCCTGTCGATCGTGCAGCCGTGTGCCTCTGCGGCATATCCCTGCACAGTCGTCGACCTGGCTCAGACATGGTCGCACCTCTAACATCGAGGTGGCGCCGGAGTAGCTCAGTGGTAGAGCAATTCACTCGTAATGAATAGGCCAGGGGTTCGACTCCCCTCTCCGGCTCGAACTACGTTCCACGGATGACACTCGATGAGCGGTTCGAGGGCGACACCCTCGACGAGACCGTCTGGTTCCCGCACTACCTGCCTCATTGGAGCTCACTCGAGGAATCGGCGGCCGACCATCAGGTGAGAGACGGGAGCTTGCAGCTGCGGATCTCGAAGGACCACCCCCTTTGGTGTCCTGACCTCCACGGTGAGCCGCTCCGTGTCTCCTGCATCCAGAGCGGAAACGTCCCGGGCAGCCAGCCGTTTCGCGACCACCTGGAGATACGAGCGCCCGACACTGCCTTTCGCGGCTATCTCCCGTTCTGTGGGGACATCGGCGTGCGGATGCGCGGCGATGTGACATCGCGGTCGATGTTCGCCTTCTGGCTTTCGGGCGTCGAGGACGAGGCTCATCAGTCCGGAGAGATTTGCGTCGCAGAGATCTTCGGTTCCGGTATCGACGCGGACACGGCGGAAGTGGGCATCGGCCTTCACTCATTTCGGGATCCGGCCCTCCGCGAGGACTTCCACGCGGAGCGGCTCCGCATCGACGTTTCCGACTTCCACGAGTACGGGGTCGTGTGGCGACCGGGGTCGCTGACTTTCTCGATCGACGGCAGGCTTCTCCGGCGGATCGATCAGGCTCCCGAATATCCGGTTCAGCTCATGCTCGGGGTGTTCGACTTCCCGGATCGGGCCGGGGATCCCAACCACGAGCCGCGAATGTGGGTCGAGAGGGTCTGGAGTCACCCCTTGGAGTGATCGAATCGTCCGGTCCACCCCACCTGGCTACCGTGCCGCCCTCATGGCCGACCAGGCGAATTTCGAACGGGACGCCCTGCAGTACTCCCGTCAGCTCTACTCGGCGGCGATGCGGATGGCTCGCAACCCGGCGGACGCGGAGGACCTCGTACAGGAGACTTACCTCAAGGCCTACCGCGCCTACGACTCCTTCGAAGAGGGCACCAATCTCAAAGCGTGGCTCTACCGGATCCTCACCAACACCTACATCAACAAGTATCGGAAAGACTCGCGGCGTCCCACCGAGACCGATCTCGGTGACGTCGAGGACCTCTACCTCTATCGCCGGCTCGGGTCCCAGGACACCGCCGAGGCGTCACGCACCACCGAGGACCGGGTACTGGACGGTCTGGTCGAGTCCGATGTCAAGGCGGCAGTCGAGGATCTTCCCGAGAACTTCAGGATGCCGGTCCTCCTCGCCGACCTCGAAGGCTTCTCCTACAAGGAGATAGCCGAGATCCTCGATATCCCGATCGGTACCGTTATGTCGCGGCTTCATCGAGGAAGAAAAGCAATGCAGAAGAGGTTGTGGGAGTTTGCGAGCCAGCGCGGACTGTTGCCGGACGACGCCGAGAAACCATGAGCCAAGACTGCGACTGCGGAGACGCCCAAGACCAGATCTACCAGTACCTCGACGCCGAGCTCGACGAGGCGACGGCGACGAGCGTTCGCTCCCATCTCGACGACTGCTCGGGCTGCTTCGATTCCTTCGATTTCCACCGCAGACTCAAGACCGTGATCAAGGCCCACCTGAGCGAAGAGATGCCCGACTCACTGTCCGAGAAGGTGAGGGCTCTGATTCACGAGGAGACCAGCGACGTTCGCCCGACTTCAGGCTGAGCGGTAGGCTGATTCCAATGCGAAAGACAGGTCGCAACTCGGTTGTGTTCGTGCTCGTTGCACTCCTGATCACCGGTCTCAGCACCGTCGCGCTGGCCGCCTCGGAAGGGGGAGAGGAGGAGGGTGGTGGTGCCGAGGTCACGACCACCACCATCGTCTCCGGTCTCAGTCCGGCCGTCGACGCCGGCGTCGAGGAGGCTCCACCGGCGGAAGTCGACTGGACGTACCGATACATGGTCCCGACCGGCCTGGCGCTGGCGGCGCTCATCGTCCTGATCGTTTCGATCAAGTATTTCACGGACGTGGTCCGCAAGCGGTATCGAATCGTCGAAGAGTGACGTCTCCACGGCCGACCCGCGGCCGTCTCTCCGATCGGGTGGCCGGCACCTACCCACTGGCCGAGACCTACCACCTCGCCTTCCTCGCCGACGAGATGGAACGGGTCACCGCCGAAGTGTCGTCGATCGTCCCGGGGGCGACAGGGCTCAACCTTCCCGGCACACCGAACACCGTCGTCATCGATCGCTCCCAGTGGATCGAGCGGAATGTGGCTTCCTTCGCCCATCTCACCGAACCCGCCCGACGCAAGATCGAGGAGAGGATGGAGGAGTCGGGCACCAGAAGCCAGACCGCGGCCGCGATGGCGGAACGGGTGATGACCGTGGAGACCCGCGCCGTCCTCAGCTTGTTGTCGCGACGGGTCCTCGGTCAGTACGAGCTCGTGCTCCCCACCGGCGAGCAGGGCGATGTCGTCGCCTACGTCGGTCCCAACATCTTGCATCTGGAGCGGGCTCACCAGTTCAAGCCGGCGGAGTTCAGATACTGGGTGGCACTGCACGAGTTGACCCACCGTGCCCAGTTCCAGGGGATCCCGTGGATGCGCGACTACTTCCTATCCCTCGTCGAGGAGCTGGTCGAATCCTCCAAGCCCGAACCGGGGATACTGGGGCGTGTCATGGACGAGATCGGCGACCGTCGGGCCCGGGGTCGCCCTGTCGTCGACGAGCGCGGGCTGCTCGGTCTCTTTGGCTCCGACGAACAGAACGCCGTCGTCGACAGGGTCCAGGCGCTGATGTCACTACTCGAGGGACACGGACACGTGGTGATGGATCGAGTGGGTGCAGAGCGTTTGAGATCGCAGGAACGAATGAGCCGCGTCCTCAAGGGCCGCCGGCACGACAAGCGGACGGCAGCGTTGTTCCGGCTCACCGGTCTCGAGATGAAGATGAACCAGTACGCCAAAGGCGAGAAGTTCGTGTTGGCCGTCGAGCGCGAGGCCGGATGGGACACGGTTCGACTCGCTTTCCGTGGTGCGAGCAGTCTCCCCACCCTCGACGAGATCGAGAGCCCTGGCCGGTGGCTCGAACGCGTCGCCTGACGCAACTCCTCGACGATGCCGGCTCGAGGACGAGCCTCCCTCCGGGCCCGGTGGTGGTGGCCATGTCCGGAGGCGCTGATTCCGCCGCTCTCGCTGTCATAGCCGAACACCTCGAGGTCGAGTTCGGACTGGTTCATGTCAATCACGGCCTGGCCGCTTCTCCGGCGATGGGGGAGGCCGCCCGTGATGTCGCCGCGGTGCTCGACAAGCCGCTCGAGGTTCTCTCGGTCCAGGTGGGCACCGGCCCGTCACTCGAGGAACACGCCCGCGATGCGAGATATGCGGCATTGAGCTCCATCGACGGCCCTGTTCTGACAGCTCACACCCGGGACGACAACGCCGAGACGATGTTGATCAACCTCCTGCGGGGCACCGGAGTCGCCGGTCTCCGGGGGATTCCCGCGTTCAGGGCCCCGAACGTCCATCGGCCCCTCCTCGATGTCTCCCGATCGGAGACGAGGGAGATCGCCACGCTTGCGGGTCTGCCGTTCCGTGACGACCCGATGAATGACGACCTCACCCTGACCCGTAACCGCATCAGACGAACGCTCCTCCCGCTGATGGCCGAATTCAACCCCCAGGTCGTAGAGGCGCTGGCGCGGGCTTCTGCCGTGACCGACGCGGACGCCGCTCTGCTCGATGAGTCGACCCCCACGCTCTCGGGCACCATCGTCCCGATCGGCTTGTTGGCCACCCTCCCCAAGCCTCTGGGAGACCGTCTCCTCGGCCGACTGCTCGAGGCGCACGGAATCGGCCAGACCGCGGACCGGCTGGGGCGGATCTGGCTCGTCGTCGACGGTTCCAGTGACCGCCAGGACCTGGCTGGCGGTCGGGCCGTCGTGAGGCGAGGGGCCGTGCTCGCCATCGAATAGACCATTGGCCGGTGCTCGCGACCTTCGCTAGCTTTCGGCCTCCACCGCCAGCTATCGACCAAGAGGACCGGGATGGACATCAAGCCGTTGATCACCGCCGAGGAGATCGACACCAAGCTCGCCGAGCTAGGTAAGAAGATCTCCGAGGACTACGCGGGCAAAGACCTGCTGCTGGTAGGGGTCCTCAGAGGGGCGTTCATGGTGATGGCCGATCTGGCCCGACACATCGATCTCGCCTGCGAGTTCGACTTCATGGCGGTCTCGTCGTACGGGGCGTCCACACAGACTTCAGGTGTGGTGCGCATCCTCAAGGACCTCGACGAGGAGATCGATGGCCGTCACGTCCTGATCGTCGAAGACATCATCGACTCCGGTCTGACTCTCAACTACCTGATCAAGAGTCTCAAGGTCCGCAAGCCCGCATCTCTCGAGATTGCCGCCCTCCTCCTGAAGGAGGGCATTCAGCGCGTCCCGATCGACGTCAAGTACGTGGCGTTCCCGATCGGCCCGGAATTCGTCGTCGGATACGGGCTCGACTATGCGGGGAAGTACCGCAACCTGCCCTACGTTGGAGTGATGGGGGAACAGACCGGCTAGCAGCGGGGTTCGACTTATCGAGTTTCCGTCGTAGCATTTACGACAACCCCCTCAGAACAGAGGTCTTGTGAACCGCACTCTGCGAACCCTGATCGTTTACGGGATGTCGATCATCCTCGTCGCCATCCTGTTCTCGTGGTGGTTCGACCAGGTGGCGAGTCCCGAAGAGATCCCCATCTCCGAGTTCATCGAGAACGTCGACAACGGCGAATACGAGGAAGTGGTCCTGCTCGCCAGATCGAAGCGGGCGCAGGGTCGCGAGTTGGGAAGCGATGCCGAAGAGGGCACGTTCGACCAGATCGCAAGCTATGTCGAGGGTTTCGAAGCCGAACTGACCGCCACCCTCGAACGGTCCGAGACGCAATGGTCGACCGACGAGGAGCCCGCCGGTTTCTGGGAGCTGTTGATCGGGTTCCTCCCGTGGCTCTTCCTCCTCGGGTTCATGGTCTTCATCTTCATGCAGATGCAGGGGGGCGGGAACCGGGTCATGCAATTCGGCAAGTCCCGGGCCAAGCTCGTCGGCAAGGAACAGCCCAAGGTCACTTTCGATGATGTCGCCGGGCTGCAGGAAGCCAAGGAAGAGCTCGAGGAGATCAAGGATTTCCTCGCCAACCCCGACCGCTACCGGCAGATGGGGGCGAAGATCCCCAAGGGCGTCCTCCTGTTCGGTCCTCCCGGAACCGGCAAGACCCTTCTCGCCCGAGCCGTGGCCGGTGAGGCCGGCGTTCCGTTCATGTCGATCTCGGGCTCCGACTTCGTCGAGATGTTCGTCGGTGTCGGTGCCGCTCGCGTCCGTGACCTCTTCGAGCAGGCAAAGCAGAGCGCGCCCGCCATCGTCTTCATCGACGAGATCGATGCCGTCGGTCGTCATCGTGGGGCGGGTCTCGGTGGAGGCCACGACGAGAGGGAGCAGACGCTGAACCAGCTCCTGGTCGAACTCGATGGATTCGAGGGCAACACCGGGGTCATCGTCATGGCCGCAACCAACCGCCCCGACATTCTCGACCCGGCACTGCTCCGCCCCGGTCGCTTCGACCGTCAGATCACCGTCGACGCCCCGGATGTCGAAGGCCGCGAAGCGATCCTCGGTGTGCATGCCAAGGGCAAGCCGCTCGGTGATGACATCGACCTCGGCGTTCTCGCCCGCCGCACCCCAGGCTTCACCGGTGCCGATCTGGCGAACCTGATCAACGAGGCAGCCCTGCTCACTGCACGAAAGCGGGCCAAGCAGATCACCATGGTCGAACTGGAAGAGGCCATCGACCGCGTCATTGCCGGCCCGGAGCGCAAGACGCGGATTCTCTCCGAGGAGGAGCGCAAGACGATCGCGTACCACGAGACCGGTCACGCCCTCGTCGGTTATGCGCTACCCAACTCCGACCCGGTCCACAAGATCACGATCGTCTCCAGGGGTCGGTCGCTGGGCCACACCCTGGCCCTGCCCACCCATGACAAGTACCTGTCGCGGCGCAGCGAGCTCGTCGATCGTCTCGCCATGCTGCTCGGCGGCCGAACGGCTGAGGAGCTCATCTACGCCGACCCGTCGACCGGTGCGGCCGATGACATCGAGAAGGCGACGACCATCGCCCGTCGCATGGTGATGGAGTACGGCATGAGCGACGAGCTCGGCCCAATGCAGTACGGCAAGCCCAGCGGCGAGGTCTTCCTGGGGAGGGACTACTCCAGACAGCAGGACTACTCGGACGAGGTCGCCGCCTTTATCGACGCCGAGGTCCGGAAGATGATCACCGCAGCCCACACCGAGGCGCGGACGATCCTCGAGCGTCACCAGGACGCCATGGAGCGCATGGTCGAGTCCCTTTTGGAGAAGGAGACCGTGGACCGGGACGAGGTCGCCGAGATCTTCGCCGATGTCCCCAAGTGGGAACACGCCAGCGACGGCTCGCTTCGGATCAAGTACCCCGACCAGCCTGTCCTGCCCCAGGTGCGCCACGACGTCGCCGCGGCCAGCGAGAGCAACGAAGAGACCGAGGAGGTCACCGAGTCGCTGAAGCTGGACCGGAAACTGCCTCGCACCAAGGGTCGTCCGGCAGAGGCGTGAGTCAGCTGCGCTGACTCACGTTTGAGTTTCCTGCGGAAACTCAGCCTCCTGTTCTCGCCTCGAATCTGCACCACGTCTCGAACAGCGGGACGTTGTGCAGGCTCGATGTGAGAGTGAGCGACGCCCAGCCTGACTCGAAGATGAGCAAAGCTCAGCCGTCTACCAGGTTTATGGTGAAATCGCCTGAGACTGTCTTGCCCTTGATCGACATGTGCCGTTCCGGTGGCTCCTCGCGGGCCGGGGCGTCGGGGACCCTGAGCTTGCCCGACAGCAGCGTCACATCGAGCGAGACGTTGGATCGTGGGGGGATGCCGATGTCGATGTCCCCGGACATAGCCTTGAACGAGGCGCTCTTCCCGGCGAAATAGATGATGTAGGCGTCTCCCGAGGCAGTGTTCATCTCGATCGTGGCGTCGGTGTGCTCGATGTGCACGTCCCCCGAGGCCGTGGAGACCACAACAGAACCGCTGGCGTGGTCGACTACCCGGAGATCGCCTGAGGCTGAGCTGAAACGTAGTGCCCGCCCGACTCTCTCCACGTCGAGGTCGCCGCTCGCCGTCTTGGCGACGAGGGTCTCGGCGGCGACGAGCTCGATGTCGCCCGAGGCCGTCCTGATGTCGACCTTCCCCAACGGGACCTCTGACCGCACCGGCGCCGATGCCACGCCGGCTCGGAGGTCACTGCCCTCCGGTGCCTCGATGACGATGTAGGCCGAGCCGCGGGACAACCACGATGCGTTCTTGTCGGAGGAAACCAATATCGAGTTGCCCCGCTGCTCGACGATGAAGCCCGGGACTTTGGTGTCGACACGCACGTCGACCGTTCCTGGGGAGCCGGGGCGAATGTCGACCCGGCCGGATTCGATCCGGACGTCGATGTCCGCCGGATCGTCCACTGAGAAAGTCTTGTGAATCACAGTTCCAGAGTCGTCTTCGTATGTGTTCCCGTCGTCCCCTTGCGACGAGCTTTGTTACTGAGTGCGTCGACCACATAGGCGTTCACGGAGTCGCCGGCATCCTCTGCTTCGGACGTGATCAGGTCCTTGAGATAGCCGGGGAGGCGAACGGTTATCCGGGCCTCATCGGCGTCGTCGGCACCCGGTGGCGGCGAGGGTGGGGGAGGGGGAATGGCGTTCGGGTCGTCCCGGACCACCAGTTCGGGGTCGCCGTCGACCAGTTTGATGTCCACGGTCTGGACATCGAGTTGGCTGGAGATCTCGGCGACCGCCATGCCCACGACCTCCATCATGGTTTGAGTGATCGCCGGCTTGAGAGCGGCGAGCAAATGAGCGCCGGCCTCGGCGACTTCGGGGCCGGCGATTCTGAGCTGAACCTCCACCGCTGACTCCAGGTTGGTTATCGCATGCGAAAGCTGCATCACTGAACCCGCGGCCGAGGGCGATAGTTGCGGATGCGCTCTTCCATGAGCGTTTCCGCCTGGTTGGGGGTCATGATCACCAACATGTCGTCTCCTGCCATTGTGACATCATTGCGATGTCTTGATGATGTCATCATACAGTCAATGTGACATCACTGTCAACCCCCCATAGCCCAAAGTGGAACTAGATGGGACATGACCGCTACTGTGCACCGAACGCCGAACCCGGTTGTGAACCCGGGGCGGGGGACCCGAATCATTCGGGGCGCATCCCTTCGTGGAGGAGCACCTTCCAGCTCTAGCCCGTCAGCTAACCCCGTAGGCCCTGAGGAAGGTCATTCGCTTTGGACGCATTGCCTGGCATCCCGCACGGGGATGTACTGAAGCTCCTCTTCACCCTCGCGGTGCTTCTGGTCACTGCGCGGCTGCTCGGAGAGTTGGCCAAACGGTTGGGTCAGCCGGAAGTGATCGGCGAGCTTCTCGCCGGCGTCCTGCTCGGCCCATCGGTTCTCTCGGGGATCTTTCCCGCGTTCGGGGACTGGATATTGCCGTCGACCGAATCGCAGGCTCACCTCCTCGAAGTCGTGGCGATGATCGGGGTGATTCTCTTGATGACCACGGTGGGTCTCGAGACCGACCTCGGGCTGATCCGGGCCCGATGGCGTACCGCAGCCGGAGTTGGCATCGGTGGTCTAATCGTCCCCCTCGCGCTCGGGTTCGTGGGTGGGCTCATGGTCCCGGAGAACTTCCTGGCTTCCGAATCCAGGTTCGTCTTCTCTCTCTTCCTCGCAGTCGCCCTCGCCTTGTCGGCAATCCCGGTGCTCGCTCGAGTCCTGGCCGACCTCGGGCTGCTTCGCCGCGAGTTCGGCCAGACGTCTCTTGCTGCCGGTCTCATCGACGACATCCTCGGGTGGGGTCTGCTCGGTCTCGTGGTCTCGCTTGCCTCGACCGGGACTCTCGGGTTCTCGTCGGTGACCAGGACCCTTGTCTCCATCGCCCTGTTCTTTCTCATCACCATCTTCGTTGGCAGACCTCTCGTCGCCTGGGCTCTGAGATTCGTCCGAAAGAACGCCCGCATCAGGGACGGTGTCCTGACCCTCGTCTTCGGGATGGCTCTGGCCTGGGCGGCGTTCTCCCAGGCTTTGCATCTCGAGCCCATCCTCGGGGCCTTCGCAATCGGTGTGTTGTTCGCCCAGGTGAGGACTTTGCCCGTCGATGTGACCGAGAAGATGGAGAGCTTCACGAACGGGATCTTCGCCCCGATCTTCCTCGCCACGGCTGGTCTCCGGCTCAGCGTCGAATCCCTGATGAATCGGACGGCGGCACTGGTCTTCCTGATCGTCTTCGCGGTCGCCGCCGCCGGCAAGCTGATCGGTGGCTATCTCGGCGCCCGATACATCGCCGGAGCGTCGATCCGCGAGTCGTTCGGCTACGGGGTGGCCCTCAACGCCCGCGGAGTCCTCGGTGTCATCGTCGCCACGATCGGGCTGACGATGGGGATCTTCGGCATCGAGGTCTACTCGATGGTGGTCTTGACCTCGATGCTGACCTCGATCCTCGCACCGATCGGGCTTCGTTCGTTGTTCCGGGACCGCCTCGAAGCCACTGAAGACCTCGAAGAGGCTCTTCTCGACATTCATCGCATCCTCGTGCCGGTTCGGGTACCACAGGTCGAAGGAGACCGCATGCGGCACTTCGAAGGCGCCCTCTTGTCGGCCCTCAGCGACCCTGGCGGTGAGATCGAGCTCCTGACGGCGGTTGAGTCCCGGGGACGGAGGGAGGCCGATGCATACCTCAAGCAGGTGAAAGCCTCCTTCGCCGAGACCCTGTCTGTTGAGACCAGGGTCGTCAAGGGAGACGCGGTGCGAGCCATCCTCGACGCAGCCTCGCGTGGGTTCGATCTGATAGCCCTCGGCGCCCCGGCTCGGGACGACACAGGAGAGTTCTTGTTCGGCCCCGTCTTCGACGATGTCGTCAGGCTCGCCCCCTCACCCACGTTGCTCATGATCGAAGGGCCGGGCCAATGGCCGCCGCGTACGATCCTCGTGCCCACCGGTGGTGGCGCTGCAGCCGAGAGGGCCGCTCGTCTCGCTTTCAGGTTGGCCGGGCCCGAAACCGAGGTCGTTCTGTTCCACGTCGTCGACTCGGAGGTCCTCGTCGACACCGCTCAAGGTCGCCAGACCGCCACGCCGGTGCGACTCGACATCGGTCACGACATCGTGAGCGAGCTGCGGCGCATCGGGGAAGCGGCCGGTGTCAGAGTCAGCTCGGAGGTTGTGATGGGGTCGGGCTCGATGATCTCGAACATCGTGGATCGGGCCGGCAGGTCGGTCGACCTGATGGTCGTGGGCACCAGTGTGAGGACCAGCAGTCAACGGCTGTTCCTCGGACCCAAGGTCGAGCACCTCCTGGAGGCGTCCCCGTGTGCAACTGTGGTCTACAACTCCTGAACCAGGGTTTCCCGAGCACCGGTGGTGAGTGGAAATATCCGCCCCACGCTCGTAGGTTCCCTCCGTCATGAGTGACATCGATACGGCCAGGATCGAGAAGGCCGTCAGGGAGATCATCGAGGCGATCGGTGAGGATCCCGACCGCGAGGGTTTGGCACAGACCCCGGAGCGGGTCGCCCGCTTCTACGTCGAGGTCTTCCAGGGCATGCACTCCGATCCCGGTGAGGTCGTCGACGCCTTCTTCGGTGAGGAGCACTATCAGGAGATAGTGATGGTCCGGGAGATCGCGTTCTACTCGATGTGTGAGCACCATTTCGTCCCGTTCCATGGACAGGCCCATGTGGCGTACATGCCGAGGGGTCGGGTTACCGGCCTGTCGAAGCTGGCCAGGCTGGTCGACGGGTTCGCCCATCGCCCCCAAATGCAGGAGCGCCTGACCGCACAGGTGGCCGACTGTCTCAACGATCGTCTCGACCCCCTCGGGGTCCTTGTCGTTGTCGAAGCCGAGCACCTGTGCATGTCGATGCGCGGCGTGAAGAAGCCGGGGGCTCTGACGGTGACGTCGGCCGTTCGTGGCGTCATGGAGACCAACCCCGCCACCCGTGCAGAAGCGATGTCTCTCCTCTTCGGGACCGGCTGAAAACCTGCAAAACGTCGATGTGCGGCCCCGCGACGCGCCGCTATCGTGGCCGGGTATGGGACGCATGGTCGCCGGTCTGAAACCAAGAGGCTTCACGTGGGTCATCGCCGACCGTCTCGCCGTGTCCGACCGGGTGGGCGGATCGGGCTTTCAGCATCGCCGGGTCCGCCGTGAAGAGGAGATCACCTGGCTCGTCGAGGAAGCCGAGATCAACACGATCGTGTCGATGCTGCCGAGCAATCAGAACCTCGCGGCCTACCGCCAGGCCGGGATCGCCACCTACTCGGTTCCGATCTCCCAACAGGTGTCGGCCAAGGACGTGCGGAGGTTCTTCGCCACCCTCGATCAGGCGTTGGGGCGCAATCACGCCCGTGTGCTGATACATCGGGAGACCATCGACGACACCATCGGTGGTCTTCTCGGCGGTTATCTCGTGGACTCGGGGATGGTCGAGGACCCGATCCTGGCTCTGGCCCTCATCCAGCAGATCCTGGGCCGGGCCCTCGGGCCGGAGGGTCGCTCCCTGATCCCACAGGCCGAACGGTCCTGAAACCGCTTTGAACGACTGCGTCCAGATCAAGGGAATCGAGGTCTACGCCAGACACGGGGTGCTCCAACACGAGCAAGAGAAGGCCCAGGTCTTCAAAGTGGACGTGACCGCATACACCGATCTGACCAAACCGGGCCAGACCGACGACCTCGCCGACGCCCTCGACTATTCGACCGTGGCCCTCGAGGTCCGTGAGGTGGTCGGCTCGGAGTCGCACAAGCTCATCGAAACGGTCGCCGCAAGCGTCGCCGATGTCATCATGAGCCACCATCAGGTCTCTCGGGCGATCGTGACCATCCACAAGCCCGACGCTCCGATCGATCTCGTGTTCGAGGACGTCTCGGTGACGGTCGAACGCAGCAGGTGAACCGGTACGCGGTCGGTCTGGGGTCGAACCAGGGCGATCGGCTCGAACATCTCGTTTCGGCAATCGATGAGCTGCGGGCCACCGGCGCGGTGGCAGCAGTCTCGTCCCTGTATGAGACCGAACCGGTGGGTGGTCCCGAGCAGGACCCGTTTCTGAATGCCGTGGTGCTGGTGGACACCGATCTGTCGCCAATGGTCATGCTCGATCGTCTGCAGGCGATCGAACAGGCTCACGGGAGGACCAGGGTGGTCAGGTGGGGGCCTCGGACGCTCGATCTGGACCTCGTCAGCTCGGACACCGGTCCTCTGACGGACCCCCGACTCGTCTTGCCCCACCCGAGGGCGGCGGAGCGGGGGTTCGTGCTCCGCCCACTATGTGATGTCTGGCCAGGTGCCCCCGTCGGTGAGGGGTTGACCGCTGCGGAGGCGATGACCACGACAGGCGACGATGGCGTCGATCTCCTGGCCCGCAAGTGGGAGCCGGATATCGATCCCTGGCCGGGACGACTTCTCGTGGCGGGCCAATTGGTCCTGCTGATCGTGGCCGCAGTCGCCCTCGCCGGAGACGGGAGGCTTCCTGAGGGACGGGTGACGGTTCTGGGCATCTTGGGCGCCGCTCTGGCATTCGTGGGGATGATCATGGCCTTCGTCTCCTCCCGGAGACTGGGTCCGGCGATGACGGCTCACCCCGCTCCCAAGGCGGGCGCGCTTCTGGTGATGGCCGGTCCTTACCGCTACGTCCGGCATCCCATTTACGGAGGTGTGACCCTGGTTCTCCTCGGAACCGCCCTCTTCCTCGACAGTATCTGGGGCGTGGTTGCCGCCTTGGTCGTTGGGGCGTTCTTGTGGTTCAAGTCGTCCTATGAGGAGCGCCGACTGCGGATGGAGTTCGCCGGCTACCGCGCGTATCGAGCCGTGGTGCCTCATCGGCTGATTCCTTTCCTCTTGTGACCAATGACCCTGCACACGAACTCCCGGGGCGTGCTAGCTTCAGAACATGGTGCTCGGGCGAGGCCCGCCTAGAGCTCCTGTTTGCGATACGTAGTAGAGCCAACAGGAGGCAATGAATGGCCAAAAGGTCGCGAGAGCACCGCCAGGAGATCCCGGGATACGACGAGAGTCGACCATCGCGCGAGGAGCGCAGACAACAGCATCGGGCCACCAGACACGCCGCCCACCAAATGCTGCGCACCTTCGAAGACCCCGATGAGGTGGTCCTGCCCGAGGAGAGGCGGACGAGGGGCCACGACACGGGCAACGGGGAGCCCGAGCCGGGGAAGCGCCGGTTTCGAGTGTGGAAGACCAAGTTCTGGAAACGCCGGGATGACTACCGCGATCACAAGGCCGCCATGGATTCTTCATGGCCGGTCATAACCCCCAACCAGCTGCAAGAGGAGTAGCTGCACTCGTCGACAACTAGCCTCGCCGCCGTGAGCCGGCGAGGAGTGACATGAGGCTGATCGTGGTCGGCCCGGGACGGGCAGGAGGGGCGATTGCCCTTGCCTCCGAACGCGCCGGGCACGAGATCGTTGGTGTCCTGACCAGGTCCGGCGACACCCGGTGGAGGGAACTGCCCTGGGACGAGGATCTCCCCGAGTGCGATGTGGTCCTGATCGCGGTCCGGGACGACGCGATCAGCGAGGTCTCCCACCGGTTGGCTCCCTATCTGAAGAATGCGGGCGTCGTCGCTCATATGTCGGGTTTCACACCCGTTCTGGTACTCCACCACCTTCAGGAGCGGGGTATCGCGGTCGGCGGGTTCCACCCGCTGAAGTCTCTCCCTGACCCGGAGACCGGCGCGGATGCGCTCCCCGGGGCGTTCGTCGCCATAGGCGGGGACCCCCTTGCAGTCGACATGCTGACCCATCTCGCCTCCACTCTCGATCTCAACCACTTCCACCTCGACGACAGGTCCCGACCCGCCTATCACGCTGCGGCGGCCGCCGCCGCCAACTTCGTGGTCACAGCGCTCGCGGTCTCGGCCGACCTGTACGAGTCCGCAGGCATAGACCCGGCCGTTTCCCGACCTCTCGTGGAAGGTGTCGTCGGCAACGTCTTCGATCGGGGGCCGGCGTCCTCACTGACCGGACCCATCGCACGCGGCGACATCGACACGGTCATCGGACATCTGACCGCGGCTCACGAGGTCTCCGAGTATGTCGGCCGCCAGTTCCGTTTGATGGCCGAGGCGACAACCATTCGGGCGGGTCGCGAACAGGACTTGCGCCGATGGAAGTGACCCGAACCTTCGACGACACCAGGACCCGCTACCAGGGCCGGGTTGGGCTCCTGCCCACCCTCGGGTACTTCCACGAGGGTCACTTGCGGCTCATGGACCTACTGCGCGACTCGTGTGACACGCTGGTCGTGTCCCTCTTCGTCAACCCGACCCAATTCAACGAGGAGGAGGATTTCGACGCCTACCCCCGTGATGAGAAGAGGGACTCCGAGCTCGCCGAGGAGCATGGAGTCGACATTCTCTTCGTTCCGGAAGTCTCCGAGGTCTACCCGGGGCCTTCGATCACGACAGTCGAGGTCATCGGGGTGACGGATGAGATGGAGGGGCGGCACCGCCCCGGCCACTTCGTCGGTGTGGCGACGGTTGTCGCCAAGCTGTTTGCCGGGCTCCGGCCCGACATCGCCATGTTCGGGCGCAAGGACGCCCAACAGGTGGCCGTCCTGGAGGCCATGGTCCGAGACCTGAGGTTCCCGATCGAGATCGTCGAGGCGCCAGTGGTCCGGGAGCCCGACGGGCTCGCATTGTCGAGCCGCAACGTCCGGCTCGACAAAGAAGACCGCTACCGAGCGCTGGCGATATCACGCGGACTCTTCCAGGCGTCCGAGCAGGTCGACGCCGGGGAACGTCGCGGCGACCGAATCGAAGGCACCGTGGCCCGTTCCATGCGAGACCTGGATATCGACTACGTCAAACTCGCCTCGCAGGAGACCATGAAGCCCATCGACATGCTCGATCGACCGGCGGTGCTCGCGGTGGCTGCTCAGGTCGGCAAGGTGAGGCTGATCGACAACGTCGCGTTCGACATGGTCGACGGGAGGCCGGTGCCGGATCGGGGAGTCCTTCTCGATGAGCCGAGCCGGTTGACGGCCATGCCATGATCGACCTCTCACGATGACTGACCTGCGATGACCGAAGAAGGCGAAACCACCGAGGACCGGCTGATCGAGGGGAGACGCGCCAAACACGAAGTGACCGTCTCCACCAGCGGCTATCCCCATCGCTTCGATAGGACCCACACGGCCGCTGAGCTACATGAGAAATACTCCGGGCTCGAGCCCGAGTCGGTGACAGGCGAGCGGGCCACGGTCGCTGGGCGTCTCATGCTCCACCGGTCCTTCGGAAAGCTCCAGTTCGGGACTCTTCAGGACCAGTCCGGGACGATTCAGCTGTTCGTGGACCGGACCGTGGCCGGCGAAGCGGCCGATGACTTCGCCGAGTTCGACCTGGGCGATTGGGTCGGTGCGACCGGGTTGGTGATGACCACCAAACGGGGGGAGTTGAGCGTCAGGGTCGAAGAGCTCGTCCTCCTCCAGAAGTCACTCCGCCCCATGCCGGACAAATGGCATGGTCTGGCCGACATCGAGCAGCGCAGCCGTCGGCGCTATGTGGACCTGATGGTCAACGAGGAGGCGCGCCGTGTGGCGCTGAGCCGGGCCCGCATCGTGGCCGAGCTCAGGAATCAATTCGATCAGCGAGGCTTTGTCGAGGTGGAGACTCCGGTCCTCCTACATCAGGCCACGGGAGCCACGGCCCGTCCCTTCGCCACCAGCCACAACGCTCTGGAGGTCGACATGTTTCTCCGTATCGCAACGGAGCTGTTCCTGAAGAGACTGGTGGTCGGCGGCATCGAGCGGGTCTACGAGATCGGCCGGATTTTCCGCAACGAGGGGATCGACTCGACGCACAACCCCGAGTTCACCATGCTCGAGGCGTACCAGGCTTTCGCCGACTACACCGACATCATGGACCTGGTCGAGGAGGTCATCGCCGCGGTCGCCAAGGCTGCCACCGGGAGCACCCTGGTCAGCTACCAGGGTCACGAGATCGACCTGACTCCTCCCTATCGCCGGGTGAGTGTGAGCGAACTCGTGTCTGAGAAGGCCGGACACCCCATCGATCTCGATACCGACATCGACATGGTCCGGGACGCGGCCGAGTCACTCGGGGTCGAGTACGACGAAAGCTGGACGGTGGGCCGTCTGATCTTCGAGATCTACGAAGAGCGGGTCGAAGGGGACATCACCAACCCCACCTTCGTGACGCATCAGCCGATAGAAGTGTCACCCCTGGCACGACGCAACCCTGCAGATGGGCGACTGGCCGACCGGTTCGAGTTGGTGATCGCGGGCGCCGAGTACGCCAATGCTTTCAGCGAGCTGAACGACGCCGACGATCAGCGGGCCCGATTCGAAGACCAGATGGCCGCGCGCGACGCCGGCGACGAGGAGGCGCATCCCATCGACGAGGATTACCTCCTGGCTCTCGAGTATGGGCTCCCACCTACGGGAGGTCTCGGCATCGGCGTCGACCGTCTCGTGATGCTCCTCACCGACCAGGCCCACATCCGTGAGGTGATCCTGTTCCCCACTCTCCGTCCGGAGTCCTGAACCGTTCTGTGAAGATTCACCCCGCGGAAACCGCCGGTTTCCATTCACAGAACGATATGGGGCTTGCTAACCGCGGGCAGCTTCGACCCTGGCGAGGAGGTAGTTGCCCAGGGACTCGAGGATCGACTTCGGCTTGGAGGAGGGGAGAGTTGCCAGGGCCGACTCGGCGATGGTCAGGCGGGTCTCGGCGATCTCGAGTGCCCTGTCGACGTGTCCTCCGTCACGGACCAGTGCGATCACCTCGTTGACGGTCTCGTCGCTGTAGGGGCGGCCGGATCCGAGGAGCGCCAGAACCTGGTCACCCTCGGGACCGGCAACCGCCCGAAGCACCGGCCCGGTGAAGGTCCCTTCCCGAATGTCCGAGCCGGCCGGCTTCCCGATCGTCTCCTCATCCGCCACCAGGTCGAGGGCGTCGTCGGCGATCTGGAAGACCATGCCCAACTCCCAGGCCCATGTGGACAGGGCCTCCACCACGTCCTTGTCTGCGTCGGCGGCCATCGCGCCGAGGCGAGCCGAGGTTCGAATCAATGAGGCGGTCTTGCCTCCGATCACCTGCTGGTACTCCTCGAGGGAATGGGTGAGGTCGTCGGTCAGTTGGAGTTCCCTCGTCTGACCCTCGACCAGCTCGGCATAGGTAGCGGCGAGCAGGCGAACCGACTCCTGGCTCAGATGGGTGGCCGCCACTTCAGACGCCCGTGCCATGAGGAAGTCCCCGGCGAGGATGGCAACGGTGTTGGTCCAGTTGGCATTCGCCGAACTGGCGCCCCGTCTGGTGTCGGCCTCGTCGATGACATCGTCGTGATACAGCGAACCGACATGGATCAATTCCACTGCGACCCCGGCTTCTATGGGCCGCTCGTCGTCCGCGTCACCGAATTCAGCAGCGAGCAGGGCGAGCAGGGGACGGAACCTCTTGCCACCGGCGAGCAGGAGATGCTGGGCGATCTTGGTGAGATAGGGGTCGTCAGCCGTCGACGCCTCGAGCAGTCGCTCCTCCACCCGACCCAGGCGATCCCAGATTCGGGGAATATTGATGAGGCTTTGGAGGTCTTCCATTGGTGCCGATGGTATTACGGATCAAGACACTGAGACCAAGCCGAGAGGTCGAGATGGGGTTGTGTCTCCACCCGATGTTAAAATTGCATATGTCAGGTGCAGGAGTAGCGAGTGTTTGAGCGCTTTACAGACCGGGCCCGGAGGGTCGTTGTGCTGGCTCAGGAGGAAGCCCGGTTTCTGAATCACAATTACATCGGGACCGAGCACATCCTTCTCGGTCTTCTCAACGAGGGCGAGGGAATCGCCGCCCAGGCTCTGGAGAGCCTGGACATAGATCTCGCCTCGGTCCGCGACGAAGTAGTCAAGATCATCGGCCAGGGCCAACAGTCCCCTTCGGGTCACATCCCGTTCACGCCACGGGCCAAGAAGGTCCTCGAGCTCAGCCTCCGCGAGGCACTTCAGCTCGGTCACAACTACATCGGCACCGAGCACATCCTCCTCGGTCTCATCCGTGAAGGTGAGGGTGTCGCGGCCCAGGTGTTGCAGCAGCTCGGCGCCGAGCTGCAAAAGGTCCGCCAGACAGTCATCCAACTCCTGTCCGGACCGGGAGGGTCCGAAGAACAGCAGCCCAAGTCGTCCGGCTCCGGTGGCCGTGAGTCCAGCTCATCGGGCTCCACAGTCCTCGACCAGTTCGGCCGCAATCTCACCCAGTCGGCCCGCGAGGGCTCTCTCGACCCCGTCATCGGCCGCGCCCGTGAGATCGAGCGGGTCATGCAGATCCTTTCCCGCCGCACCAAGAACAACCCGGTCCTCATCGGCGAGCCCGGTGTCGGCAAGACGGCCATAGTCGAAGGCCTGGCGCAGCGCATCGTCTCCGACGAGGTCCCCGAGAACCTCAAGGGCAAGAACCTCTACACCCTCGACCTCGGAGCCCTGGTCGCCGGGTCTCGGTACCGCGGCGACTTCGAGGAGAGACTGAAGAAGGTCCTGAAGGAGATCAAGAGCCGCGGCGACATCGTCCTGTTCATCGACGAGATCCACACCCTCGTCGGTGCCGGCGCCGCCGAAGGCGCCATCGATGCCGCTTCGATCCTCAAGCCGATGCTCGCTCGCGGCGAGCTGCAGACGGTCGGCGCCACGACGCTCGAGGAGTATCGGAAGTACCTCGAGAAGGACTCCGCTCTCGAGCGACGTTTCCAACCGGTCCAGGTCGAGGAGCCGTCACTCACCGACACCATCGACATCCTCATGGGGCTCAAGGACCGCTACGAAGAGCACCACTCGGTGCGTTTCACCGATCAGGCGATCGTCTCCGCCGCCAACCTGGCCGACCGCTACCTCGCCGACCGTTTCCTCCCCGACAAGGCCATCGACCTCATCGACGAGGCCGGCTCGAGGATGCGGATCCATCGCAAGAGTGACATCCCCGAGATCCTGGAGATCGACAACAAGCTCGCCGGATTGCGGAAGAACAAGTCCGAAGCCGTCGCCGGAGAGAACTACGAGCGGGCCGCCAACCTCAGGGACGAGGAACGTTCCCTGCTCATCGAGCGCGCCGAGCACGAGGGCGATTCCGCGGATTCGGGATGGGTCATCGACGAGGAAGAGATCGCAGAGGTACTGGCCCAATGGACCGGCATTCCGGTCCACCGGCTCACCGAAGAGGAGACCGCCCGTCTCGTTCACATGGAGGGTGAGCTCCACAAGCGGATCATCGGCCAGCACGACGCCATCCAGGCCGTGTCCAAGGCGATCCGGCGCACCAGGGCAGGGCTCAAGGACCCACGTCGCCCCTCCGGGTCATTCATCTTCCTCGGACCCTCCGGTGTCGGGAAGACCGAAACGGCCAAGGCGCTGACCGAGTTCCTGTTTGGCAAGGAAGACGCCCTGATCCAGCTGGACATGTCCGAGTACATGGAGAAGCACACCGTCAGCCGTCTCGTCGGTTCCCCTCCGGGCTACGTGGGATACGACGAGGGTGGCCAGCTCACCGAGGCGGTGCGTCGCAAGCCCTTCTCAGTTGTTCTGTTCGACGAGATCGAGAAGGCCCACCCGGACGTGTTCAACACTCTGCTTCAGATCCTGGAGGAAGGTCGTCTCACCGACGCCCAGGGTCGGACGGTCGACTTCAAGAACACCGTCATAATCATGACCTCCAATCTGGGGACTCGAGACCTGCACAAGAAAGCGGTCGGCTTCCACATCGAAGACCAGGAGGTCTCGTACGAGCACATGAAGGGGCGGGTCACCGAGGAGCTCAAGAAGCATTTCCGACCCGAGTTCATCAACCGTCTCGACGAGATCATCGTGTTCCACGAGTTGACCATGGACGAGCTCAAGCTGATCGTCGACCTCATGCTGGAACGGGTGCGGGCACAGTTGGCCAACCAACATCTGGATCTGGCCCTGACCGACCAGGCCAAGGAGTATCTCGGCACCAACGGTTACGACCCCGAACTCGGGGCGCGGCCCCTCCGTCGGGCGATCCAGCGGTTGCTCGAGGACCCGTTGTCAGAACGGGTATTGCTCGGTGAGTTCAAGGCCGGGACCACGATCCTGGTCGACTTGGATGCCGAGCACGACGAGCTCACATTCGAAGGTGTCTCCTCACCGGATGCGCCTCCAGTGGAGATGGCCGGCAGCGAATAGCTGTCAGCGCGCGGAACATGGGTCCCCCGACCCAAATGCCGACTCGATCGCTCAGACGCTAAAGACGACCCCGAAAGTGACCGATTTCAAGGGCCTAGCGCTGCTTGCCCATGTTCAAGATCGTCACTGTCGTCGCCATGATGTTTGCCGGACTCGGTCCGGTCGCCCAGCCCGAGTACGTCGCCGCGGGCGACGAGGCCTATACCATCGACCTCGAGCTGGATGGGTACGTCAACGGCAAGATGGACCCAGCGCGAATGATGACCGTCGAAGGCTGCACCCTGGAGCGGGACGCCGCTTACCTCTACTCGCTGATGATGGCCGCTGCCGCCGATGACGGCATCGACTTGAGGGCAAGGGACTGCTACCGGACCTACAAGGCCCAGAAGCAGGCCTACGAGCGCCGCTGTCCGTACGTCGAGACTCCGGTTTACGGGCTGGACGCGGCAACCGGGGAGAGAGTGCAGACCGGAACCAAGCGGGTCAGGGAGTGCACCGGACCGCCTGTCGCCCCCGCCGGTGCCTCGAATCATGGCTGGGGTCGGGCCGTCGACTTCGGCAACCGTAACCGCGTCCTGAGCTGTTACGACGAAGAGTTCGACTGGCTGAAGAACAACGCCCACCGATTCGGCTGGATTCATCCGGAATGGGCCTACTGCGGCAAAGACACCCAGGAGCCCTGGCACTGGGAATTCGCGGGGGTCACCGATCCCACGCTCGTCGACTACGTCTCCATCGACCCTGCCCGTCTCCCCCCGCTCGAGTAGGCCCGAAAACAAGACCCGGCTGGCCTCGCCCGGCTTGAATGCCATCGCTGATGGACATTCCATACGACGTGGTGGTGGTGGGCTCCCTCAACCAGGACATCAGCGTCCTCGCACCTCATCTGCCGAGACCCGGTGAGACCGTCCTGGCCACAGACCACTTCACGGGCCCGGGCGGAAAAGGCGCCAATCAGGCGGTAGCGGCAGCCCGTCTCGGCGCATCCGTGGCGATGGTGGGTCTCGTCGGGGACGACGAGCAGGGGAGGTACCTCATCTCCACGCTGGAGGAAGCCGGCGTCGGCGTCACCGGAGTCGGGGTCGGTGAGACCCGGACCGGTCTGGCTCTGATAACCATCGCCCCAGACGGGGAGAACACGATCGTGGGAAGCTCAGGGGCCAACATGATGCTGACTCCGGACCACATCCGGGCCCAACGTGACCTGATCGCCTCGGCGAAAGTCGTCATCGCCCAACTCGAAGTCCCACCGGGCACGGTCCTGGCGGCCGCAGGCCTCACCACGGGCATCTTCTGTCTGAATCCGGCACCTGCCAGTGTCATCCCCGGCGACCTGCTCGCACACGTCGACGTTCTGATACCGAACCGCAGTGAGCTGGGCATTCTCGCCGGCACTGCCGAGCCTTCCACGATCGACGAGGTCAGCCACGCGCTCGAACGTCTCGATTTCGAGGGTCCTGTCGCTGTGACCTTGGGCAGCGACGGCGCCCTCCTCAGAGCGGAGTCGACGTCGATGTCCTTTCCCGCCCACGATGTCGAGGCGGTGGACGCAACTGGAGCGGGAGACGCCTTCTGTGGCGCGCTCGCGTTCGGGCTCAGCAGGGGAGAGCCGATGAGCCGGGCGGTCGCATTCGCAGTCGCAGCGGGGGCAGTCGCTGTCACCAGGTTCGGTGCGCAAGACTCCATGCCGACCCTGGCGGAGGTCGAGGCGATGGTCGGCTGGTGATAGCCTGCCGCGATCGCCAGGCCCATCATCATCGACACCGATCCCGGTCAGGACGACGCAGTGGCGATCCTGGCTGCTCTCGCCTCGCCGGAGGAACTCGATGTCCTCGCCATCACCTCCGTGGCGGGAAATGTCCCGCTCGACTTGACCGTCACCAACTGCCTCGCCCTCGTCGAACTGGCGAATCGGTCCGATGTGCCGGTTTACCGGGGGTCCGTGCGACCCATGGTGAAGGACCTGGTGACGGCCGAGTACGTACACGGCCCGACCGGTTTGGATGGTGCCGACCTTCCTCCCCCGTCATTGGTGGAAGGTGAAGGCCATGCGGTCGACCGGATCGTGGAGATTCTGAGGTCCTCACCCGGCCCGGTGACCATCTGCACGCTCGGTCCCCTGACGAATGTCGCCCTCGCCTTGGTGAAGGACCCGTCGATCGTCGAGAGCATCGAACAGATCGTCACTATGGGAGGAGGGTTCTTCGAGGGTGGAAACACCACGCCCGCCGCGGAGTTCAACATCTACGTCGACCCCCATGCGGCCCATGTCGTCTTCACAAGCGGCATACCAATCGTCCTCATGCCCCTCGATGTCACTCACAAGGCCCTCACCACACCCGACAGGCTCGCCATGTTCCAGAGTCTGGGAACCCCGGCCGGTGACTGTGTCGCCGGGATGCTCGGGTTCTACGACAGGTGGGACAAGGACAAGTACGACATCCCCGGCGGGCCCCTCCACGACCCGACCGTGATCGCTTATCTGCTGCAGCCTGATCTCTTCAGCGGTCGCAGCGTCGCCGTCGAGATCGACATTGCCCCAGGCCCCACCCTGGGAATGACGGTGGTCGACTGGTGGGGAGTGACGCACCAGGAACCCAACGCGGTGGTCATGAACGAGATCGACTCAGATGGCTTCTACAGCCTCCTGGTCGATCGCATCGGCCGTCTCTGACGTTCCCCACGCTTCTTGCGGCCGGACGGCACTAGTCTGCCGCCACGGACGGGTTTCATCCGTCTTTCCCAAGAAATCTGGAGGAAAAAACAACGTGAAACGCTACTTGCGGTTCCTCGCGCTCTTCGCGGTATTGGGGTTGGTCCTCGCGGCCTGCTCCCCGGCCGACGAGGGAGGTGAGGAGACCACGACTTCGGCTGAGGAGACGTCGACGACGGCTGCTGAGACCACTACGACGGTGGCCGAGGGCACGACGACTACTGGTGCGCCGACTGGTGAGGCTGTGGTGACGTGTCTGGTGACGGATCTGGCTGGTGTGGAT
>DASTOM010000026.1:0-30419 GCA_035762545.1 Acidimicrobiia bacterium
GCCGTCACGAGCCGTCCTCCGAGATGTCGCCTGGTTTCGGGTAGAGCCTCGCGTCACCGGGCAGGATCCCGGCGCGCCGCAGGTCGGCGTCGATTCTGTCTTCCTCGTCAAAGAAGCCCTCTGCCTGCTGCAGGTCCCAGATCTTGTCATTGGTGGCATCGGAGAGAAACTCTTCCAGAGAGTCGTAGGTCATCGCCGAGCCTTCTCCGACCACCCGGCCTGTTCCCGCCTCCAGCAACACGAAGTAAGGCGCTCCAGGCACCTCGAACTCGCTCCAAGCCTCGGAGCTCATGATCACGTCAACCCCCGGCTTGGCCAGGCTCTGGGCCCGTGTGGGACTCTCCTCGGATTTCCCCATCGTGACGACAACCACCCGGTGCCGATGTCCACCGAAGTACATCTGCGAGGACTGGAGACCCTCCCAGAAGGGCGTGCATGTTGAACATGTCGTCGACAGGAACGCTACGAGTGTCGGGTCCGGCCCGGCGGACAGGGTTGTCACTACGGGATCACCGTCAGGCGTAACCCCACTGACTCTTCGATCCACGGCGGGAGCCGATTTCCGCGTGAGAGTGATCTGTCCGTGACCCGAGTCATGTCCATGCGCCCCTTCCAGCCCCGCACCAACGGACTCGAGCCGTCGGAGCACGTCAGCATGGCTGCGAAGGAGCCCGATCACCAGGAGGCCAAGGAGGAACACGACAAGGCCCAGGGCGATCACGACTCCCCAAACCGCGGTCATGGCTGGCCCGCCAAGCACGGGGCTGTCTGATTGGCAGTGAAATCGTCCACCCGTAGGGTCGAGCTGCAGCTTTCGAAGAGCTGATACGGCGGCACGCATGTCACGACCCGGCAGGTGACGGGACCGGAACATCCGATGTCCGTGTTGCACTGCCCGTATCGAAAGACAGCGCAGCAAGCGTGCCGTTTGTCACATGTGGTAGTGCTGGGACAGTGACAGGAACAAGACCAGCACGAGGAACTGCAGAAGCCGCTACCACCACAACCACAGGAACAGCGGGGATGGCAGTCGACGTAGTAGCGCGACGACGGTTGACCGTCGACCAGACAGTACGAGGACCCGCTGGCTCGCCACCAACCCCCAACGAAGTGCCCGGGTGGACAATTGTTGATCCCTCGATGGATCGTGCAACAAAACGCAGAGTATCCGTCGTTGCATCCCGGAGCCGGACCACAGACGGCCGCGTATGCGGTCGTAGGTCGGAGGATGAACTCCATCGGAGCCACCAGCAAGGCCGTGGCCACCATGGTCGCCTTGGTCAGAAAGTCACGGCGTGGTTGGTTCGGTGGTCGGGTCAGTGCCCGGGTAGCGCGTTCTACCAGTCGGGTCATCTGTGCTTCGCCCCGGCGACGGCCGCCAAATCCGTCAAAACGATGTAACCGAGAAACACCCCGACGGCGACCGTGACCGCCAACGCAACAGACTCCAAACCGGACCCAATATGAAGTGGAGCACCAAACGCGGCACCGGAACTGACAAGGGCGCCGACAACGTTCAGCACCACGTGAGCCGACGTGGGCGGGGTGTCCTCCCGACCCAGACACCCACAGCTCGCCAGTGGCACGTTCGAGCGAAGGGCGAGTAGGACCCAGATCGCAAACCCGGTGAATAGGACCGCCTGAATGATGAGAACACCCTGGAACACCAACGCCGATACTCCCACCACCACTTCCAGAAACCCGAGGACCAAGCCAGTTCCGCGGACCCTGGGCATGCCCATCTGCGCGAGGGCGCGCTCCACGTCTCGAGGCCTGGCGATCTTGGCGATTCCGGTGATGATCAGCAGTAGAGAAAAAACTGCGGCTGCTGGGGCCAACATCCGCAGGCAGGGTAACCAGTAGGAGTGGAAACCAAACCCATGTGCACACCATGACCTACCCTCGACCCATGGCCCGTCGGTCGCGACGCCTCACGTCATATCTCCTCGCAGCCTGTCTGCTCGCAGCGTGCAGCCCGTCTCCCGATGTCTCGGACTCGTCCTCGAGCACGGTCGTCGAGACGACCACGACCTCGTCCACGCCCGAACCGACGACCAGCACCCCCCCACCGGCGACATCGTCGACAACAACCGACCCAGTGCCGGAGCCGATCTCGGGAGAAGTGCTGGTGGTGGGAGATTGGGGATCAGGCACGGCACCACAAGGAGCGGTGGCCGGCGCAATGCAGCGCCACGCGGAGCAAAACGACGCCAGCGTGATCCTCACGACTGGGGACAACTTCTATTCCGACGATGCCGAGTTCTTGATGGCTCCTTACGTATGGGTCGAAGACGCAGGGATGCAATGGTGGATCGCGTGGGGCAACCACGATGTCGAGACGCCAACGCGCATCGAGGCTGTCAACGAGACCTTCGACGATCCACCTCGTTGGGGAGTCTTTCAGTGGGACGACTTCGACGTCGTGATCCTCGATTCGAACCAGATCACCTCGGCGACACAGGCTGCCTTCTTCCTGGATGCGATGGCTGCGAGTGAACGCCCGACGATCGTCGTCATGCATCACCCGCCCTACAGCTGCTCACACGAAGCGGAGACCGTCGAGCTGGTCAACCGGGTGGTCGAGGTCATGGACGACGACGTCGTACTCGTCCTCAGTGGCCATGACCACACATTCCAGCGCTTCGAGAGCGAGGGTGTCTCCTATGTAGTCACCGGTGGAGGAGGCAGTCAGCTCTACCCGATCCAGGATTGCCCCCCCAGTCATCCAGAGCTCATTGCGGGTGAGGAGCTGCACCACTTTCTGGCTCTCTCCGCGGAGGACGGCGACCTCGTAGTGGAAGCAATCGACGTGAACGGTGAGGTATTTCACGAGTTCGTCCTCGAACTCGGCTAGGCAACGGTCACGAGGCCTCGGTTCGACTGATTCAGACTCTCGACACCGTCCTCGCCACAAACGACTATGTCCTCGATCCTGACTCCGAGCTCATCGGGGATATAGACACCAGGCTCGATCGAGAAGGCCATACCGGAGCTCAGTGTCGTCTCGTTCCCTTCCACGATGTACGGGTGTTCGTGCACTTCGAGCCCGATGCCGTGTCCGGTGCGGTGGATGAAAAACCGGCCATAGCCAGCCTCGACGATGACCTCACGAACCACCCTGTCAACTTCCTGACAGCTGAGTCCCGGACGCGCCGTTTCACGGCCGATCTGGTTGGCTGCGGAAACCAACGCATGTGCCTCACCGGCCCGGGCTGACGGCGGACCCACTGCGAAGGTTCGGGTGGAATCGGAGAAATAGCCACCGAGCCGACCACCGAAGTCGCAAACGACGACATCACCCTCGACGAGGACACGTGTGCCGGGGTGGTGATGCGGCGACGCAGCGTTCGGACCCGACGCCACGATCGTGAACTCGGCCCGGTCGTGACCCTCCTCCACTGTCAGCTCGGCGAGGTCTCTCGCCACCGCTATCTCGGACCGGCCGCCGAAACGCACATCCGATGGGATGCGTTCCATCACGCGATCCACCGCACTCGCCGCCTGACGCAGCAGGTGTATCTCGTCTCGATCCTTGATCAGCCGCAATCGAGACGTGAGCTCAGAAGCGGGCTTCCACTCGATGTTGGGCCACACCTTCTGAAAGCGGGTGAGGAACACCGACCACATGTGATCGCCCACTGCGACTCGGTTCGGTCGAGTCACCGTGTCCGCCGCCAGCTGCACAGGATCATCCAGCTCGTTCCAGGCACACACGTCGAACTGACCTTCGGGGATACCGGGCGCCTCCAGCTGTGGAACAACCAGGGTCGGATCACCGGAACGAGGCACCACCAGGACGGTGAGCCGCTCCGATGGCGTTGCCTCGTAACCGATGAAATACGGAAGGTCGGCTCCCACCGACAGGATCGTCACGTCCACACCCACCTCGTGCATCTCTGCCTGGAGGCCAAGGACCCGCCGCGGAAAGTCGAAGGTCATCGCGGGAGGCGGTGGCTCATGAGGAACCCTTCACCCCGATCGACACCGGGACGCCGGGCACGGCTTCCCGGCTCTCCTTGGCGTGGTAACTCGACCGCACCAGAGGGCCGGACTCGACATGGGGCACGCCGATTCCCTCTCCGAACGCCTTGTAACGAGCGAACTCGTCGGGATGGACGTAACGATGGATGGGACGATGCCGGGATGTCGGCCTCAGATACTGGCCGATCGTGATGATGTCGATGCCCACCGCCCTCATGTCGGCCAGCGTGGCCAGGACCTCTTCCTCGGTTTCCCCCATTCCAACGATCAACCCCGATTTGGTGAGTCCTTCGGGATACATCTGCTTCGCCCTCCACAGGAGAGCCAACGATCTTCCATAGTTGGCCGACGTTCGGATGTCCCGTTGCAGCCTCATGACAGTTTCGGTGTTGTGGTTGAGGACCTCGGGGCGAGCGTCCATAACGGTCTGCAGCGCATCCCGGTCGCCCTTGAAATCGGGGATGAGCACCTCGATCTCGGTGGCTGGAGATTTCCGACGAGACTCGGTGATGGTCTGGGCGAAGATCCCTGCGCCCCCGTCGTCCAGGTCGTCACGGTTGACCGACGTGATAACCGCGTGCTTCAGATTCATCGTTGAGATCGCCTCTGCGGCGCGGAACGGCTCGAAGATGTCGAACTCGGTGGGTTTTCCCGTGGTCACGTTGCAGAACGAGCACGCCCTGGTGCATTTGTCGCCCAGAATCATCAGCGTCGCCGTGCCCACCCCCCAGCACTCGTAGATGTTGGGGCAGTTCGCCTCCTCACAGACCGTGTTCAACTCGAGGCCCCGCATCAGCTTCTTCAGCTCGAGGTAATCCGAATCCATCCGGGCCTTGACCTTCATCCACTCGGGTCGAACCGGCTCACCCGGGAGACGCCCATTGACCAGGATCGGCTCCTCGGCACGTGCCTCGGCCGAGAACGTCCCCGCGTCGAGGAGTCGGTCCACCTCGAAGGACGGCACCTTCCCCTGGCCTCGCGCGAAAGCCGAGCGTTGTGTCTCCGATTCGGGGTACCCGAAGACATCCTCGAAATGAGGGACCAGGGCGTCGACCGCCTCCTCCAGTGAAACTCTCCGACCCACGAGATCCGTGACGTTCGTCACCTCCCGGTCGGTGATCCCACAAGGGTTCATCATCCCGAAATAGTCCATGTCCGGATGCAGGTTGAGCGCGAAGCCGTGCATCGTCACCCGACGGGACACCCGGATGCCGATCGCTGCCACCTTCCCCCGCTCGGTCCAAACGCCGGTCAAGCCATCCTCTCGCCAGCCGTGGACGCCGAACTCGGCCAGGGTGCGTATCAGCACCTCCTCGATGCGACGGACATAGGGGACAATCTGCTTGGGGTCGGCGAGCCCGACTATCGGGTAACCGACGAGTTGGCCCGGGCCGTGGAAGGTGATGTCGCCACCCCGGTCGACGTGGTGGACCTCGGCACCACTGTCGACAGCTCCAGCCATCCCGACGAGCAGGTTGGAGGAGTCACCGTTACGACCGATGGTGAACACCGGTGGATGTTCGAGGAGGAGCAGGTAGTCGTCCTCGGTCCGCCCGCGCACCCTGCCCTCGTGGAAGGCGCGTTGGAGGTCCCAAGCTTCCGTGTACGGGAGACGCCCGAGCCACCTGGTCCGCAGCAGTGTCACGCCAGCTCTTGCTCCCAGTCCCAGGTCTCGATGTTCTCCTTGATCCGGTTGAGGAACAGGACCGCGGTGGAGCCATCGAACGCACGGTGGTCCCAGGAGAGGCCCAGGTAACCGATGTGCCTGATGGCGATCATGTCCTGGCCGTCCGCAGACGTGACGACGGTCGGCCGCTTGGTGATCGTGTCGGTGGAGAGGATCGCCACGTTGGGGACGTTGATGATCGGAGCCGACATGAACGAGCCGAACGGGCCCGGATTGGTGATCGTGAACGTCGATCCGGACAAGTCGTCGATGCCGAGCTTTCCTTCGCGACCTTTCGACGCAAGGTCGGCGATCTCCCTGGCGATCCCGACGAGCCTCAGACCGTCGGCATTGCGCACCCGGGCAACGACAAGACCGCCCTGGTTGAGATCGATGGCGATACCCAGGTCGACCTTCTTGTAGAAAGTCGCCGTCTTGTTTTCGAGGTCGAAAGCGCTGTTGACGACCGGGTAAGCCTTGAGTGCATCGATGGTCGCCCGCGAGATGAACGGCAGGTAGGTGAGGGAGAAGCCCTCCTCGGACTTGAAGCCGGCCTTGTGTGCCTGGCGAACCCGTTCGACCCGTTCGAAGTCGACCTCCACGGAGGTCCACACGTGGGCTGCGGTCTGCTTCGCCTTGATGTTGTTCTCGGCGATTCGGACCCGCAGCCGATCGAGCTCGACCGTCTCGCTGCCTGTCGCCGCGGCCGGTGCGGGCACGGTGGCAGGCGCTTGTGGCGCCGGCTCCGCCTCGGAACCCGGTGCTGGGGCCGACACGGCCGGTTCCGGCTTGGGAGCGGGTGTCGGTTCGGGCTCGGGCGCGGGTGTCGGCTCGGGCTCGGCCACTTCAGGCTCGGTCGCCGCCAGCTTGTCTTCGGCGGGGGCGCCGGATGCCAGGAACGATTCCACATCGTTTCGGGTGATCCTCCCACCCTTGCCGGTCCCGCTTACTCGAGACAGGTCCAGGTCGTTCTCGCGGGCCAGCTTGCGCACCACCGGCGAGAGGAGCTGTGGCTCCTTCTCGGCAGCGGACGGCTCGGCGAAGAACTCCTCGACCTCCTCATCGGTGAGCGAGTCCTTTGCAGTCTCTGCGGTCTGGCCCGCCTCGAAGCCGGCGTCCGCGCCTTCGGGAGTCTCGGATGCCGGATGCAACTCCTCGGCTACCTCAGCCGTGACCTCCTCCTCGGAAGCCGCAGGCTCTTCGTCAGCGGTTGCGGGCTCTTCAGAATCGTCTGGAGCAGGGGCTGCTTCCTCACCCGCCTCACCTATCACGACGAGCTCCACACCGACCTCCACGGTCTCACCCTCCGGGACGAGGATCTCGAGGATGGTGCCCGCGACGGGCGACGGAACCTCGGTGTCGACTTTGTCGGTCGATATCTCTACGAGCACCTCGTCCTCGGCGATGGTGTCACCGACCTGCTTGGCCCACTTGAGGATCGTCCCCTCAGTGACCGTCTCCCCGAGCTGGGGCATGGATACCGTTGTAGCCAAGACTTTCCTCCTCTAGAAGTTCAATGCAGGCTCCTGCCTGCTGCCGACATCAATGTCTCACCGATGGCTTCCGAAAGCGTCGGGTGGGCGTGGATGAAGGCCGCCGCTTCCGACGGCAGCGCTTCCCAACCCACCGAATACATCAGTTCGTGGATCAGCTCCCCAGCCTGGGGCCCGACGACACTTGCTCCGACGATCGGTCCGTCTTTCAGCGCCACGACCTTGGCGTGACCCCGATTCTCGCCGATGATGATCGCCCTGCCCACGCCGTTGAACGCGTGCTTCGTGGTCACGACGTCGAGACCTCTCTCAGCGGCTTGTTCCTCGGTGATCCCCACCTCGGCCACCTCCGGGTGGGTGTAGGTGACACGGGGTATTGCCTCGTAGTTCACCGGTTGGGCTGACCCGGTGGCGATGTGGGTGACCGCCGAGATGCCCTCGGCGAAACCAACATGTGCCAGCTGTGGGGTCCCGGCCACGATATCGCCAATCGCATAGAGACCCGCCTCGGCGGTCTCCATCGTCTCGGAGTCGACCTCGACGAAGCCTCGATCGACCACTGCGCCGGTGTTCTCCAACCCGACACCTTCGGTGTTGGGGCCGCGCCCCACCGAGACGAGGGCGACATCGACTTCGATGCGTTCGTCACCTGAGCGGATGGTGACCGAGTCACCGACCTCGGCTGGCTCGACGCCAACACCAATATGGAACTTCACGCCCCGTCTCTCCAACTGACGCTGGAGGAACTTGGCGGTTTCTGCGTCGGTTCCGGGCACGATCTGATCCAGCATCTCGAATACGTGTACCTCGGATCCGACGTCGACGAGGAAGGAGGCGAACTCACATCCGATGACGCCGCCGCCGATGATCCCGACCCTCCTCGGTTGTGACTCCCAGTCGAGGGCGTGATCGGAGGTGACGATCCTGGCACCGTCGATTTCATAGCCGGGGATGGTGCGGGCGTACGAGCCGGTGGCCAGGATCACCGCATCGCCCTGCACTCGACGATGCTCGTCGTCGGCTTCGACATCCACGTGACCGTCCCCCGCGAGTCGTCCGAATCCTTTGACGACGTCGACACCACGTGCCTTGAGCAGCCCGCCGAGACCCTTGACGAGGGTTTCCACGCTCTGGTTCTTGCGAGCGAGCGCCGCCGACCAGTCGAGCTCGGGTTGGCTGGTGTTGACACCGAACTCGGCGGCGTGGGCGACAGTGCTGTAGACCTCGGCGATGTGGAGCCACTGCTTCGCCGGGATGCATCCCCGGATGAGACAGGTACCACCGGGCCGTTCCTTCTCGATCAGGGTCACGTCGAGACCGAAGTTGTGCGCGTAGAGGGCAGCGGCGTACCCGCCCGGTCCGCCACCGACTATCACGATGTCTGCCAAATCTGACCTTTCCTGTCGGATGAGTGAGCCTAATGGCGAGGTCAATTACTCTCGTCGGCCGATGCAGACTCGTCTCTTGCTGATCGCCTCGGCATTGCTCGCCGTGATCATCCTCGTCGCCGGGGGTATCTGGCTCTTCCGGCTCCTGGCATGAGCGAGCGGCTGCAACTGGAGACCTCAGATGGCACAACGCTCGAGGCGCGGATTGATTCCCCGGACCAGCCTGAGCGGATGACCGTCTTCTGCCATCCCCACCCCCTCCAGGGAGGGTCGATGAACGCACCACTGATGATCGCCGTCGCAACCCGCCTCGTGGAGCGGGGGCACATCGTGTTGCGCTTCAACTTTCGCGGCACCGGGTCGAGCTCCGGAGAACATGAGTTCGGCGCCGGCGAGATCGACGACGTAGCCGCAGCGGTCGAACACGCCAAGAGTCACGGTCTGCCCCTGGGGATCGGGGGGTGGTCCTTCGGTGCATGGACCGCCTTGCGTTGGCTGGCCGGGGCCGGATCGACGATGCCCTATGTCGGGATCGCCCCTCCGGCACGGGATCTACCCGAAGAGCTGCCCACAGGGCCTAAGCGGATCATCCTGGGTACGCGAGAACAGGTCGTCGACTCGGCCGCGCTGATCGCCTACGCCGAGAAACAGGCGATCGACCTGGTTCTCACTCCCGGCGATCATTTCTTCCACGGCCGGGGCAAGCGAATTGGTGACCTCGTGGGGCAGGGTCTGGAAGACGCTTGAACCAATCGGGGTCGATTCCGATGCAATCGGACCCGTCCTAGGCGTTGATGTGAACGGGCCTGAAGCCTCGGTTCCGAGCCTCTTCCACGGTGTCCGGGGCGAACGCCTGGAGGAGCTTGCGTTCCAGGAGGCCGTCCACGGCAACCCTCGATTCCAGATGGTCGAACTGTTCGGCGACATCGCAGTCATAGACCCGCATCGTGTCCCGGGTGCCAACGAACCGGTACTCCTCGAAACGAGGGAGCCGACTCACTCGATGTCGTCTTCCTCGATGCCGGTGGACACCTCCGCCGAGCACATCGGACAGGTCACGGTTGGGACCGGGCCGACAACGAAGGTGAAACCACACTCGGGACACTCGATCTTGGGCATTGGCTGTTCCGGTGGCGGCGGTGGAGGCGGCTGCGGCACCCCGCCGCCAGGCGACACCCCCGGAGCGGTTGGATATCCGCCCATGGTGCCGGAGGCCTGTTCGGGCGCCGGTTGACCGCCGGCACCGTTTCTCACAACGTTCACCGAGCCACAGACCGGACACGCGAAACGGCCTGCCCCCGCGACTTCGAATTGGGTACGGCATGCACCGCAGCGGACCCTCATTCCTCTTCTCCTGCTGACTCTCCTACCGGATTCCCCACGGCTCCTATTGCGACCAGATAGTCGGCCTCGAGCCGGAGGACCTCGGATATCTGCTCATGAGAGTAGGACACACCGTGCTTGGAGCGAATCTGGTCGGCGATGTAGTCGACGGACAACTCGTGGCCCCCAGCAACGGTCTCCACTGGATTCGACCGTTTCTCCTGGGCGAGACCCTGAAGATAGAAGACCTCCCACTCGATGATGCGGCGAATGTCGCCGTTGCGAAGACCCGCGTCCTCGGGGAGTCGTTCGGCGATGTGTTTCACCGCATCGTTGACCACGTACTCGAGCGGCTCGTAAGACGGGCGCCGCTTCGCCTCCTGCCAGACCATAAGCGCCACGATCACGAGAAGCACCCCGACGAGGAGGGCGACGAAGGTGAAGACCTCGAGTGACGACATTCGCGGCGAGGATAGGACCCCACCCCGCTTTCAAACGCTCTGGGGGCGGTATAGCCCCCAAAGCATTAGGAATCAGAACGCGGCCAGGGGCAGATCCATGAGGTGGGCGTCTTCGGCTTCGGCGGCGGTGCGGCGGAGCGATGCCTTGGGGGCGGTGTGGCGGATGAACCAGCGGGCCGATTCCACCTTGCCGACATAGAACGGGTCCTCGTCGACGCGAGGCAGGGCGATTTCCGCATGACGCAACAGCAGCCATGCGATCACCGTCTCCGCCATGGACTCGAGGAGGGCGTTGGTCTGAAAACCCACCTTGTAGATCTCGGACTTCTTGCCGCTGACCGATGCCATGAGGTGCTCCACCATCGACCCGAGGTGCGCCTGGGTGTCGTCGAGCATCTGTGCCAGGAGCAAGCGCTCGTCCGCCAGCAGATCCCCGTCGACACCTCCCTTGACGAACTCGACTATCTCCGAGGCCAGGGCGGCGAGGGTCGAGCCCTGATCCTTGGCGATCTTGCGGAAGAACAGGTCGAGCGCCTGGATGGCGGTAGTGCCCTCGTAGATCGTGTCGATTCGGGCATCCCGGATGTACTGCTCCAACGGGTAGTCCTGGGTGTAGCCGGAACCACCGAACACCTGCAGCGACATAGAGAGGAGCTCGTAGGCCTTCTCCGACGAGTATCCCTTGACCAAAGGCAGCAACAGGTCGTTGCGTCGCTCCCACTTGTCGTCGTCAGGGTGGACCCGCGCCTGATCCTGGACCCAGGCGGTGTACAGGATGAGAGCACGCATCCCTTCGGCGTGGGCCTTCTGCGTCATCAGCATGCGCCGGACGTCCGGATGCTGGATAATCGGGACGCGCGGCGCCGACTTGTTGGTGGACTCGGCGAGATCAGCTCCCTGACGGCGCTCCTGGGCGTACTCGAGAGCATTGAGGTATCCGGTGCTCAGTGTGCCCATCGCCTTGGTGCCGATCATCATCCGGGCGTATTCGATGACTCGGAACATCTGACGAATGCCGTCATGGCGATCGCCCACCAGGTATCCAACGGCCGGCGAATCCGTGCCAAACGTCAGCTCACATGTCGTAGAGCCCTTGAGACCCATCTTCTTCTCGATGTTGGTTGCCACGACACCGTTGCGCTCACCCAACGATCCGTCGGCGTTGACGAGGTACTTCGGAACCACGAACAGGGAGAGGCCCTTGGTGCCCGGACCGGCGCCTTCCGGACGGGCCAGGACCAGATGGACGATGTTCTCGGTGAGATCGTGCTCGCCACCGGTTATGAACCGCTTCACCCCTTCCAGATGCCAGGTGCCGTCTCCCTGGTCCACGGCTCTGGTCGATCCGGCACCGACGTCGGATCCGGCGTCGGGCTCGGTCAAGACCATCGTTCCAGCCCAACCGCGTTCGACCCAGAGCTTGGCGAACTCCTTCTGCTCGTCAGTCCCTTCTTCGAAGAGGACACGGGCGAACAGGGCACCTCCGGCGTAGAACTGCACGGTCGTGTTTGCAGCGAGGAGCATCTCCGACATGGCCCAGGTGAGAGACGGCGGTGGGTTGATCCCACCCATCTCCTCGGGCAATCCGATGCGGTCCCAGCCTCCGTCACGGAGGGCGGCAACGCTCGCCTTCACCGAGTCGGGCAAGGTCACCTCACCGTCGACCAGTCGCAACGGAATCCGATCCTGGTCCTCGTAGGAGGCGGCGTACTCCTCTCGGGCGACGCGCTCGATCTCGGTGAGCATGTCGCTCAGTGTGTCCCGATCCAGATCTGGCCACCTGTCGTAATCCTGGATCCGACTGAACTCGAAGACATTGAACTCGATGTCCCGGAGGTTCGACTTGTAGTGGCTCAATGGTTCCCCCTGACTTGGATCCGTACTTTGAGCATACACTCTAATTTGAGTCATCACTCAAATCCAGCGACCCCATGCGGCGGCCGAATGGGACATGGTTGGCAATGGGTCGAGCCGCTACCGTGCCGCCGATGCGTTACAAGGCTGGTCTCGAGACCCGGGACAGGATTTTGGAGGCGACCCGGAGTCTCATCGCCAGTGAAGGACTCGACGGAACCACCATCAAGGCGATCTGCGATCAGGCCGGTGTGCTCCCCGGCAGCTTCTACAACCTCTTCGACTCGAAGGAGCAGGCCATCCTCTCTGTGGTGCGTCAGGCGATCGACGCAGTCGACCCCGATCCTGAGCATCTCGGGACCGACTCCCTCGCCGACCTGGTCGAGGCCTACATCAAGTTCGTGACCGAGCAGGGCGATCTGGCCCGGGTCTACATCCGGATCGCGATCTCAGGCAGCGCCAACAACCACGAGATCTGGGGAAGGACGATGCGCCACCACCAGGCTCGGGTGAGCCGGTTCGCTGCCGCAATCTCGCGAGAGCACCCCTCGCTGTCCGACGCCGAGGCCGAACGACGGGCGGAGACACTCGTGACGTCGCTCAACGGTATAACCCTCCATAGGGTGATGGACCCCGACTTCGATGTGTCGATCCACGCCCGCGCCCTCCTGACCGACGCTCTCGCAGGAGTCTGATGGAGTTCGGCCTCCAAACCCGGGGCGACTGGAAATACGTGCTCGCCTGCGCCCGCTGGGCCGAGGACCGCGGCGACATTGTCACCCTTGGACTGCCCGACCACTATCTGCAGAGAGGTGACGAGCCGGAGAAACCGGCATGGGACCACCTCGTCCACATCGCTGGGCTCGCCGCCGAGACATCGACCCTAGGGCTGGCCTCGATCGTCTCCCCGGTCACCTTCCGTCATCCGGGGTCGTTGTACAAGATGGCGGTGACCATCGACGAGATCTCCAACGGTCGGTTCACTCTCGGGCTAGGCGCCGGCTGGCTGGAAGAGGAGTTCACCAAGTTCGGGCTCCCCTACCCCGATCTGAAGACCCGGATGGAGATGTACGAGGAGGCCATGGCCTACCTGCGCGCCGCAATCACCCCCGGGCGGCACGGGTTCGAAGGCAAGCACTATCACCTAGACGAGTTCGACCCCCACCCACACCCGATCGGATTGCGCCTTATGGGAGGCGGGGCCGGTGGGCCCAAGGCGCGGCGGATCACCGCGCTGTACGCCGACGAGTACAACCTCTATGCCCGCAAACCCGACGACTACCGCCAAATCGTGGAGGCCACTCGTGACCTGGCAGAGGCGAATGGACGGAACCCGGACGAGATCCTCTGGTCCTCAGCGGGGCCGGGTGTCGCAGCCAAGAAGGAGTCCGACTATCGGAGGATGATGGAGCGGATGGCGGGGATGACCGGCAAGCCCGTGGATCACATCGAGACGGTGTGGGACGAGCGTGGCTACCCGCACGGCTCGGGCACCAAAGGGGCCGAGATGATCGCGGCGCTCGAGGAGGCAGGCTGTCAGCGCTTCTACCCGCAGGTCTTCATCGGAGAGGACGACCCGTCCGATTTCGATCTCGTCATCGACGCCTACAGCGGCCGATAGGGTCGCGACCATGAAGTTCAGCTTGATGACCGAGCCGCACATGGGTGGCACCTACGACCAGCAGCTCGAGGCGGCACTGTGGGCCGAATCGGAGGGTCTCGTCTCGTTCGCCCGGTGCGACCACTTTCTCTCCAGCGGGGACCCGACACCAGACGCCACCGACGCATTCGCAGTGCTCGCCGGTCTCTCCCGTGAGACGACCGACATCCGCCTCTGCGTGCTGGTCACACCGATCACCTTCCGCCACCCGGCTGTCATAGCCAAGAATGCGGCGACCATCGACCAGATGTCCGGCGGGCGCCTCGATCTCGGTGTCGGAACCGGTTGGATGGATCTCGAGCACGAGGCTCTCGGGATACCGTTCCCGGACTGGCCGGAGCGGTGGGAGCGATTCGAGGAAGCCCTGGACTACCTCGAGCAGGCCTTCGGTGAGGGAAGAGGCGAGTACTTCGGGAAGCACTATTCGCTGGACGCGAATGTGAAGCCGAAGCCGAGTGGGATCAGATTGGTGATCGGCGGCAGCGGGAAGAAGCGGACCCCCACCCTCGCCGGGACCAGGGCCGATGAATACAACTTCTTCATCTGCCCGGCCGAAGACGCCAAGCGAAAGGTCGATGTCATGCGAACCGCAGCAGGGGATCGGAGAGTCGAGGCCACGGTGATGGGACCTGCCCTCGTGGGCCGGGACGACAGGTCATACCGGGCCAGACTCGACGCAGCAGCGGGCAGACGAAATGTCTCGCCGGAGGATCTGGAGGCCAGGTACGAGGGCCTTGGGTTTCCCATCGGCACCCCGAGTCGCGCCGCCGAGACCGTCGCCGCCCTCGAGGAGGCTGGGGTGGAGAGGGTCTATGTCCAGTGGCTCGACCTCGACGACCTCGACACGATGAAGGACACAGTCTCGATAGTCCGTGGCGTCTGACCTTCCTTCCGCCAGTCGGCGGTTCCTCGAGTCGATCGACTTCGACGCCGAAGTCAAGATGTTCCCTGGGGGCACCAAGACCGCCGAGGACGCCGCCACCGCGATCGGTTGTCACGTGTCCGCCATCGTGAAGTCTTTGGTCTTCACCGTCGACGATGAGCCGGTCGTCGCACTGGTGCCGGGCGATCTCAGACTCGACACCGCCAAGCTCGCCTCGGCAGCCGGTGGCACCAGGGCTGCACGTGCCGACCTCGACGTCGTGCGTGATGCCTCCGGCTACGCCGCCGGAGGAACTCCCCCGTTCGGACACGCCACCGATCTTCGAGTCTTCGCTGACCCGGCACTGAAGCGAAACGACCCGGTTTGGGCCGCCGCCGGCACCCCAACCACCGTCTTCCCCATATCCATCGCCGACCTCGACCGTCTCGCCACTCCGACCTGGGTCGACCTGACGTAGCTCCAGACCGTTCTGTGAGTAGAAGTTGCCGGATTCCGGGCATTTCCACTCACAGAACGGTCTCGGTTTTCCCTACCGGGATAGTGGAAATACCATTGGGGGGTGAGCGAACCCACCCCCCTCCTCCGAATCGAGAACCTGCACGCGGCCGCCGGTGACCACGAGATCCTCAAAGGGGTGGACCTGACGGTCAACCGGGGTGAGATCCACGCTCTCATGGGCCCGAACGGCTCGGGCAAGTCGACCCTGGCCAGCGTCCTGATGGGCAGCCCTGCGTTCAGCGTGACCGACGGCTCCATCTTCTACGACGGCGAGGACATCACCCAGGCACCGCCGACGGACCGGGGAGCGGCCGGCATGTTCCTTGCCTTCCAGCATCCCGAGGCGATCCCCGGTGTGTCAGTGATCCAGTTCCTCCGTCAGGCCCTCTCCAACCGCACCGGCACCAACCTCACCGTCCTCGAGCTGCGTCTCAAGGTGATGGACGCCATGAAGGACCTGGGGATGGAGTCGAGCTTCGCCGACCGCTATCTCAACGAGGGATTCTCCGGTGGCGAGAGGAAACGCAACGAGGTACTCCAGATGGCAGTCCTCCAACCCGATCTGGCCATCATGGACGAGACCGACTCCGGTCTCGACATCGACGCGCTGCGCACCGTCGCCGACGGTGTCAACAAGCTGACCTCGCCGGATCGGGGATTCCTCATCATCACCCACTATCAGAGACTTCTCGACTACGTCACACCGGACGTGGTCCACATCTTCATGGACGGCCGCATCCTCCAATCGGGTGGCCCCGAGCTGGCCGAGAAACTGGAAGAAGAGGGATACGAGTCGTTCCGGACGGTGTTGACTCAGTAGAAGTGACCGATCTCTCGCACCTGAAAGCAGACTTCCCGGTCCTCGATTCGGGGGTCCACTTCCTCGACTCGGGAGCTTCGTCGCAGAAGCCTGTGCCCGTTCTCGAGGCGATGGACCGCTTTGCCAGGACTTCCTACGCCAATGTCCACCGGGGCGCCTACGGGCTCTCGATCGCGTCGACCGAGGCGTACGAGGCGGCACGGGAGCGGGTCACGAGGTTCATCAACGCCACGACCTCCGACGAAGTCATCTTCACCAGGGGCGCCACGACCAGCCTCAACATGGTCGCCTTCGGTTGGGGGCTCGAGAATCTGAGGCCGGGTGACCGCATCCTGACCACGGTCATGGAGCACCACGCCAACCTGGTGCCCTGGCAGATGGTCGCCAAGCGAACTGGAGCGGTACTCGACCATGTCGTGCTCACCCCGGACGGCCGCCTCGACATGGCGGACTTCGAAGCCAAGCTCGATGCATCGGTGAAGGTCGTTGCCGTCACCGGAATGTCCAATGTGCTCGGCACAATGCCCGACATCCCCACGCTCGCCGCTAAAGCCCACGGGGTGGATGCCCGGGTGGTCGTCGATGCCGCCCAACTGGTTCCCCACGCCGGCGTCGATGTGCAAACTCTGGGTGCCGACTTCGTCGCATTCTCCTCTCACAAGATGCTCGGCCCCACCGGAATCGGAGTCCTCTGGGGCCGAATGGAGGCTTTGGAGGAAATGGAGCCGTTCGAGGGCGGTGGCGAGATGATCTCCGACGTAACCCTGGACACCGCGACCTGGGCTGCGATTCCCCACCGTTTCGAGGCGGGCACACCCCCGATAATCGAGGCGGTCGGCCTCCACGCGGCTATCGACTATCTCGACTCGGTCGGGATGGACCGGATCCTCGAGCACGACCGGTACCTCACCGGCATCGCCATCGAACGACTCGGTGACGTCCCCGGTCTCTCGATCCAGGGACCGAGAGATCTAGAAGACAGGGGCGGTGTGGTCTCGATGACCATGGAGGGAGTGCACGCCCACGATCTGGCGACGATCCTCGACGAGCAGGGGGTGGCTGTTCGGGCCGGGCACCATTGCGCCAAGCCTCTGATGAGGGATCTGGGCGTCGCCGCCACCGCCCGCGCCAGCTTCTACCTCTACAACGACGTGTCCGACATCGACGCACTCGTTGCGGGACTACGGAGGGCCGGCGAATTGTTTGGTGTCAACTGATGGCGCTCGAAGACCTCTACAGGGAGGTGATCCTCGATCACTACCGCAACCCGCGCAACCGGGGTCACATCGACGCGCCGGATGCCACCGCGCAAGGGGTCAATCCTCTTTGCGGTGACGAGATCAACATCGACCTGACGATCCGAGACGAAGTCGTCACCGACGTGGCGATCGACGGTCAGGGCTGTTCGATCAGCCAGTCCTCTGCGTCGATGATGAGCGATGCGATCAAGGGCAAGACCCGAACCGAGATCGAAGAGCTGGTCCGCAAGTTCCGGACCATGATGTCGCTCGACGAGTCCGACGACCCGGGCTTGGATCCGGAGCGCCCGGGTGCGGTGCTGGGTGACATCGAGGCCCTCCAGGGCGTCCGCCAGTATCCGGTGCGGATCAAGTGCGCCTCACTGAGCTGGACCACGCTGATGGAGGCTCTGGAAGCCAAGACTGCTGGCCGATCGGAGTCCGTCCGCCCATCCGACGGCATCTCGTAGAACATCGGCTGCTCACCAGAGGCGAGCTAGTTCAGGTAGGTCCAATACCACGTTTCGGACGTGCTCTTGCCGCCCTCGGTGAGGGTCCGAACGATACGAACCCGGCCCGGAGCCGACCCGTACACGGCACCACTGACTCGCTTGGCCGCGCTGCCCCCTCGATCCAGAATCGAGATCCTGGAGGTCCGCGCTCCCGTCGGATGGAATCCGGACATCTGCCAACCACCCTGATTGCCCCAGATCTCAACCGTCACCGAGGAACCGGTCGACGAGGTCCGAATAGTCACCGGAGTCACGGTGTCGTTCGTGAACTTGTAGTCAATCGAGCCGTAGACAAGCGTCGCCTCTATTCCGAGGGGATACCTCGAGATCCAAGCCGAGTGGGGGCGATGGGACACAACGTCGAAACCTCCCCAGAAGACTGCGTTGTGAATCGTCGTTCCGAACTGACTCACACCTCCTCCGACCGCACAGCATTGACCCTCACCGCCGACCAGGTAGCCGGCGGGTACGTATCCCTTGGAACTGGTCGTCGGACCGACGACCTCGCTGATCGAGAAAGTCTCCCCGGGCATGACCACCGTGCCGTCTACGGCCCTGGCCATGGTGCGTATGTTCGTCACCCGCGATTCGCAACAGTTGAAGAATGTCGTGAACCGCGAGACCCGTTCGGTCGGCAGGTCCCCCTGGAGATTGGCTGCCACGATGGTGTCCCACCCCTGGGAGTAGCCGGTGCCCGAGCTGAAGGGCGAGCTGAGGGATCCGTTCGATGACACGTGGTAGTAGCGGTAGGTCCCTTCGCTGCGGTAGAAGAGAACTTCGCTGTCACGATCTCCGTCGAGGTCCATGGCCGCGATCACGTCCCAGCCTTGGCTGTAATCGAGTCCGGATCGGATCAGCACCAGTCCGGCGGACTTCGTCACGTTGTAGTAGCGGAACGAGCCGTCCATCCGATAGAAGAACAGCTCGTCGTCGCCGTCGCCGTTGATGTCCATGGCGACTATGGAATCCCAACCCTGGGAGTAACCAGTGCCGGTCAGGATCGGGACCAGGCCGGCATTGGGAGTGACGTCGTAATACCGGTAAGACCCATCCCTGCGATAGAAGAGCAGTTCGTCGTCGGCGTCGCCGTCCATGTCGAGTGCGACGATGGAGTCCCAACCCTGGGAGTAGCCGGTACCAGACCTGATCAGGACTAGCCCCCCGGCGGGTGTCACGTTGTAATACCGGTAAGACCCGCCTTTGCGATAGAAGAGCATCTCGTCCTGGATGCCCCCATCCATGTCGAGGGCAACGATGGAGTCCCACCCCTGCGAGTAGCCCGTCCCGGAGTCGATGGGGACGAGCCCGAGACTCGATGTTGGGTCGTACAAGGCGAACGAACCATCCTGGCGGTAGAAGAGGATCTCGTCTTCGACATCATCCCCCGCGGCCGATGCCCGAGGCGCCAAGGCCACCTGGACCAGGAGCCAAAGGGCGATGACCACAAGCACCAGGAGCCATTGCAGCGGGCGACTCAATGACCTACGGCCGACAGTCATGGGGGCCAAGCTAGCGGCAGGCGTGTTGTTTCGATACTCGTCCTCGAACATTCAGACGATGCCGTCCAGTAGCGGGGCCATTCGATTCGACTCGGCGGGATCGAGCCCGTGCGGAAGCGGTTGATCTCATCCGCCGGCCGTTCCTGTCAGACCAGCACGTCACATGGGTCAGCGCAAGCCACCCTCGGTCATGCCCTTGAGGTCCAAGGCCTCGTCTAATTCCTCCTCCGACATCAGACCGGCTTCCAATACCAGTTCACGGACCGAACGGCCCGTCGCCAATGACTCCTTGGCGATCCTGGCTCCGTTGTCGTACCCGATGTGCGGATTGAGCGCCGTGACGATTATCGAGTTTCTCTCGACCAACTCCCGGGCCCGCTCCGAGTTGGCTTCGAGACCATCGACACAACGCTCAGCGAAAGTGTTGGCAGCATTGGCCATGAGCTCGATCGACTCCAGGAGGTTGTGGACGATGACCGGCATCATCACGTTCAGCTCGAAGTTGCCACTTGCCCCGCTCAGGGAGATGGCGGCGTCGTTTCCGATGACCTGGGCTGCGACCATCATCATCATCTCCGACATGACCGGGTTGACCTTGCCGGGCATGATCGACGAGCCGGGCTGAAGGGAGGGAATCCGGATCTCGGCGATCCCCGAGGTCGGGCCAGACCCGAGGAAGCGGATGTCATTGGCGATCTTGAACAACGAAACGGCGATCGTCTTAAGGACACCGGAGGCCATAACCGCCGCATCCTTGCCTCCTTGCGCCTCGAAGTGGTTGTCCGCCTCCCGGTAGGGGAATCCGGAACGCTCCGCCATCAGGGCGATGACGGCGGCGGCATAGCCATCCGGTGCGTTGATCCCGGTGCCCACCGCCGTGCCACCCAGTGCCAGCTCCTCGAGCTCGGGCAACACCTTTTCCACCCGCTCGGCACCCTTGCGGACCTGGGCTCCGTACCCGCCGAACTCCTGGCCGAGGGTCACCGGGGTCGCATCCATGAGATGGGTGCGGCCGGACTTCACGACGTCGGCAAACTCGGCCGCCTTGGCTTCCAAGGACGAGGCGAGACGGTCGAGGGCGGGTAGCAGGGCCTCACGCAGACCCGCCACAGCGGCGGCATGGATCGCCGTGGGGATCACGTCGTTGGACGATTGGCCGAAATTGACATCGTCGTTCGGATGCACTCCCCCCTCACCGAGGATCTGGTTGGCCCGGGATGCGATGACCTCGTTGGCGTTGGTGTTCGTGGAGGTCCCGGACCCGGTCTGGAATATGTCGAGCACGAATTGACGGTCGAGACCGCCCTCCATCACCTCGTCAGACGCCGACCTGATGGCGTCGGCCTTGGCCTGGTCGAGATGGCCCATCTCCGCGGCAACGCTGGCTGACGACCCCTTCTGGAGCCCGATGGCCCAGATGAAGCGTCTGCTGAACCTGAGGTCCGATATGGGGAAGTTGTCGACTGCCCGCTGGGTGGACGCCCCGTACAGGGCATCGGCGGGCACCTTCACTTCACCCATCGAGTCTTTCTCGATGCGATATTCCATGCTCCGAACGCTACCCGAGGTACTTCCGATTCGATTCGTAGAGCCGGTCGAGCGAAGCAACGATCGGGTCGTCCTCGTCGACGGCCCTAGCCGCCAGTAGGAGAAGGTCGACCAGACCGTGGAAGTCCTCGATGGAGATCTCCTCGAGCATCGGGATCGCCGCCGAACGATCACCCGCCTCGACCTGGGAGAGGTTCCCTCGGTTGTGCCAGTTGCCGAGGGCGAGACACAGACCGGTCGCCTGGTATCCATAGACCCCGAAGGCCGTCGCCTCGCAACCTCCGCCGTCCATCAGCCGTCGCTGGTGGACGAGCCCGTCCGCGGCTGCGGCCCGGCTGATCCTGTTGGACAACTCATGATCGAAGACCGTCGACCGGTCCCCGATCCGGACGATCGGGCCATCCCCGATCCTGGCATTGGGAAGCTCCCTCGAAGTCTCGATCGAGAGCAGACGTGCCCCGTCCGGGATCGTGCGTTGTTTGGCGGCGTGGAGTGCCCCGATGAGACCAACCTCCTCGGCGCGGGTGAGCAGGACTCCGAAGTGCGGTATACCGACGCGACGAGCCCGATCCAATGCAGCAAGTGCTGCGGCCACGCCGGCCAGATCGTCACATGCCGGCGCCCGAAACACGCCCTGTCTCACCCGGGGGTTGGCAAACCGCCACATGGCGATGTCGCCGGGCTTGACCTCACTGACGAAGTGGGCGATGCCCGTCGACGACTCCGGGTCGTAGGATCTCACGCGGCCAGCTGGACCGTCCATCCTGGAGACAACGTCGATGCGGGCGTCCTCGAAGTACGCAGCGTCCACCCCACCGCGGAACTCGAAAGAACCGTCCTCACAGGTGATCACGAACGCGGGGTGGTCCATATGGGCCACGGCGAGCACAGGAGCCTCCTTCTTCCGCCTCTCCTGTGAGATGAAGACGTTCCCGCCGCTGTCCTTGGACAACTTCAGGTCTTCACGCCGGGCGACCCATCTCTCGACCCAGGCCACTACCCGGTCCTCCAATCCAGAGGCGGTCGGGATGTTGGTCAGCTCGGCGAGCCACTTTTCAGCGGTGGCTCGGGTGGGCATGACTCAGACGTCGAAGGGAGTGTCGGTGAAGAAGTCCGCGGGTTTGCGCATAGGTCCGTCCGTCGAAGGCCTCTCGATACCGAGACGCTGCCGGACGGCCTCGTAGCCACCCGTTTCGAGCTCCTCTGCCAGCTCTCGTCCACCACTGTCGACGATCCTGCCGTCGATCATCACGTGAATGCGGTCTGGGGTCAGGTAGCGAAGGATGCGGCTGTAGTGGGTGATCATCAGGACACCGAGCTCCGGGGAGCGCATCCCCTCGACCGCCTCGGCCACTTGACGCACCGCGTCGATGTCGAGCCCCGAGTCGATTTCGTCGAGGAGAGCCATACGAGGCCGGAGCACTGCCATCTGGAAGATCTCGGAACGCTTCTTCTCCCCGCCAGAGAGGTCGTCGTTCAACGACCGGTCGAGGAAGGGATCCATGCCGAAGCGCGCTGACTCGGTGGCGATCCGTTCGGCAGCATCGCTGGCCGGGATGCCGCGCTCCTCGGCTGCCTCCAGCATGAACTCGCGAAGTCTCACACCTGGGACCTCCGTCGGGTACTGGAAACTCTGCAGTAGACCGGCCCGGGAGCGCTCGTCGACGGGCATGGTGAGGATCTCATCGCCGTCGACCCAAGCCGACCCCTTCACCTGATAGCCGGACTTGCCGGTCAGGACATGACAGAGGGTCGACTTGCCCGAGCCGTTGGGTCCCATGATGGCGTGGATCTCACCGAACGGAACCTCCAACGTCAGCTGATCGAGTATCTGCTTGCCGTCGATGGCTGCCGAAAGGGTTTCGACTTTGAGGGCGGCGCTCACACGTTCTCCAGTTCGAGGTAGACGGTGCCGTCCTCGACGGACACCGGGTAGACAGGAACCGGCACCGTGGCGGGAAGGGCGCCGGGCTCTCCGGTGCGCAGGTCGAACTCAGACCCGTGGCGGGGGCACTCAACCGTCAGGTCCCAAACCTCGCCTTCGGCGAGGGACGCCTCCGCGTGGGAGCAACGGTCCCCGATGGCATAGACATCGTTCTCGATCCGGAACATGGCGATCCGGTGCTCGCCGATGGTGACCCGCACCCCACGGCCCCGGGGAAGCTTGTCGATCGAAGTGACTTCGACCTTCATGCCGCGCTCCCCTGCTCCTGGGCGTGGAGGAAGCGCTTGAAGACCTCGGTCGACACCGGTTCGGCCAATCCCTCGATCGGGAGCCGGTCGATCACCTCGGCGAAGAAGCCACGAATCAGCAGACGCTCAGCGCGCTCCTTGCTCAATCCCCTGCTCTGGAGGTAGTAGAGGTGGTCCTCTTCGAGTGGCCCGACCGAGGAACCGTGGCCGCAGATCACGTCGTCACAGAGGATCTCGAGGTTGGGTACCGAGTGCGCCTTGGCGTTCTCGGACAGAACGAGGTTGCGGTTGGTCTCGAAGGTCGAGGTCTTCTGGGCATCCTTCTCGATTCGCAGCAGACCGGTGAACACGCTTTGGGACTCGTCCTCGAGGGCACCCTTCAAGAACACGTCGGAGGTGGTGTTGCGCCCGCTGTGGTTGATGACCATGCGGTAGTCGAGCGTCTGTGAGCCCTCGCCAAAATAGAGACCTACGACATCGGAAGATGCGCCATCACCTTCCAAGAAGACCCCGAGGTCGAGACGACCCAGATCTCCCCCGAGCCCGATCTCACCGATCCGTGAGGTGGCGTCGCGGCCGATCCTCACACGCTGGTGGACCACAGCCGACGCGGCATGGTCGAGGGCCTGGACCGACACGAATCTGAGGTTGGCCCCGTCGACGAGCTCCAAAGAGACTTCAGGAACCATCAGGAGACGCTTGCCGTCCGCCGACCGATACACAACGAGCACTCCCGCCGAGGCGTTGGTGCCGACCCGCACCGAGATGTGGGGGAAGCTTGCGGTCCCCTCGGTTGCCCCTTGAACTTCGACGACGAGGGGAGTGTCCAGGGCGACTCCGTCCGGTACGTCGATAAAAACCCCATCATTGGCAAAGGCGGTATGTGCCGCAGCGAGCTTGTTCCAATCGGCCGGAACAACAGTTGGCCTCTCCTCCGCGTCCGCCATCCGGGCGATGGACGCAGCGGCAGAGGAGATCTCGACGACCTGGCCGTCGATGATCTGGACGTGACCGGAGGTTTCGGCGAGCGCGCCGAGGAAGGGTCCGCCTGGGAGTCGCGGTCCTGGCTCGATGATCGGGCTCAATGAGGAGAAGGGCATGTCATAACCGACGTACCTCCAATCTTCCTCGGCACCCGTCGGCTCGTCGAGGTTCTCGAAGACCTCGTAGGCTGCTCTCATCTGCTCGGCGCGCCAATCCGGGACGGAGGACAGCAATCTCTCAAGGTTTTGGGCGTCAAACGCGGTCAAGAATCGCTCCGAGTCGGGGGATACTCGATGCTATTTCACCTACGGTGATAGTGCGAATTGCCGGTTTTGGCCCCTACTCGGCCGGTTGGAGCGCCTCCGTCGTGACCTCGGAAGCCGCGTTCCACAGCATCCATCCCAGGCCATAGTCCTCGACAGCGGCGATCTGTGCTTTCACCTGGTCGACCTCATAACCGAAGTCCTGGAGCCAGGGGCGCACCACGACCTGGGTGGACAGCCGCTCCATCCCGTCGGCAAGGGCTCGGTCGATCATCTCGCCGGGAACGGCGTCGGGATCCTCGAACCCCCACCAACCCGGGTCGTAATGCGACGGGTAGAGCATCGGCGAGATCACGTCGACGATGTTGGCGACGTCCTCCCACCGCTGGCCGATGCCGCCGTCATCCGTGGCTGTCGTGAGATAGCCGAAGATGTCAGCCGCCACCGCGCAGCCGAGCGGCCGCAGAGCGTCGATCGCAGTTGAGAGGAAAGCGGTGACAGCCGACACTCTGACCTCGGGGCTGACGCCACCGTCGAAGGTCGCCGAGTCGCGGCGGTCGTCGGGGAACCGCACGTAGTCGAACTGGATCTCGTCGACCCCGGCACGGCAGGCTTCGACCGCCAGGTCGATGCCATATTGCCGGGCGACCGGGTCGGTGGGGTCGAGGTAGGACTGGCCGTTGGATTCGTACGGCGAGTTGGTCGCCGAGTCCCAAACGGCGAGTTCGGGGCTTTGCACCGCGGCGATCGGGTCATTGAACAGGACGATCCGGCCGACCACATAGAGGCCCAGGTCGTGAGCCTGGGCGACCGCGGAAGCGAGATCGAATGTCTCACGTACCGCCCCCACTTCGGCCGCCAGCGCATTGCCCGAGTTGAAGAACACCTCGCCGGTCTCGTCCTTCAGGTCGATAACCAGAGCATTGAGCTCGGTATCCCTCGCCATCGACACGAAGCGGGCGAAGTCGTCTCGGGCTTCGGGCCCACCGATGTGCACGCCTCGGGCGATGAACGGCTCGAGCTCGACGACAGAGTCTCCGGCACCGCCGTTCCACTCGAACGAACTGGACTGCCAGGCAGGTCGATCGACCGACACGGTTCCCTCCTCGGCACCCCGGATCTGGAAGTAGCCCGACCCGTCGCTGAACGCCTGGCCGGAGCCGGCGTCGACGAGGGCCCCTTCTACGCCCTCGCCATCGGCGCTGATCACCCGTCCGCGCAGAACCCTTGCCTTCAGGACCACGTCGACGTCGCTCTCGGGAGGATCACTGAGAGTCACCACTTGAGAGATGTGCCCTGGGGCGCTCACCTCGAGGACGTCGGCCGAGCGGTGCCAAACCAGTTCGACACGGCCGTCGGAACCTGTGATCCCCACCTGCGACCCCTCCGAGTCGACCACAGCCGAATCGATCGGCATACCCAAGTCGTCGAGGACACGCAGATCGTATGGGTGGGACCGTCCGATCATCGACCACGCTGCCCAGGAAATCCAAACGAGGGTGAACGCAACCATGAGTCGAAACAAAGTCCGCCGCGTCACTGTTTGCCGAGGTTACCGGGGGTGACCCCGTACCAACGGTTCGGGTTGCCAGATTCCCCCAGGCTGGTTAGGTTTTCCACAGGGGGTTGGATTGGAGACCATTTTGGGGAAGGCCACGAAGGCCAGACAACAGAGGGTCGACAGAGGCGCTAGCCCCTCCGACACGGTCGGCCTGTATCTCGACGAGGTTTCCGAGCACGAGTTGCTCACTGCCGAGGACGAGGTCCACCTCGCCCGCGCCATGGAACAGGGCAAAAAAGCCCAGGCCGTGCTGGACTCTGGCGACTTCTCCCGGGCTGAGCGCGCCAAGCTCATGCGGGCCGTCGCCGCCGGCGAAGAGGCCAAGATGGCCTTCATCCGCTCCAATCTGCGTCTCGTCATCTCCATCGCCAAGCGATACACGGGCCGCGGGCTGGACCTTCTCGACCTGATCCAAGAGGGAAACCTCGGCCTGATCAGGGCTGTTGAAAAGTTCGATTGGCGCAAGGGATTCAAGTTCTCCACATACGCCACATGGTGGATCCGTCAGGCGATCACCCGTGGGCTGGGAAACAACGGCCGAACCATCCGACTCCCCGTTCACATGGTGGACGTAGTGCGCACCGTGCACGACACCAAGCAGAGCCTCCACGATCAGTATCACCGGGCCCCAACTCTCGAGGAGATCTCCGAGGCTTCCGGACTCGACCAAGAGCGGGTCCTGGCTGCGTTGGAAGCACCGGCGGAGACGGTCTCCCTCGACCGGCCGGTCGGCGAAGACGGCGACGCCTCGCTACAGGACTTCGTCGAGGACGAGGCCGCCGCCGACCCGGAGGCCCAGGCCGCATCGGCGTGGCGCCGTGATCGGCTGATCCAGGCTCTGGCCTACCTGGACCACGAGGAGCAGCAAGTCCTGTGGCTTCGTTTCGGTCTCGACGGTGACGAGCCTTGGACCCTCTCGGACGTCGGCAAGGTGGTCAACGCCACCCGGGAACGGGTGCGTCAGATCGAAGCTCGCGGCCTCGCCAAGCTCCGCCACCCCTCCTGCGAGATAGACCTCAAAGGTCTCGTCTAAAGACTTTGCTACGGATCTGCGCGCGGTATAACGGCCCAACAGCGTCTGAATCGCCCGTTCAATCCCTCAGGTAGCGCAGGAACAGTGATCTGTCCCCGTAGAGGACCCGATCGAGCTTCAACTCGAGAGGCGAATCCGGAGTCACCCCGTGTGCGATTCGCGGTGACGCCCCCGACGCCAGCATTGGAGCGACCGTGAGTGCCATCTCATCGATCAGACCCGCCCTTACGAACTCTCCCATCAAGGTGGGACCCCCTTCCACCAAGACGACCCGGGCCAGCCGTAGATAGTGGACAACCTCGGTTGCCGTGACGGCGCCCAGCTGAACGACATCAGCCACCTCCGACAGTTCAGCCACTTTGTCGTCGGGTGCCGTGTCGTGAGACAGGATGGTCACGCGATGGTCAGGATCACCGAACACACGCGCCTCGGGATCGAGGCTCAGCGATCCCGAGACGATGATCAGGTGGGGAGATGGCTCCATCCCAGCCTCCACCCGAACCCGTTGGCGGTCCTCGTCGAGCACAACGGGTCGGTAATCCTCGGCCCGGACGGTGCCGGCCCCGACCACTATGAACTCGGTAGCGGCCCGTATGGCGGCGAACATCGCCTTGTCGTCGGCGTCGTTGATAGCCGTGGACCCACCGTCGACGACCGCCGCCCCGTCGATGGTCGAGACGAAGTTCGCCATGACCCACGGGCCATCGGACTTGTGACGCGGGTAGCTCATCTGGAGCTCCAGAGGGTCGACCGGGTCGCCACCCGGAGAGGTTCGAATCATCGAGGCAAGATACTGCCCCCGGGACCTCGTCCCGCCCTCAACCAAACGTGACCAATGGACTCGGGTACGTAGCTCGGCGATGAGCGGCAACGGCTCGGATCCGCAATGCTCCGGGGACTACACCCGCTAGACGCCGAACCGCTCGCGTGCTTCGGCGAGGTCGCCCTGCCACACCTGGCTCATGAAGACAGGCTTGAAGCCCATCGCCACATTGATGTTCAGCATCGGCTCGTTGGAGTCGGCGTTCTCGGTGTCGACGCGGGTGATCTCAGGGAACTCCTCCACGATTCTCTCGATCAATGCCGCCTTGAGCCACCGTCCCAGACCCTTGTTCCTGTGGTCCGGATGGACCCCGGTGTCGAACTGCCAGGCAAGATCAGGCTGGAGATCCTGGGTGTTGATCTGGGTGTATCCGGCGAATTCACCGGTGGGCACGTATACGGCGACGAGATTGTGCAGTTTCGTCTTCTTGGTCGCCGCCATTTGCTCGTACTCTCGCCACAGCGCGGGGGTGGCAACCTCGTCGTCGGCTTCGTAGTCCTCCCGGGGGGCGGTGTTCATGATCTCGGCCATGCGACACATCTCATCGATGACGTCGTCGGGGACCGGGCTGAGGTAGTAGCAGAGCTCGTAGTCCGAGGCTCGCTCCTGAGCCCTCTCGATCCACGATCGCATGAGGTCATGATCGAGGTCGGCGGTCACCAAGCGGCTCCTTCGATCTGTGTACACGGCCTTGAGCCCAACTGACTCACAGAGGTCGGCAGCCGGGTGGTCGAGCTTGACCCAGGTGTCGAAGCGCTTTCGCCCCGCATCCTCCAGTGCATCGAACACTGGGCCAGCGAGCTCGCGCGCATACCCCTTACCCCGATGCTCGGGGTGGACATGAATCCGTCCGAACCCGTTGTCGAGATTCTGTTCCAGTTCGTAGGCCGTGACGGCCACTGCGACGATGTCCCCGCCGTCTCTGAGAAGCCATCTCTTCACCGGCTCGTGTTCCCTCACGCCGCGCCAACCGTGAATGGTCTGCTCGGGCGGGGTGGGCGGGTCGTCTGGAAAGTCTTCTGCTTGTGCGACCGCGTAGTAGGCAGCCATCTCGCGCAGCAGCGACTCAGGTGCCGTGCGCGTGTCGACGAATTCGATGGTCGTGCCCATGACGGGCACCCTATGAATGCCAGACCCTGGGGTGCCGGCGATTTATTCGGAGACCGTTGGCCCCTCGACCTGGTTCAGCGGAATCTGATCGAGCCCACCGGTCACAGCCCAGTACGCGACTAACACGATCGTGATGATCACCAGGGTCATCAAGATTCGGTTTGTGGCGCCCGTGGACCGACCCTCGTACGTCAAAGTTGTACCTCGAAACGACCCGCGCAGCGTAACCACGGATCGTGTCGGGGGAAGGGTTCGGGCTACGAAATGGGCCGTTCGGTCTAGTCCTTGTCCTTGACGACCGAATCGACCGCCTCGGCCACCTTGTCAGCAGCATCGTCCATCTTGTTCTTGACGGTGTCCGCAGCGTCCTCGACGGCTCCAGCCGCTTCGGATCCGGCGTCCTTGACAGCCTTTGCCGCAGCTTCAGCAGGATCCGGCTTTATCAGACCGCGCTCTCTGAGCTTGGGGATCACCTGATCGGCGATCTCCTCGGCCGTGTCGTCACCGAGTTTCGGGCTGATCTTGTCCATCAACTTGTCTCGAGCCTGTGATTCGGTGAGGTCGGCGAACTCGTTCTTCTTGTTCGCAAGGAACCTCCCGGCCACATAGAGCAGGCCGGCCAGGACCACGAACTTCATCAAGAACCGAAGCGGATGACGCTCGTCTTCGAGGACCTCGACTTCTTTTTCCATCTTTCACCTCCGTGGCGTGCGCAGTGTACCGATCACCGAAGACGGGTTTTCGCGGACCACCCCAACTCCCTTCACTCAGAGTGCTCGTTGCCGTAGGTTCGGACCGATGAGGAGGGTGATAGTCGCCCTGATCGCGGTGGCCCTTGCCGTTGCAGTTTTCGTCCTATGGCCTCGGTCGGACGGGGAGAACCCATCTGACCCCCAAGCCGGTCCCACCACCACCACTACCACCCTGTCTGCAACGACTACCACCGCTGCGGTGTCGACGACGACGTCCTGGCCAACGTCGACCGTCACCGATGTCCAGGTGGTCGAAACCGTGGAAGAAGCCGAGGCGATCTTGCGTGATCTTTGGTTCGGGTGGTTCGAAGGCATCTACAACCAGGACGAGGCACGGATCCGCGAGGTTGTGGCGAGTCAACAGTTCCTCGACTCGGCCAGGTCCGCTTTTGGAGACCTGCAATTCATCGCTGAGCCGACGGCGAACTCCATCCAGTTCGACGAGATAGAGATTCTCGAATCCTCAGAGACGTGCCTCGCCGTTTGGAATGTGAGCAGTGTCGAGTTCCTGGAGTCGGACTCCTCTCGGTCAGGCGTGGAGATCCTTCGGGAGGATGAAGGCATGTGGAAGTTCGTCGCGGCGTGGCGCTTCAAGAACGACCTTTGGGAGGCTGATTGCGACGCACAGCTATTGCCGTTGTCGTAGTCGTGGTCGGGTTCTCATCGTCGGCTGGGGCCGAGCCATTTACCTCCTGCTGGGTCACGACTGAACCCGACATTTATGGCGTCAACCAGACCATCACCCGTTGTCGGATCGCCGGTGGGGACACCATCGACTACGTCTCTGACGACGACGTCCCATCACGGCTCTACCCCGACCTCGGGACCGACTCCACCGGAGAGTGTTGGTTCTTCACGTCGGCATCGACCGCCTAC
>DASTOM010000027.1:0-105744 GCA_035762545.1 Acidimicrobiia bacterium
TGCAGGTCGTACTCCATCGTGTATCCGTACCCGCCGAGCACCTGGAGACCCATGTCGGCGACCGACTTGTACGCCTCACAGGCATAGAGCTTGAGGATGGCGGCATCCCTGGTGGTGGCCAACCCCCGGTCCAGTCGGGAGGCATACCGGTAGACCAGCATCTGGGAGATCTCGACCATCGTCTGCATGTCAGCCAGTCGATGGGACACCGCCTGGAACTGGGAGATCGGTTTGCCGAACTGCTCCCGTTCCAGCGCATAGGCGACGGAGTCGGCAAGGGCGGCGGCGGCAGCGCCGGTTCGGGCAGCTGAGAGGCAGAGCCGTTCGTAGCGGAGGTAGACACCCAAGTCGGCCCACCCCTCGTGCAACCGTCCCAACATGCGGCTCTTCGGAACCCGCACGTCGGTGAAGTAGAGCATGGCGGTGCCGAGCGGCCAATGGCCGAGAGTCTCGATCGGCCGGCTCTCCAGACCGGGTGAGTCGGTGTCGACGATGAAGTTGGTTATCCCGTGGTGCTTCTTGCCCTCGCTCGAGGTTCGGGTGGCGACGATGTCGAGATCGCTCGCCTTGAAGCCGGAGGTGAAGACCTTCTGTCCGTTGAGCACGTACTCGTCTCCATCCTCGACGGCAGACAGCGAGATCGATGCCGCGTCGGATCCGGCGTCGGGCTCGGTCAGCGAGAAGCAGACTGTCAAGTCGCCGGAGGCGATTCGGGGGAGGAGGTCGCGCTTCTGCTCATCTGTGCCGTCCCGCCCCATCGCCAGGCCGCCCCAGGTGACGGTGCGGAACACCCAGAACGAGAGATCGAGGAAGGCCCTACCGAGCTCTTCGAGGAGGATCGCCACCTCGACGGCTCCGGCGCCGGCGCCACCGTGCTCCTCGGGGACGTTGATTCCGAGCCAACCCTGGGCGGCCAACTTGTCGTAGAGATCCCGAGGTGGTCGCCGCTCCCGGTCGCACTCTCTGACGTACTCCCGTGTGATCTCCTGCTCACAGAACTCACGGACGGTGGCCCGAAACAACTCCTGTTCCGGGGTGAATTCGTAGTCCAACCTGTCTCCAATGACCGAGGGCTGGTGCGGATCATATATCGTGCAAACTGCAGAACTAGCGAGGAGCCGATTTGGAGCCGAGTATCGACACTGTCCGCGAGTTGGGTCAGAAGCACTCCAACTGGGGGAGATGGGGAACCGAAGACGAGAAGGGGACACTCAACCTCGTCACCGAAGAGATGATCGTCGCCGCGGCAGGCCTGGTGCGGCAGGGGAAATCGATCTCGATGGCCCTTCCTTACGACGACGCCGGTCCCCAGACGGGCAACCTAGGTCGGTTCAACCCGATCCACCTGATGATCCGGGACGGTGCGGACATCGTCTCGGGTACCTCGCTTCGGGACTTCTACGGAGGTGTCGAGAAGCACTTCCGTGGCACCGACGACCTGATCATCATGCCGCTGCAGTCGGGAACCCAATGGGACGCCTTCGGGCATGTCGCCTTCGAAGGGAAGATGTACAACGGCTTCAGCGCCGACTGGGTCTCCAGCAAAGGGGCACTCAAGGGCGATGTGGCCAACGCCTCCGACGCCATGGTCGGCCGAGGTGTGTTGCTGGACATACCCCGAGCCCTGGGTGTCGACTGGCTCGAACCAGGTCATGCCATCGGAGCCTCCGATCTCGACACCGCAGTCGAGCACGCCGGGGTGGATGTCGGTCCCGGAGACTTCGTGTTCGTCCGCACCGGGGCCATGACCTCGGCCCGGGCCGCCGGAACCTGGGGCACTTACGCCGGTGGTGACGCACCGGGCCTGGGGATCGACAGTGTCGACTGGATCGGGGATCGCGACATCGCCGCTCTCGCCGCCGACACCTGGGGTCTAGAGGTGAGACCCAACGAGACGCCGGACGTCTTTCAGCCGCTTCACCTCATCCTCATCGTCCACATGGGTCTGTGGCTCGGCGAAATCTTCGACCTCGACCCCATCGCAGCCGACTGTTCCGCCGACGGGGTCTACGAGTTCATGTTCTGTGGGCCGCCCCTCCCGTTCACCAGGGCTGTCGGCTCACCTCTCAACCCGATGGCGATCAAATGATGAAGCCGGTTCGCTCCATGCTGTTCACGCCCGGCGACCGTCTCGACATGCTGGAGAAGGCGGGACGATCGGGCACCGATGCGGTGATCGTCGACCTCGAGGACGCGGTGTCCGTCGACCGCAAACCTGTCGCCCGGGAGAACCTGGCCCAGCTGCCCGACTCCCCCGTGCCGTTCTACGTGAGGACCAACGCCGCTGAGACGGGAATGCTCTGGGACGACGTGATGGCCCTCCAAGGCTCGGCGGTCGTGGGTGTCATCCTCCCCAAGGCGGAGGACCCCAAGGTCATCAGCCAGCTCGACGGTGCGCTGACCGTCCTGGAGAGGAGCTCCGGACGGGAGCACGGTTCCATCACGCTCATCCCGCTCATCGAATCGGCGATCGGTGTCCGGCTCACCTACGAGATGGCGGTCGCCAGTGATCGGGTCGACTGTGTCATGTTCGGTGGTGGCGAACAGGGTGACCTGGTCGCCGACCTCGGTGTGGAGTGGACCCCGGAGGGGATCGGGTTGATGCAGGCAAGATCCCAGGTCCTCCTCAGTTCACGGGCGGCCGGGGTGCCATTCCCGATGGAGGCGGTGTTCATGGATTTCCACAACCACGACGCACTCAGGGTGGAGTCTGAGCTCGCCCGAACCCTCGGCTATGTCGGCAAGGTGGCGATCCACCCCGCCCAGGTCCCTGTCATCAACGAGGTGTTCACGCCGGCGCCGGAGGTCGTGGAGTATCAGAGAAAGGTGCTGGCCGCGTTCGAGGAGGCCGAGGCGGAGGGCAAGGCCTCGATCGCCGTTGACGGGAAGATGGTCGACTACGCCGTGGCACGGGTGGCGAGGGCCGTGATCGCCCGGGCGGAGGCTGCGGCTTCTGCGGGGGGTGGCGGCAAATGACCCGCACCCGTCACATCAAGGGTGGCGTCGGTGTAGCCGTCGTCGGGGCCGGGTCGATCGGGACTCTCCGCGCCGAGATATCCCACCGTCACCCATCGGTCGACTTCCTGGCTGTTTGTGACGTCGTGGGGGAGAAGGCCGAGCGTCTCGCCGGTTCCTGCGAGGCAGACGTGTGGACGACCGACGCCATCGAGATCGTCACCAGGGACGACGTCGATGCCGTGATCGTGGCCTCCACCGAGGACTCTCATTTCGAGCCGGCGATGGCCGCGATCCAGGCGGGCAAGTCGGTGCTCGTCGAGAAGCCGTTCACGATCCTCGCCGACGAGGGACACAAGCTCATTGCCGCCGCCGAGGAGTACAACGTCTCGGTGTACACCGGGTTCACTCAACGTTTTCGCCGGAGGTACCTGGCGATCAAGGAGCACGTCCTCAAGGGCTACGTCGGGGATGTCACCTCCGCCAAAGCCACCATCTACCTGACTCAGGCGGTGGCCCGTTCCGTCATTTCCCGAGCAGGTACCACCACACCTTCTATCAACACGATGACCTACCTGTTCGACCTGCTCACCTGGTATCTCGATGGGACCCTCCCGGCACAGGTATATGCCGCCGGCTCTACCAGGGGTCGCATCCACGACGAGTACGGCGCTCTCGACTCCACCTGGTCGGTGCTCACATACGAAGACGGCATGGTCGCCAACCTCGGGGTCAGCTGGGAGCTGCCCGAGTTCTGGCCCGCCTATGTGGCGAGCATGGACTTCGAGCTGTTCGGGCGCGATGGTGTCATCTCGGTGAAGGACGACCACCGTGACGTGTTGATGGCATCGCGAAACCCGGTCCCGTCTCCGTACACGCCCGACACGACGATGAACGTGGCGATGCTCGGCTCCTACATGCCCGGTGATTGGGCCCTCGGCGAGCACTTCGGGGCGATGCAGGAGGAGACCCACGCTTTCATCAACAGCGTCGGCACCGGCCGGCCCGACCCGATCCTCGCCACCGGGGAAGAGGGAATGGACGTCCTCGTCATCTCACGGGCCGTCGACGAGTCGGCGGAGACCGGTCAGGTCGTACCACTGACCTGGGCGCACCTTTGAGCGGCATGCTCTCGGGGGTCACGATCCTCGAGCTCGGCCAGGTGATCGCCGGCAACTTCGGTGGCGTGATCCTCGCCGACCTCGGCGCCGAGGTCATCAAGATCGAGCCCATGACAGGCGACACGGCACGTAACGCCACCATTGCGCCGCTCCATGGCGAGAGCGCCATTCACCTGTTCATGAATCGCGGGAAGAAGAGCATCGTCCTCGACCTGAAGAGCGAGCGGGGGCTCGAGATCTTCTACGAACTGGTCGCACAGGCAGACGTGGTGATAGACAACTTCCGACCCGGGGTGATGGCTCGGCTCGGGATCGACCACGACACTCTCAAACAGCGCAATCCCGGCATCATCACCGTTTCTGTCACAGGGTTCGGCGAAACCGGCCCGGCCCGTGACAAGTCGGCCTTCGACCTCGTTGTCCAGGCCTACAGCGGTCACGTCGACATCACCGGGCCGGCCGACGGTGACCCGGCTCGGGTCGGGATACCGATCGCCGACATCAGTGGTGGCATCTACGCCTGCATCTCGGTGCTGGCCGCCCTGGTCGGCAGGTCACTTCACGGCAACGGTCAGCACGCCGACGTGGCGATGCTCGACTCGCTGGTCTCCATGCTCTCATACGACGCCGTCGACCATCTCAACTCCGGCCGCAAGCTGAGCCGGCTCGGCACAGCCCATGCCCACATGGTGCCGTGGCAGGCATTTCAGACCAGCGACGGGTATGTGGTGGTGGCGGCACGTGACGAGAAGTTCTGGCAGAACCTCTGCGACGCCATCGATCGCCCCGATCTCAAAGACGACCCCCGGACGGTCGACAACACCGCCCGTGTCGAGAACCGGGGCTGGTTGGTTGGCCTGTTGTCCGAGATCTTCAGGACGAGGACCAACCGGGAGTGGCTGGCCGCGCTCGACCACTACGACATCCCAAATGCACCGGTCAACGACATCGAAGCGGTGTTCACCGACCCCCAGGTGCTGGATCGCGGGATGGTGAAGACATATCGACACCCGACACTCGGTGATATCAGGTACCCGCCGAGCCCGGTGAAGTTCAGCGACTGGGACAGCCCCAACGAACCGGCGCCGATGCTGGGGCAGCACACCGTCGAGGTGCTGGGCGAGCGGCTGGGCATCGAGGAATCCGAAGTCATGGACTTGGCCGACGCAGGCGTGGTGAAGGTCTGGCCCGAGGAGTCAAAGTGAGGTTCGGCACATTCGCCGCCCAGGGTTGGAAGGGCGACCAGGACGGGGTCCCCCTCGAGGAGCAGTGGCAGCGGACGGTCGACCTGGCGACCCTGGCCGAGGAAGCCGGTTACGACTCCCTTTGGGTTTACGACCACTTCCACAGTCACCCGGTCGTCAAGCAGGAGACGGTCTTCGAGGCTTGGACCCTGATGGCTTCGCTGGCTGTGGCAACGTCGCGGGTCAGGCTGGGCCAGATGTGCACGTGCGCCCTCTACCGGCCGCCGTCGTACCTGGCGAAGGTCGCCTCGTCGATCGACGTCATCTCCGGAGGCCGACTCGACGTCGGCATCGGCGCCGGCTGGTCGCAGGGAGAGTTCGAGGCCTACGGGTACGAATTCCCGTCGGACGGCACTCGAATCGACATGCTCGAGGAGACCGTTCAGATCCTCAAAGCGATGTGGACCGAGGACGAGGCGACCTTCGTCGGCGACCACTATCGGGTGGAGGGAGCGATCAACCGTCCCAAGCCGATCCAGACCCCGCACCCACCTCTATGGATCGCTGGAGGAGGCGAGAAGCGGACGCTGCGGATCGTCGCCGAGCACGCCGACTTCGCCAACTTCGGCGACGGAGTCGCGGTCTTTCGGAGGAAGTCGTCAGTGCTCGCCGAGCACTGCGAAGCGGTGGGCCGTCCCTACGGCCAGATCGGGCGGACGACGCATCAGATGTCGGTCATCGGGTCAGATCAGGCCGATCTCGCTCGCAAGCTGGAGATTGCTGCCCGCCGTAGGTCTTGCACTCCCGAGGAGTTCCGCGCCGAGCACTTCGCCGCCACCGTCGCCGAGGCAGTCGACACGATGGGGGAATTCGCCTCCGAGGGCTGCACCGACGTCATCCTCTACTTCTACGACATGGGAGAATCCGACAGTCTCGAGGTGTTCGCCTCCGACGTGATGCCGCAGCTGAGATGAGTGACCTCGGGCGTCTCCTGGCTCCATCGTCGATTGCCATTGCCGGGCTGTCAGCCGATCACACCAAACACGGGCGACGCGTTCTCGGTCATCTGCAGAAACTGGGTTTTGCCGGCCCGGTATATGGGGTCAATCCGGGTCTGCCGGAGGTGGTCGGTGTCGAGATGGTCGCCTCACTTCGTGATCTCGAAACCCCTCCAGATCTGGTCGTGTCTGCCGTTCCAGCCACGGCGACGGTTCCGGTCGTCGAGTCTGCTGCAGGGGTTGGTGGGGTTGTCGTGTTCGCCGGCGGTTTCGGCGAGAGCGGAGACGTGGGACGAGCGCATGAGGCCGACCTGAGAAGTGCAGCTTCCGACACGGGTGTACGTCTTCTCGGGCCCAACAGCGGTGGTGTGATCCGGCCGGGTCTCGGTCTCGCCGCCAGCTTCCTCACATGTCTCGATCGTCCCACCGAGGAGATCAGGTCGGGTCGGGTGGGTTTGGTCACCCAGAGCGGGGGAACCGGGAGCTATATCCACAATCTGGCGGCGGCACGTGGCGCCGGGCTTGCCATCTCGGTGTCGACGGGGAACGAGGTCGACATCAAGCTCGGCGAGGCCATCGGTGCGGTGGCGCAACTGGAAGAGGTCGATGTCCTGCTGGTCGTGATGGAAACCGTACGGGATGGTGAAGCCTTCATCGAGTCGGTCCGTGGCTGTCATCAGCGGGGTAAGCCGGTGGTGGTGTGCCGGATCGGCACCGGGTCGTTGGGCCAACGGATGATGAGGAGCCACACCGGGGCCATGGCGCTTCCCGGTCGTGTGGTCGACGGCGTCCTACGACATCTGGGCGTGACCGTCGCGGCGACGCCGGAAGAGGCCTACGAGGTGGCTCAGACGGTGGCCGAACTGGGTCCGCACGGCTCGAGGGCCGGCATCGTGACCCATTCCGGTGGTGTGGCCATCTTGCTCGCCGACCTCGCCGACGAAGGGGTCGATCTGCCTGCTCCGGGGCCGAATCTGAGTGCCGCCGTTGAGCCTCTCCTCGACCACGGCGTGGTCGCCAACCCGCTGGACATGGGCGGGATCATCGGCGGGCCCGGTCGGTTCGCCGAGGTGGTGCAGGCGTTTGCCGACTCCGGGGACTTCGACGTGGTCGTGGCCGTTTCTACGGCACATCCGCCGGCTCACACCTCCGAACGGGTTGAGAGTCTCGTCTCCATGCGAACCGATGTTCCGGTGCTCCAACTCTGGATGGCCGGCGACCAGGGAGACGAAGGTTTGCGACGCCTACGCGACGCGGCGGTCCCAGTGTCCACCGAACCCAGGGCCGCGATCAAGGCACTGGGTGTGAATGCGCCGACACCCTCCGATGAGCGCATGCCGCCTCTGGCCTCCGAGTTCAGCGACTGGGGTTTGCCCTTGATCGACGAGTCCATTGCTCACGACCGGGAGGCTGCGGTCAACCTCGCCGAGAGCGTCGGTTTCCCGGTGGTGGTGAAGCTGGTCTCGTCAGAGGTCGACCACAAGACCGACGCGGGTGGGGTCCGTCTCGATCTCAGATCGGCCGACGAGGTCCGGGTTGCATTCGAGGAGGTGATCGCTTCGGCCGACGCAGCCGGGCTCGAGGTCTCCGGTGTAAGCGTGTCACGGTTCCGTCCCGGTCTGGAGCTGATCGTCGGGGGACACATCGACCGCGTGTTCGGCCCCGTGGTGTCGGTGGGCTTCGGCGGCATTGCCACCGAGGTCATCGGTGACATCTCCTTCGCCCCCGCGCCGGCCACCCACGATGAAGCTCGGGCCATGATCGAAGGACTGCGGCTACGGCCCCTTCTCGACGGCGTTCGGGGTCAGGCCCCGGCAGACATAGACGCCCTGGCCCGCATCCTCGTTCAGGTGAGCCGTGGTATTGCCGGCGGCCGCTACGCCGAGCTCGAGATCAACCCATTGATCTGGGACGGTGAGTGGATTGCGGTCGACGTGCTGGCAGTGGAGAGGTAGACCCATCTCGTTCTGGGCGCATTTCCCCGCTGAAAACGCGGGGTCGATGCGCCCAGAACGGTTCAGGGGTCAGCCGAGCAACTCCTCCAATGCCTCGAGGTCCTCCGCGGTGGGGGTCCAGTCGGCGGCGGTGACGTTGGATTCGATCTGGCTGGGTTTGGTCGCGCCGGCAGTGACAGTGGGCACATCCTCGCGACTGAGCAGCCAGCCGAGGGCCACCTGTACCATCGACACCCCACGCTCCGACGCGTACGTCTCGATACTCTCGACCAGGTCGAAGTTCTCGTCGCTGAGGAAATCCTTGTACCGCTTCGAGGCGAGCCTTCCGGTGGGGGTCTCGCCGCGCCTGGCCTTCCCGGTGAGCAGCCCGGAGCCGAGTGGGTAGTAGGGGAGCAGTGCGATCCCGAGGCCGTGACACGTCTCCATGGTCCCGTCGCTCTCCGGGTCTCGGTGCATCAGGCTGTAGTGAACCTGGTCACAGACGATCGGAGTGAGTCCGAGGTCGCTGCTCACCGTCACGGCATCTCGGAGCTGGTCGGCATTGAAATTCGAGCAGCCGACTTCCCTGACCTTTCCCGCCTCGACGAGCTCGTTCATCGCCAAAAGGGTGTCGCCGATCGGGGTCTTCGGATCGGGGAAGTGGATCATCAGCAGATCGATGTGCTCGGTCCCCAGCTCACGGAGGCTTCGTTCCACCGCCTGGCGCAGGTAACCCGGACTGGCACCACCGCTGTTCTCCCAGCCGGGCACGGGCATCCCGAACTTGGTGCTGATCACCACATCGTCACGTCGGCTACCTAGGGCCCCTCCCAGGAACGACTCGGACTGGCCCTCTCCGTAGTTGCTGGCCGTGTCGAAGTAGGTGATACCCGCATCGAGGGCCGCGTTCACTACGACCTCCGACTGGCTTCGGTCGAGGGCGCGGCCGAGGTTGTTGCAGCCAAGTCCGATCACCGACACGTCGAAACTCCCGAGTCGAGCGGTTTTCACGACGTTTCCAGAGGTCGGAGGAACGCCGCCGGGGTGCGTTCCAGTATCTGTTCCCGCACCTCACCGGTGAGATCGGCAGCATCGACGGCGGCCACCGGGTCTGGGGAGGCCATGTCGAACGGATAGTCGCTGCCCAGGGCGATGTGGTCCCAACCGACCCTCTCGCCCAGCATTCGCAGAGAGATAGGGTCGTGGGTGAGGCTGTCGAAGTAGATGGAGGAGAAGAGGGTCCTCGGGTCGGGATCGGAGACATGCTCTTTCGGTTCCGGTCTGACCTCCCAACCGTGTTGCCAGCGGCCCACTTGATACGGAGCGAACCCGCCGCCGTGGGTGACGCCGAAACGGAGGCCGGGATGCCGGCCGAGCACGCCGCCGAAGATCAGCTTGGCGATGGCGATCGTCGACTCCATCGGGATCCCGACGAGATTCTGCAGGTAATAGACGTTGAGCCTCTCGCCTCCGGCGATGGCCCGCTGGTCCGCGTGAATCCACACCGGCAACCCCACAGCCTCCAGTGCGTTCCACACCGGCCCTAGCCCGGGGTCGTCGAGGTCGGTCCCGGCGATGTTGGAACCGACCTGCACGCCACGCACCCTGGGGATCCGGGCCAGCCAATCGATCTCCTTCAAAGACGCCGGTACGTCCTGTAAGGGCAGCGTCCCGAACACGTGGAACCGGTCCGGCTGCGCGTCGCTCATGGCCACCAGCTCCTCGTTCTGGATTCGGGCGAACGAGACGCCGACTTCCGCGGGCACGTGATAGTGGAAGTTCGGCGGCGGGATGGCGATCACCTGGATGTCCACCCCCTGTTGATCCATGTCGACGAGACGCAGAGCGGGCTCAAAGATCGGATTGGGCAGAGGGCCCAACGGGGCCCGACCCGGATACCTCAGGTACCGCTGGCCCTCTTCCTCGAACAGGGCCGGGCCGTGCTCGGGGTGGGCCTCCTCCATTCGGAGCAAGGCCGTCGGGACGATGGCATGGGCATGGATGTCGATTACTGGCAAGAGCTTCTCCGTCCCGGTGAAGCTCAACTGCATATCCCCTTTGAACCGGTGGGTTCGCCGCGCCACACAGTCGGGAAGTCCCGACGGTCGATGACGATCACTTGATCGTCGGTAACAACGACGTCCGTCCCACCAGCGATGGCCGGGATCGGCTCCCAGCACCGACCGTCCGCCGACGTCCATCCGATCGGAGCCGAGGTGTCTGTGTCCCGACCCAGGATCGCCCAACCGACCCCACCTCCATCCACCGAGAAGATGTCGACGGAGCCGAAGTCGAAGTCGACCCGGTCCCAGGTGACACCGTCCTCCGACGTCCATATGGCTGCTTCGCCGATGCCCTCGCCCCCGACCGCCAGGAATCTGCCATCTCGGACGGCCAGGTCGTACACATAGGCACCTGGGCCACCGATGGTGGCCGAGGTGGTAGCCCACTCGAGGCCATCCGGAGAAGACCACACGACGGGCTCGCAGACAGGCCAGACGCCAAAAGGCTCGGTCGGATTCGATGACACCATGGCCAGCAGTTCCAGGTCACTCATGACGATTGGCGGGACGTCGGGGGAACTGCGTGACGGTGGCGTGCAATTGGAGTTGAACGGCTGCTCGACCCCGGGGCCCCAGTTTGGATCGGGAAGGGCGAGAGCGAAGTCGGTGCCGTCGTCGGTCCACCAGAGGTTGCCGAAGAGTGACATCTCGAGGAGCCATTCGGAGCCACCGACGACGCTGGCTCGACCGGAGGCACGTCTGGTTCTGACCTCTTCCGGAAACGAGACCTCGCCTGTCGGTACCCACTCCTCCCCGCGCAACTCGAGGAAGAGACCCGACCGAGCCCGGTAAGCCACGAGTCGGTCGCCGGCCGTCGCGAGTTGTGACGGTGCGGCTTCGAGGGGTTGTTCGTTCCAGGTCACGGCATCGGCGCTCCACCAGAGAGACACACCACCGGAGGTGACCCCCGTCAGAACGGCAATGCCAGAAGTCGTCTCAGTCAATGAGTAGAGGTTGATCGGCGGTGGTGGCCCGGTGGCTGACCGCCATTCGAACGCGGGATCTCTCGGTCCGGTCTGCACGACGAAGACGACGATCGCAGCGGCCGCGCCCACTCCAGTAAGTGCGACGCTCAGCCATCGGTGACGGGAACTGGGCTCGTCGCCGGATGTGGGGTCGGTGACCACGGAATCGTGTGTCGTCGGCCATCCTCCTGTCTCGCGAGCTACCGATCGACCCTGTGCCGCGCCGGGTTGGAGGGGTCAGGTTGCCACCAGATCGAGCTCTTCGAACTTGCGAAGGACCTGCGCCTTGGCCACGGCGACCTCATCCATGCTGGGATCCCGCGGGAAGGGAAGATCGACGGTCATGTCGTCCTCCAGCTTTCCCCCTTTGGCGAACACGAGGATCCGATTCGACAACTCGACCGCCTCACCGACATCGTGGGTGACGAACAGCACGGTCTTGCGGGTTTGCTCCCACATCTCGTGCAACTCGCGCCGGAGAGACCGGGCGGTAATGGCGTCGAGATGGCTGAACGGCTCGTCCATGAACAGGACGTCCGGCTCGATCGAGAAGGCTCGGGCGATGCCAACGCGCTGCTGCATGCCACCGGACAATTCGCCGGGGTATTTGTCCGCCTTGTCACCGAGTTGGACCATGTCGAGGTACTTCTGACACCGGGCCCGGGTTTCCTCACTCCGGTCCTTCTGCACGAAGAGGAGGTTGTCCATCACCGTGCGCCAAGGGAGCAGACGGGCGGCCTGGAACACATATCCCGGGTCGGCGTCACGGTTGTCCTGGGTGATGGTGACGGTTCCAGAGGACGGGGTCTCGATACCGCTGAGGATGTTTAGCAACGTCGACTTTCCACATCCGGATGGGCCGACGATCGACACGAAGATGTGTCCTGAGATGTTCATATTGACGTTCTCGAGCGCAACGACCCGGTCCTCGCCAATGCCGAACTCCTTGTGCAGGTTCTCTACCGTTATCTCAGCCATCGCGTCGGCTTTCCTCCATACTTGCTATGTCCAACTCCTCACCTGCCTGGTCTTCTTGCAGGAGGAATCCTTCCTGAGTCACCGCGCCGAAATCGCCTTCGGCCAACTGATAGGCGTCGAGTTGCGGACGCCACTTGAACGCACGTCTCGCCAGCGGGTCGAAGACCAGCTTCTCCAAACCCATCGCGAAAATGATGAAAAAGAGGGCGTAGCCGATGACACCGTGGGCGCGGTGGGCGTCGTACCAGAACTTGATCGTCCACCCCATACCCACCTGTGAGCCGAACACCTCGGCGATGACAAGCCCTTTCCACCCGATGGAGTAGGCGTAACGGAGAGCGGCGAAGAAGAACGGCATCAAGGACGGCAGCAGGACGTGACGGGTGATCTTTTTCTGGGGCACCTCGAAGGAGCGGCCCATGTCGATCAGTTCCTTCGGGGTGTTTCGGACCCCCTCCCTGACGTTGATGATCACGAACGGAATACCGGCCAGGATCACCGTGAGAATGGGAGCGATGCTGCCGTAGCCGAAGACTATGGAGAGGAAGAGCGCCCAGACCAACGCGGGCATGGCCAGGATGGCCATGACCCAGTCGTGGAAGAAGGCGTCGACAGACTTTGAAAGTCCCATAGCCAGACCAAGCACTGTTCCCAACGTCATGGCCACCACGAAGCCGACGGTCAGACGCAGCAGCGAGACCGCGAACTGCTCATAGAGATTGTCCGCAACGCTCGAGTATCTGACGCCGCTGGTGAGCGTGACCTCCTCCCACATGAACTCCAGCACCTCGAGGGGGGTGGGGAAGATGCGGGAGTCGATGGTGTAGTAGATGAAGTACCAGAGGGCCAGGACGAAGAACGGGAAGAGGATTCTCGCCGTTACCGGCGATTTCAAAACCCGCAGCCAGCGCTTCTCATGTACGGGTGCGGTGGAGATCGTCGTGGACATCAGAGCGTCACCCCGTCTCGCCACCTGAAGAACTTCCGCTCATACCTCTGGAGGACGAGTTTCTCGAGGATGAGTGCGAAGACAAAGAACGACAGCGCCCAGCAGAAGAACTCGTCCATCCGGAAAAGCTGGGACGCCACCCGCATCTCGAAACCGATGCCGGCGTTGGAGGAGAAGACCTCGGTGAGGACTGTGACCTTCCACCCGATGGAGAAGCCAAAGCGGAGGGCGGTGAAGATGAACGGCGCCAGGAATGGGATGACTACCTCGCGCTGCCGTCGCCAGGTGGTGACGCCGAACGCCTTGGACATGTCCATCAAGTCTTTGGGGAGTGCCCGGATGCCTTCGGCGACGTTGACGGTCACCAGGGCGAACGTTGTCATGAATATTGCGAAGATCCAACCCTGGGGCTCGAAGCCCCAGATCACCAGACCTGTGAGCGCCCAGACCAGGCCGGGGGAAACCAGGCTGATGGTCACGGCGTCTTTGAAGAATCCATTGATCCAGGCGTTCTGGGTGGCGATGCCGAGGACGACCCCGAAGATGAACGAGAGCCCGAATCCGATGCCGATGCGGGTCAGGGTCGCTGCATAGCTCTCGAAGAACCGTCCGCTGTTCCAGATCTCGGGGAACACCTCGATGATCTGAATCGGGCCGGGGACGATCCGGGAGTCGAAGACGTTGCTGGAGAACCACTGCCAGGAGCCGAGGATCACCACGTATCCGGCGATCCTCCAGAACCACTTCTGTCGTGTTTCCCTCTTCTTGAGGGCGATGAGCCGCTCTTCTTCAGCGGACCGGGGCGCCTGCTTCTTCTCTTCGAGTGTGGCGGTCACGTTTTTTCGGTATCTCCGTCTCAGAATCTAGAGGAGGGTGACCGCAACGGTCACCCTCCTCTGACTCAGTTGGCTCAAGGAGCCGGGATGACCAAGAACTCGGGTTGGTCGAACCCGGGCTCGAGGTGGTTCTCGTTCTCAGGGTTGAGCTCGGTCATGAAGTCCCAGATCGCGCGTTCGGACTCCACCCAATCCTCGTCGAGGTACACGGAATCGACGAACCAGTCGCTGTCACCAGCCATGAATTCCTGGATGAAAGCGATGTCCTCATCTGACTCGACGGAGAAGTGCTGGGGATAGGTGGCAATGATCTCCGCCTGGATCTCGGGATCGACCCACGCGTCGATGCCGCGCTGCCACAGCACCAGGAACGCCTCCAACGCCTCGGGATTGGCGTCGGCGAACTCCTTGGTCGCGGTGAACAGGTTCGACATGACGTGGTTCTCCCCGTCGTCGATGGTCGAGAACTGCGTGTACTGCTGGAATGGCATCAGACCGTCGTACATCAACACCAGCTCGCCGGTGCGCAGGTACGGCGCGGCCGCCTCGGGAATGATGACCGCCGCCTCACAGTCCCCGTTCAACAGGTTCTGCGGGTTGACGAAGTGATCGTTGACGATCAGTTCGTAGTCACCGCCACCGACCCTGTAGTCGATGCCGTGCAGCTCGTTCATGGCCACCGACCAGTACTGGGTGTTCGACACGGGGCTGCTGACACAGATCGGTGAGCCGGGCGGAACATCCGGAAGCTCGTTGTAGCCGGTGTCGGCCCGGGTCATCATCGGTGACCGCTGGAAGTTGTACTTCCCAAACGTCACAGTGTCTTTGCCGGTCTCCGACTCGAGTACAGGGATCTCCTGAGTGCCCATGGAGACGATGTCGGCATGGCCACCGGCGAACCCGGTGAACTCGTCCCACGTCGAGACGACCTCCATCGACATGTTGTACTCCTCTTCCCACTCTTCGAGGATCCCATTGTCGGCCATGTAGTCCCAGACCGGGTCCGGGGCGAATATGAAGCGGATGACGGTCGGCTCTCCGCCCTCGTCGCCTCCTCCGGCCTCCGTCGTGGTACCGGTGGTGTCCTCGGTGTCTTCGCCTCCTTCTCCGCTATCACCGCCACACGCCGCCAGGACGAGAGCCAGGGCTGCGAGCATGGCGACCCACAACCATTTCGAGCGTGTTCGCACTTATTACCTCCTCAATCATGATCCACCTGTGTCCAGGAGGACTCGCGGATCATATATGAAATAAACCATACTTTGCATCCTGAATCGGAAGTTATCTGGTCAGAATCGGGTCATGAAGGTGGTGATTCGGGGTCTCGGTTTCGGCTATGCGGGTCAGACCCGATCTGTGCTTTCCGGAATCCACCTCGACGTGGAGTCGGGGACCGTCCACGCCGTGGTCGGGCCCAACGGCAGTGGCAAGTCGACACTGCTCCGGATCGTGGCCGGCTTGGAAGAGCCTTCAGTGGGCTCGGTCGACTTCCTCGGTGAGCGTCTCCACGACAACCGCACCGCCCTCGTCTTCCAGGAGCCCAGACTGCTTCCTCATTGGAACGTCGAGCGGAACGTCGCCATCGGGACCGAGTTCGGCGACAAACCGCCGAGTCTCTACCGGCGGGTGCGCGACTTTTACACCAAGCAGGTGGGCCTCGACCGGGTCCGTCACCACAAGCCAGCAGATCTCTCCCTGGGCCAGCAGACCATGGCCGGTCTGGGCCGCGGGCTCGCGCACGACGCCGACGTGATCCTCCTCGATGAGCCGTTTGCCCATCTCGATGCCCTCAACCGAAATCGGCTGCGCGAGGAGTTCGAGACCCACTGGCAGCTCGACCGCCGCACCGTTCTGCTCGTGACCCATGACGTCGAGGAGGCCATCTACATGTCGGACCGGGTGTCGGTGATGTCGGGATCACCGGGGCCGCTGGTCGCCACCATCGACGTCGATGTCCCGCGTCCCCGTCAGGATGTTCCGCCCAACGATCCCGGTCTACTCGCTGCCACGGCTGCGGTGTGGGAGGCTCTCGAGCGGGCTTGACGTCACTGAGACCGCCCGCTGCACGATACATTCTGCAGGATGTATCATCTCCGCCCACATGAGACTGGCCCGGTTCGACAATGGAGATGGGATTCCCCGGGCCGGTATCGTTCGCCACGACCTGGTGGCGGATCTCTCCGCCACCGATCTGCCTGACGATACGGTGGACATCATCGCCGGGTGGGACCCCGTAACGGTCGAGTCCGCCCTCGCCGACGCCCCTGAGATCTTGCTCGCAGACGTTCGCCTGCTGGCACCGGTGCTCCCCAGGAAGGACGTGATCGCGGTGGGCCGGAACTACCGGGACCACGCCGCCGAATTCTCCGCATCCGGATTCGACGCATCCGAGAAACAGGTCGTGCCCGACCATCCGGTCATCTTCACCAAGGCAACGACTTCGGTCATCGGTCCTGATGAGCCGATCGTCCTGGCCAACGATCCGACCGGGACCACCGATTACGAGGGCGAGATGGCGGTGGTGATCGGGAAACCGGCGCGGAGAGTGTCCGAGGACCGGGCCCTCGACCACGTCTTCGGTTGGACGATCGTCAACGACGTGACCGCCCGCGACCTGCAAAAGCGACACGTCCAGTGGTTCGTGGGGAAGAGTCCGGATACGTTCTGCCCGATGGGCCCATGGATCGTCACGATCGACGAGTTGCCCGACATCGGTGAGTCCTGGATGCGTACGACCGTCAACGGTGAGCTCCGACAGGAGGCTCCCATCGACGCCCTCATCTTTGGGGTCGAGACTTTGATTGCCACACTCTCGGAGGTGATGACACTCGAGCCAGGAGATGTCATCGCCACCGGCACCGGGAAAGGTGTCGGGATCGGCTTCGACCCCCCGATCTACCTCCAGGGCGGTGACGTCGTGGAAGTCAGCATCGATCGGATCGGAACCCTCCGCAACACGACAGTTTGAAGAGGTACATGGAAGACACACAAGAGAAAGTCCAGGCCTTCGACGCCAAGCTCATGGCGGTCACCCGTCCCCGGACGGCCACCGACTTCGTCTCGAACTCCCTGCGCCGGTCGATCCTCAACGGTGAGCTTGCCGGGGGGACCAGGCTCGGTCTAACCGAAATAGCGTCGGCGTTCGACGTGAGCACCACTCCGGTACGGGAGGCTCTCCGCGAGCTCTCATTCGAGGGCCTGGTCCGTCTCGACAACTACAAGGGCGGTTTCGTCACCGCCGTGACTCGTGAAGAGGTGGAGGAGATCGTGCGAATCCGACAGGTTCTCGAGCCGATGGCGATCGAGGAGGCCGTTGTCGGAATGACCCCGCAGATCTTGAGCGACGCCGAGGCGATTCTCGAGGACATGGCGGCTGCGACCACGTGGGATGAGTGGATCCACGGCAACCGGGCCTTCCACCAGAAGATCTACGAGGCCTCTTCTTCCCGTCGTCTCGTGGCCCTCATCAAGAGCCTTCAGGACACGACCGTGGTTTTCGTCAGTGCCACTCTGAGACGTAGCCCGATCCTCAAAGAGACCGCCACCATCGACCACAACGCGATGCTTCGAGCGGCGCGGGAAGGCGACGCCAAGACTCTCACAGAGGTGACTCTCCGTCACCTCACGATCCCAGTCCGGGGCTGAGGAGTAGGTGCCTCCCCGGTGTCTTCCCCCGGTGCGCGACACCAGGAAGGCCCGGCTCGCCGTGCCACCGGGTTCGATCGACACTCACACCCACGTGTTCGTCGACGGCTATCCCCTCTCCCCGGAGCGTGGCTACGACCCGCCCGAGTCGAATCTCGAGCACATGCTGGCCATGCACGCCCAACTGGGCATCGAGCGTGTCGTGCTCACCCAGCCGTCGTGTTACGGGACGGACAACTCAGCCATCCTCGACGCTGTGGCAGCCATTCCCGACCGGGCGCGTGCGGTGGTGGCTGTGCGTGGTGACGTGTCCGACGCCGAGCTGACAGAGCTCCATGCCCGCGGCTCGCGTGGGGTCCGGCTCAATCTCGACAACGTCGGTGGTATGCCAGTCGACCTCGATGAGGTTCCCGCGTTGGCCAAGCGCGTTTCGGCTCTGGGGTGGCATGTCGAGTTTCTCTTCGCCGGACCGGAGTTACCTGAGTTGCTGCCCCTGCTCAGGACCCTCGACACACCGATCTCGATAGGTCACTTCGCCTACATGCCGGCCAAGGAGGGTGTCGACTATCCACCGTTTCGCGCTCTCCTCGACCTGGTGGAAGACGGCAACACCTGGGTCAAGCTCTCCGCCCCCAACCGATTGGGCGTCGGCGATCTTCCGCCCTGGCCGGATGTGGTTCCTCTCGCCCACGCCCTGATCTCGGCCCGACCTGATCGCATGTTGTGGGGGACGGACTGGCCACATCCGAACAAGTTCGAGGTTCAGCCCAACGATGCCGATCTTCTCGAGCAACTCAGGCTCTGGGCACCCGACGAGGAGACCAGGGCGAGGATCCTCGTCGACAACCCCGTGGCTCTCTACGACTTCTGATGCTGGCCGGACGCGTCGCGGTGATCGGTCTCGGGATCATGGGCTCCCGGATGGCGCGCCGCCTGATCGAACACGGCTTCGAAGTCGCCGGGTATGACCCCGCCCCGGACCGAATGGACGAGTTCGTCGCGATGGGGGGCACGTCTGCAGGCTCACCTACCGAAGCTGTCGCCGGCTGCTGGGCCGCCTTGCTCTCTCTCCTGACCTCGGACATCTCCCGGGAGGTGTGTCTCGGCTCCGAGGGGATCTCATCGGCTGCCGCTCCCGGTCTGCTCGTCTACGACGCCACCACGGGCAGGCCTTCGGATGCGGTGGAGATCGGCGCCGCCCTCGCCGACCACGACATCATCTACTGCGACTCGACCGTGAGTGGGAACGGGGCGGTGGCCGAACAGGGGGGTCTGGTCGTGATGGTCGGCGGGCCCGAGGATGCATACCGACGGGGGATTCCGATCTTCGAAGCCATCGGCCGGGCCCATCACCACGTTGGCGAGGTCGGTTCCGGGTCCCTGATGAAGCTTCTCGTCAATCACGCTCTGATGATCCATCGGATGGCCCTCGCCGAGACTCTCGTGGTCGCCGAGCTCGCCGGCCTGGATCTCGATGCAGCGCTCGACATCCTCAAAGACGGGCTCTCGTACTCCAAGGCCATGGATGTGTGGGGAGAGCGGATGATCGAGGGCGACCACGACATTCCGCACGCACGTCTCCGCCAGTCGAGCAAGGACGCCAGGCTGATCGTCGAGAACGCCGTCGCCCTCGGCGCCCCGATCGGGCTCGCCGAGGTGGTTGCCGCAGCTCTCGCAGAGGGCGAGGCGACCGGGCTTTCGGACTACGACAACTCGTCGATCGTCGAGGTGGTGCGGCGCCGGGCCGGCATCGGAAGGGTGAAATGAGCGAGGCGACCACCCCCGCCGGCTGGATAGCCGCATGGAAGAGGACCGAGGCACCGAAGCCGGAGGTGGCGACGGTGGACGTGCACGCTCACATCATGGTGGCCGAGTCGGCCGAGATGACCCGCCCCCATTTCAAACCCGAGTTCGAACCGCGAACCTTCTACTCGTCCCCGGTCACCAAGCAGGTCAACAGCGAGTTCTACGAGTTGGCCAAGCCCATGTACACCGACCCCGCAGTGCGGCTGGCCGACATGGATGCGATGGGAATCGACCGTCAACTGGTGGCCCTGACCCCGTTTCACTACTTCTACTGGGCCGACATCGACCTGGCGGCCCGCGTCGCCGCCCTCCAGAACGAGGCCATCGCGGAGACCGTCGCCTCCAACCCCGGACGTCTCACCGGGGTCGGCACACTGCCTCTGGCACACCCCTACCTCGCCGTGGCCGAGGTCTCCCGGATCGTGGATCTCGGATTCCCCGCGGTGGAGATAGGTGCCGACGTCAACGGTGAGGACCTCGACGATCCTGCCCTCGACCCGGTGTGGGCCGCCTTGGAAGAGGCCGGCCTCGTAGTCATCCTCCATCCCGCCGGCTTCACCGAGGCCAAGCGTCTCACTGACTACTACCTGGTCAACGTGATCGGAATGCCGCTGTCCACCACGCTGGCCGTCACTCGGATGATCCTCGGTGGCGTCTTCGAACGACATCCCGGTCTACGCATGGTGCTCGTCCACGGCGGAGGATTCCTCCCCTTCTACTGGGCCCGGACCGACCACGCCTTTCGACATCGGCCCGAGATGAGGGGGCACATCGACCGGCTGCCATCCGAGTACCTATCAGACATGTGGTTCGACCTGACCGTTTTCGACCCATCGATGGTCGAGCAACTGGTGGCCCGGTTCGGAGCCGATCGTCTCCTGATAGGCACTGACTATCCCTTCGACATGGGGGAGACCGACCCACTGGCTCTGCTCGCAGCGGCCAATGTCAGTGACGTCGATCGGCTGGCCATCGCCGGAGAAAATGCGGCCAGATTGTTCAACCTCTCCTGACATGCAGGATCGGGCTGAATCATATATTGTGCATGATGTATCGAAAACGGGAGCTGTGCGGAGTTGAGTGATCGAGTCGTAATCGACGTCCATTGTCATCGGGAATGCGCCTCGGCGTCGGCACTGGTCAAACCGGAGGCCGAGCGTCTCGGTCGTAAGCCATTGCAGGTGGGCAACGAGCTGACCAGAGAGGTCAACCGGAGACAACTCGAGTACCTGCGTCCCAAGATGGAGTCGATCGAGACCCGTCTCGAAGACATGGACGCCATGGGTGTCGACATCCAGGCCCTGAGCCTGTCGCCATATCAGCTGTTCCATTGGGCCGGCGGTGACCTGGCGGTGGAGGCTTTCCAGATGATCAACGACGACCTAGCCAAGGTGCAGAGCGATCATCCCGATCGGTTCGTGGCCCTTGGCGCGATCCCGATGCAGGATCCGGCTGCAGCGCTCACCGAGCTGCGGCGGGTCGTCGACGACCTCGGTTTCCGAGGCATCGAGATGGCGACCCACATCGAAGGTGTCGAGATCTCAAGCCCGCAATACGACGACTTCTGGGCCGAAGTCGAAGGCCTCGGACTCCTCGTCTTCCTTCACCCCACCGGTTTCACCCAGCCCGAGCGGCTCATGGATCATTACTTCATCAACACCATCGGTCACCCCCTCGAGGAGACGATCTGCGCCGGCCGGCTCATCTTCGACGGCGTCATGGAACGGCACCCGGACCTGAAGTTCGTCTTCGCCCACGGTGGTGGATATCTGCCGATGTATGCCGGCCGGTTCGACCACGCCTATCGCGCTCGCGAGGATGTCAGGCACGGCCTGCCCCGGCCGCCTAGCGAGTACCTGTCGATGTTCTATTTCGACACCATGGTCTTCGAGCCGGATCAGATCGGATTCCTGGTCTCCAAGTACGGAGCCGACCACGTCCTTCTCGGCACCGACTACCCCTACGACATGGGGGAGAGCGATCCGATAGGTCTGGTCGATCGGGTGGAAGGTCTCTCCGATGCGGATCGAGATCTCATCATCGGTGGCAACGCCGCCCGACTCCTCGGGTTGGAGCCATGAGAGGCAACGGCATCGGACTCGCCGTCATCGGATGCGGCACGGTGGGCCGGATCCGGGCGGTGCTGGCCAGGGAGCATCCCGGTGTCGACTGGCTGGGTCTGTGTGACATCGACGAGCCCACCACAAAGACCCTCGCCGAGGACACCGAAGCCGACTTCTTCACCACCGACCTCGACGAGCTGCTCGCCAGGCCCGAGGTGACCGCCGTCATCGTGGCCACGGCCGAGAATGAGCACGTGACTCCGATACTCTCCGCAGTCGATCTCGGCGTCCCACTCTTCATCGAGAAGCCGCTCGCCACCGACCCGGTCGAGTCCGCCCGGGTGCTCGCCGCCATCGAGGCCGCCGGTGTCGATGCGGTCATCGGGTACACCCAGCGGTTTCGACGGCGGTTCCAGACCGTGAAGCAACGGCTGCGTGACGGTCAGATCGGGGATGTGACCAGTGTCGTGACCAGAGCGTTCATGAACCGGATGGTGCCGGATGCGACTCTCCGCAAGACGACGGAGCGATCGAATCTGACCCCGATGGTCGTCTCCGGAACCCACAGCCTCGACATGTGCATGTGGCTGATGGAGCCCAAGCTGCCGGTCGAGGTCTATGCCCGCTCCACCGACAGAGTTCTGGGGGAGATGGGAACGAAGGACGCCACCTTCGGCCTGTTCACGATGGACGACGGGACGATCTGGAGCATGAACATCAGTTGGGCACTCCCGACCGTATGGCCGGGCGCCGTCTACGGCCTGGAGATCGGGATCGTCGGCACCAAGGGGATCATCGACATCGAGGACACCCACCGGGACGTGATTCTTGCCAGCGAGATTCCCCAGCCCGCCGGCTACAACTCGAAGGGATACACCCCCGACTCGACGCGCAATGTGGACTTCATCGGCAGCTACCCGCCGGGCGACGTCTCCGACGGGCTTCTCTGGGGTCCGATGCGGGAGGAGACGATGACCTGGTTCAATCGCCTGACGACCGGGGTGGCCACTCCACACGCCACCGCCCAGGACGGGCATCGCAATCTCGTGTTGACCATGGCCATGGACCGGTCCGCCCGCAAGGGCGTGGCGGTGCCGCTGCCCATCACACCTGAAGAGCTTCTAGACGACTGAGGAGGAAGACAATGGAACAGATCGAAGTAGGGATCATCGGCACCGGCTGGTGCGGAGGGATACGCGCCATCGCCTCGGCCAACTCGGCAATGGTCTCGAGACTCCACATTGCCGAGATCAACGCCGACCGTCTCGCCGAAGTGAAGGCTCTCGCCAACCCGGCGACAGCCACGACCGACTGGGAAGAGCTGGTCTCCAACCCCGACATCCAGGCGATCATGGTCTCGGCCACTCCCGAGTCGACCCATCACCCGCTGGCGAAGGCATGTCTGGAGGCAGGCAAGCACGTCCTCCTCGAGAAGCCGATGGCCCTCACTCTCGAAGAGGCTGACGAGTTGATCGAAATCTCTGAGTCCAAGGGTCTCAAGTTCACCATCGGCTACTCGCAGCGGTTCAACGCCAAGCAAGCCCTGGTCAAGCGGAGCATCGAAGACGGGACACTGGGCGATCCTGTGAGCGTCCTGATCAGCCGGCACATCTCCCGTTCGCTAGGGGGCAAGATCGGCTCCCGGACCAAGCTGTCGCCGGCGGCGATGGAAGCCACCCACGACATCGACTTCGCCATGTGGTGTCTCGAGCCCCGGCGACCGGTGCGGGTCTACTCCCAGGTGGCGTTTGGCGCCCGGGAGGCGGAGCACGGAGTCCCCGACACCCAGATCATCGTGATCACAATGGACGATGGGGTGACCGTCACCATCGGTGCGGGCTGGTCCCTGCCTCCCGGATACCCGAACTTCTCCTCGACCTGGATCGAGTTCCTGGGCAAGGATGGTGCCCTGATCATGGACGCCAGCCACAAGGACATCATCCTCAACACGATGGAGAACGGGGTCCAGTTCCCGCTGTCGACCATGCCCGGCGAGTACGTCGACCACGTCTACGCCGGCCCCATGGAGCGTGAGACCCTGCACTTCCTCGAAGCGGTCTATCACGACCGCCCCGTCATGGTCGAGCCCCGCCTCGCCCGGATGACGATGGAGGTCTACTTCGCGGCCGACCTCTCCGTCGAGCAGAACCAAGTCGTCGAACTACCCCTCGTCAGGGAGCCGGTCGGCGCCTGACGGCCGTCAACGCATCAAACGTGACGGTTCGGTGGTCCGCCGGGCGACTATGAAGCCGACGGTGGACACCGCGGCGCAGATGGAGACGAACAGCCAGGCGGCGGGATAGTTGTTGCGGCCGGCGAGGCTGCCCACTACTAGGGGCCCCAAAACGGTCCCGGTCAGATTGGACGAGAGGACCAGCCCGGAGGCCTTCGCCGGAAACTCTCGGTATGTGTGAACCACCGTGAAGAAGATGATGCCCGGCCATCCCCAGGCCCCGAGCAGCGCAATGGGCATCGCCACCAGGTAGAGCCCAGGGGTCGTTGCCAACATGAGCAGGAGGGAGGCCGCTGCTCCCACGCCCGCCATCCAGGCCATCTCGATGTGGCCACTGCTCCGCCTCGAGTCGACCAGCCAACCGGTCGAGATGCGGAGGGCGACCACGAGAAGCGAGCAGATTGCGAGAACGGCCCCAGCCTCCGCCTCGGATATTCCGATATCTACCGCTGACGGGACGATGAAAAGCGACAGTCCGTTGCCGGCCGCGGCACCGGTGATCCCGGCCAGCCCCAGCCAGAGCATCGACCTGGTCGGTCGGCCAACCCTCTGTTCGATCCGTCGTTCGCCGCTCTCGTGCTCGAACTCGGGTGCCGTGAGTGCGAGTCCCAAGGCGAGGAGTGCCGCGCCGGCGAAGACCCACCTCCACCCGAATACGAGGCCGATCACGGGGAGGGAGAGGCCGGCGAGGACACTGGCCAGGGGGACCGAAGCTTGCTTCGACCCGAAGGCCAGACCCTGACGCTCTTTGCTCACCCCGTCGAAGATCGCCAGGTTCGAGGCGACTTGGATGATCCCGTTGGCGACACCGCCTATCGCCGTGGCCAGCGGTATCACCCACCACACCCGGGCCGTACCGGCCACGATGCACGACACGATCGTCAGGGAGGCACCGAGCTTGATCCCGGTCGACGATCCCAGGTTCGAGACCAGCCTTCCCGCCGGGTTTGCGGCCAGCGCCGCAGCTCCGAAGAAGGCTGCCGTGGCGAGTCCGAGTTGGGCGACTCCGAAGCCGATGTCGTCCTCCAACTGAAGTATCTGACTGCTGACCAGGAAGAGGGGGAGGACTCCGGCGCCGGTGTAGACCACTGCTGCGAGAAGCGGTGTGCGTTCGAAGGACCGTTTCAGCCGTGTCGTCATGGCCGGGCCTCGTCGAGGGCGAGCCGGATGAGGTGGAGGCCGGCGATGGTGGCGAAGGTCCGTACCCGCTCGTCATCCCCCCCGAATTCGAAAACCCTCTCCAAGGTGGTCACCGGTGTGCGCACCGTCATCTGCACCGGGCGGGTGGGGTGCCTGGCATCTGATCGCACCCCGATCGCTCCTACCTCGAGAGTCACGTCGGCACGGGGGGTGAGACCCCGAGTCCCGCTTCCCGGGACCACGGTGGCGGCGAACATATCTGATCCCTCCGTCGCTCGGACCAGCCGACCACCGACCTGACCCAGCGTCGCCTGTTCGATCGTCGCCACGGTCCAGCCCCTGGCAGCCAGGCCGGCGACGAGGATCCCGTCGACGGTCTCGTCGTCGGTGGCGAACACCGTGTCGCCGAGACGGGACCGGACCTGAGCCTCGATGGGCGCGATCAATGCAACGGCCTCACGCTCGTCGGCGGCTTTGGCCGAGATCCGGACCTTCACCTCCATGTCCGAGATCAGAAACGCAACGGAGGGATTCGCCGTGGCGAACAGGTCGTCGAGCATCTCGGCTATGTCCGACTCGCCGCGCCCCCAACACTTGAGCACCCGGCTGAACAGCGTCGCTGGCTCTCCGGCTGCGACCCGGAGTCGGGGAAGCACCTGCTCCTCCAGCATGGTCGCCATCTCGACGGGCACCCCGGGGACTGCGAACAGCCAGGTCCCCTCGTGTTCCATGGCCACACCAAGGGCGACTCCGTTGGCGTTCGGCAGCGCTTCGGCCCCGTCGGGGATGTCGGCCATTCTCACCACGTTCGGCGCCGGCTCCCGGCCTTGGGCCCGAACCCGGGAAACGATCCATTCGGCGTGCTTCTCGTCGCGTTTCATCTCACGACCGGCCACCGCGCACATCGCATCGCGGGTCAGATCGTCCTGGGTGGGACCGATTCCACCTGTGATGATGACCGCGTCTGCCCGGGTCGCGGCCGTCCGGAGCACCTCGGTGAGCCGACCCAGGTTGTCACCCACCGAGACCTGGTGATTCACATCGAACCCGTCCTCGGCGAGACGCCGACCGATGAAGGCCGCATTGGAGTTGACTATCTGACCAAGGAGGAGCTCGGTACCGACTGACACGACCTCGACGATCAATTTCCCGGCTCCCACAGACCGAACTTCCAGTCGGGATCTCCCGGCTGCATCGAACCCTCGTACTGGCTGGCGATACCCATCTGCCTGGTCCGTGCCAGGGCGGTCCGTGCCAGGTCCAGCTGGACCGGCTCCCACAGGGCGAGAGCCTCGAGAACGTGCCCGTGAGTCGCTGCCAGGGCGTCCCGAAGAGCCCAGGCGTCGGCACATGCCTTGGCCTGTCCGGCAGCCACGTGTGGGCGGAGCGTGGTGGCTGCGTCGCCGAGAAGGCAGGTACGGTCGAAAGCCATCCGAGGGCTGGCCACGTCGAACACCGCCTGGATCAGGGGGGAGCCGCAAGCCAGGACGATCTCGCTCATCTGAGGAGCCAGGACCTCGGTGGCGGTGCTGTGCAGCTCGGCGAGATGTTCAGGGCGGATCTGGCCGGGTGGCATCGTCCCTGTCCTCCGCCCACCGCCGGCGTCGGTCATGAGATTCTCGAACGGGCCGCCGGTGGGGTAGTTGCGGTACCAGACGAAGTTGATCACCCGGTTCGGGGGCTCGGTGTCCCCCGTCGGGCCGGGAATGGCATAGACCAGGATGTGTCCGTGGTCGAGCACCTGGTAGACCATGGCATCGGCGACCGTCTCCTGTGTTTCGGGGGAGAGATGGCCCTCGGGGACGGTGCCCCGCCAGGCGACGTATCCGGCGTACTCGGGGACGACTTCGGGCAATAGGATCGAACGTCCCGTCGAGTTCATGCCGTCGGCGAACACCGCCATGTCTCCGTCCGCCCGGCTGCCGTTCCCGAACTCGAGACTCACCCCGTCATCCAGCTGGGTCAACCCGATGACTTCGTGGTCGTAGTGATAACTGCCGGAATCGAACACGTCGAGAAGCGCTCGGTAGATGGTGGACCATCCCGAGAACCGGAAGTGGTCTTCATGTGAGGCGATCGTTGTGCCCGATGCATCGACATAGTTCCAGTAGGTGAGTTCGAGGCTCACCCGCTTGGGCCCGGAACCGTCGCCCTGTTCGAAGTATCGCTCTGTCACCGGGAGCACGACGATCCCCGCGCCACGATCCTCGAGATCGCGATCGGACCTCTCGTAGATCTCGACGTCACAGCCCAGCTCTGACAGCAGCACCCCGGTGGTGAGTCCGCCGATGGATCCACCGGCTATGAGTACCCGGGGCCAGCCCACTCTCAGTCGAGCAGCTCGACGGTCACGAACCGGAGGGTGGAGTCCCCGATGTTCTCCAGATCATGGATCAAGGCTGTCTCCGGAGAGTGTTCGAGGTATCTTGTCTCGCCCTCGACGTAGTCACGCACCACGTAGGACCCGTCGCTGAATCGCTGCAGCCCCCGGCTTCCTTCGACCACCGTCCAGAAGTAGTTGGTCGTGTGGGAATGGAACTCTCCGCGCTCGCCCGGTTCCAGCTTGACCTCCCAGACACGGATCCGGGGGTTCTCGAACCACACGGCGGTCCCGAGTTGTTTGTTCTCGGGCGCCGCTTCGAGCTCGTCGCTGAAGTCGGCGGGATCGAACCTGCCCTCTTCGACGGTCTCGGGTCTCGCTTCCATTGGTTCACACTCCTTCGCAGAAATTCGCGATCAGCTCCAACAGACCGTCAGGAGCCTGAAGCTGTGGAGCGTGGGCGATGCCCGGCATCGTCACCAGGGTGGCCCCGGGGATCAGGTCACGCAAAGTCTCTGCCATCGACGGCGGCGTGGCCTGGTCGTCTTCGCCCACGACCAACAGCGTTGGACTGGTCACCGTCGTGGCGCGGGCCGACAGGTCGAGCGACCTGAGGGCGGTGCAGGCGGTGATGAAAGCTTCTGGGTCGGTGCGCGCCAGGACCTCGCTCCGTTCGACAACCTCGTCTGGATGGGCGTCCAGATACTCCTGTGTGAAGATCCGCAGCAGAGCGGTTGGGGTGACCGCATCCATGCCTCCTGATCGCACGGCGTCGATCATGCCGTCGAGGGCGGGTTTTGCCTCGTAAGGGAAGGCCGCCCCGCAGCCCAGGAGGATCAGACGGTCGACCAGGTCGGGATGACGAATGGCCAGGGCGAGCGCGACGAACGAGCCGAGGCCATTCCCGATGAGCGTCGTGCCCCCGCCATCGGCGAGACCCCTGATGGCGGCGGCCATGAGGTCGGCGTGCTCCTCGATGCGCGGTGGGGCCTGCGAAGTCTCTCCGAAGCCGGGGAGATCGAATGAAATCACCCTCCCGTCCAGTCCTTTGACGATGCGATCGAAGGCGTTGCGGTCGGTCAGGAGAGAGTGGAGGAGGACCCACCGATCGCCCTCGCCGCCGGCACCGAAAGACACCCGACCCAGCGGCGTATCGACCGAAGACGGCTCCAAAGCGACCATGACGCTGATCCTATAACATGTAGGATCGAGTTCGAATTCGCGAGCCCAGGGCTGTAGACATCGCTCAGCGGGGTCTACAGCCCCGGGTCGCAGGAAACCAGGGATTGGAGAGTTTTGCCACGCGTACAGCTGATCGAGGAGAGAGATCAGGCTTCCGCCGCCCAGATCGAGGTGTTCGACCACATCGCGGCCAGTCGTGGCGGTCGGATGATCCGTCCCTACGCGGCGATGCTCCACCGGCCCGAGATCGCCCGTGCCGCAGCCGACCTCGGCGCGGTGATCAGGTTCGAATCGACGATCGGCGACCGGATTCGGGAGTTGGCGATCGTGACCACTGCGATCGAACGGAAGTGTGACTTCGAGTGGGCGTCGCACAGCCCGTTGGCCAGGGACGCCGGTGTCAGCGAGGCCACTCTGGACGCGATACGCGGCGGCGTTGCGGTCACCGGCCGGGACGCCATCATCGTGGATTTCGCTCGAGCACTGTGCCGGAGTGGTGAGGTAGACGACACCACCTTCAACAACGCCGCAGACGAGCTCGGGGAGGACGGGGTGGTGGAGCTTGCAGCCGTGGTCGGCTACTACTCGATGCTGGCGTTGTTCATGAAGGCGTGTGACGTATGTTGAACGGTGGAGATCCGGTCGGGCTCGGACTGGTAGGGCTGGGCTGGTGGGGCGCCGAGCTGACCAAAGCAGCGGAACGAGGAGGAGCGGCCCGTGTGGTCACCTGTTTCGCTCGTGGTGAGAAGGGTCGAAACGCATTCGCCGACGAGTACGGCTGTCGCTCCGCGGCCTCGATGGAGGACCTGCTGGCCGATGAGTCCGTCGAAGGCGTGCTGATCGCGACCTCCCATCAGAGTCATCGACCGCTGATCGAACAGGTCGCCGCCTCGGGCAAGCACATATTCGTCGAGAAGCCTCTCACCACCACCGTGGAGGACGGTCGAGCGGCTGTGGATGCGGCGAGGAGGGCTGGCGTGATTCTCCAGGTCGGGCATCAGCGGAGGAGGACCGCGGCCAACCGGAAGATCAAAGAGATGATCGATGTCGGGGAGCTCGGTGACATCGAGACTGTGGTCGCCCATCAGTCCATCCCCAACGGGTTCAAGATGCCCGATGAGGCTTGGCGTTGGAGCCCTGATCAGAGCCCCCTCGGGTCGATGACCTCGCTGGGTGTCCACAAGATCGACACGATGCACTATCTAGTCGGACCGATCTCCCGGGTCAGCGCCTTCACCAGGGCCGGTCGTGACCGCCCGATCGACGAGGCAACAGTTGTCGCCTTCGAGTTCGAGAGTGGGGCGCTTGCCACGCTGACCACATCCTTCTTCACCCCGGTCATCAATGAGATCGCCCTCTTCGGCACAGACGCCGCGGCGTTCAACACCGCCGGAGGCACCCGGTTGGCGGTGCAGAAGAGACTCGACGCCGAGCCGACGGACGTCGAGCTGACGCCGGTGGATCCGGTGGTGGATCAACTGGTCGGGTTCGCCCAGGCGATCCGGGGCGAAGGTCCGGTGGAACCCGATGGTGAGGCCGGGCTGGCCGTGATCGCCGTGATGGAAGCGGCCGCGGAGAGCGCGGCCTCCGGACGGGCCGTCGACGTACCCTCGCCCCTCTGAGGGTCAGATCGTCATCAAGACCTTCAAGGACGACGGGTCGTCCACCAACTCGAAGGCCCGTTCTGCCTCGTCGAGCGCGAGGACATGGGTCACCAACGGCTCCAGAGTCAACGAGCCGGCTGCGGTGAGGTCGATGCCGTCGGCGTAGTCGCCGATCAATGCGGCTCTGGGGTTTCTGAGTGTCAGTTCCTTGTGATAGAGCTGGTAGTAGGGGAGTCCCTGGCCTGCACCGGTCAGTGTCCCGAAGACGAGAACCTCACCTCCGGTGGCGACGAGCGAGATCGCCTCGCCGAGTGTCGACTCGATGCCCACCGCCTCGACGACCAGGTCCGGGCCGAGGCCGTCGGTGACTTCGGCGAGCACGTCCGCGGCTTTGTCAGGCGTTGCGGTGGCGTCGGCGCCCAACTCGGCTGCGAGATCACGCTTCCATTCCGATCTGGTGATCCCGACCACCCTCATTCCTTTGAGACGCATCAGCTGTGAGAGGAGTTGGCCCGACACTCCGAGACCGATCACGGCGGCGACCTGACCCGGGAACACGTCGACCTGCTTTGCGGCATGGACACAGGTGCCGAGCACCTGGAGCAGGCCTGAGGCGCGGTCACCGATCGAGTCGGGGACCCTCACCAGCCGGTTCACGGGGACGGTCGTGTACTCGGTGAAGACGCCGTCCACGTCACGCCCGAGCAGGCCGCCGTTGATACAGATGTTGGGTCGCCCGGCGAGACACATGGCACACCACCCACAGGCGACACCAGGATCGACGAGAACCCGGTCGCCTGCGGCGAATGGGGATCCCTCCGGACCAGACACGACCTCTCCGACCAGCTCGTGACCGACGATCCGTGGGAAGTCCACCGGGATCTTGCCCGCAACGATCTTGGTGTCCGTGCCACAGATCCCGACTTGCAGGTTGCGAACCAGCACCCAAGCGTCTGCCGCGGGCTCGGGCACCTCGGCCAACTCGATCTGGTGGGGGGCGGTGACGCGGACTGCTCTCAATGACTCTCCTCGGGCTTGTGGTTGATCGTAAGCCCTGGGAACTCGAGTCGCCTCTTGTAGCATCCCGGGCTATGGAGCTGACCCCCGAGTTCCGAATCGAGCCTGCCGGTGACGGTTTTGCCGCCAACCGCCAGACCGCCTACGAGTACGTGCTCGGTGTCCTTCGCCGGGCGATCCTCAATGGCGAGCTGCGCAGCGGTAGCCGTCTGGTTCAGGCCGAGCTCGCCGCGATGCTCGATGTCAGCACCACCCCTGTCCGTGAGGCACTCCGCGACCTGGCCACCGAGGGTCTCGTCCAGTTCGACCCCCATCGCGGCGCCATCGTGTCCGAGCTCAGCGCCAACGACGTTCACGACATCTACGAGATTCGCCGGGTCCTCGAGCCACTGGCGATGCGCCAGGCCGTCCCCAACATCAGCGACGCCCTGATCGCCAGGCTCCGCAAGCTCCATGAGCAGATGCTCGCCGAGCCTCACTCCGTCGACTGGGTCGACCGCAACCGGGTATTCCACATGGCCGTGTACGAGACGGCGGCGTCGCCCCGTTTGGCCGCGATCATCCGCAATCTCCAGGACGCTTCGGTGATGTACATCGGCGCCTCCCTCCATCACAAGCCCGGGCTCAGGGAGGAGGCGAACCACGGTCACGAGGAGATCCTCGACGCCCTGGAGAAGCGAGACGTCGAAGCGGCGGTTGCGGCTCTCGAGGCTCACCTCCGCACCTCGATCGACGCCTACGGCGTCAGCGACGATCAAGACTGACCGCCCGGTTCTGCAGCCAGGCTCGAAGTCAACTTCGGGCCGGTCTCGTCAGACAGAAGATTCAGCGTGACACCGGCGATGATCAGGGCCAGCCCTGCGATGAGGGTCGTGGTGATCGTTTCGCCGACGAACAGCGCTGACGAGATCACACCAACGACGGGAACGGCCATCAGGGTCAGGTTGGCCGAGATCGCAGCGAGATTCCTGAGGATCACGATCTGGGCCCAGAAGGCCACTCCGGTCGCCAGCACCCCCTGATAGGCGACGACCAGACCCAGCTGGGGGGTCCAGTCGATCTGCGGGAGTCCCTCCCTCATCATCGCGACCGTGAACAGGATGATCAGTGCTCCGGTGAGCTGCCATGGGATTGCCTGGAGCGGCGTCATCGTCCATCTATGAGCCCGGATGTGCACGGATGTGGCCGCGTTGACGATGGCGGCGAGGATGAGCAGTAGGTGCCCCAGGGCCACGCCCGGTGCGTCCCAGGCCAGACCCCACGGCTCGAAGAGGACGATGACGCCGGTGATGCCCAGGACGAGACCGACCCACCGTCTTCCGATCATCCGCTCCCCGAGGAACACGGCGGCGATGGGGACCGTCCACAGGCTGGCCGTCCACACGATCACGGACGACCTTCCTGGCGGGACCAGTTCCAGCCCCGAGAAGACCAGGACGAAGACCATTGCCAGCCTGAAGACCGCCAGCGAGGCGACGATCTTCAGATCCGCCCGCGGCGGTACGCGGATGTTGCCCGTGGACACGACCACCACGATGATCACCGCCAGGGCGCCGAGCACCCGGAATACCCCCATCCACACCGGGCTGATCGATTCCAGGGCGGTGGCCATGATCGGCCAGTTCAAACCCAGGATGAGAGTCACCAGGATCAGGAGTGAGTAGACGGCGGGGCGGGTCAGCTTTCCCGTTTCGCCAGGGTCGTCGCTGTCCCAAATCAGGTCCCGGATATATGACGTCAAAGTTTCACCACCGATGCGGAGTGGTTCCGGCTTGGACCCGGCCCCGATTTCACAACATGTAGGATCGGCGGACCAGTCCGCAGATCCCCGCAGGAACCATGACGACCATCGACGTCCACTGTCATCTGGCAACGCCGCCCAGCCGCGAGGTCATCGAGCCCCATCGACGCCGCGAGTACGAGCCGTACGACTACTTCATGGGTCAGGACTCGATCGACCACAACAAGGTCATGTTCCCGACGATCGTCGACTCTCTCACCAAGCCCGAGGCGCGTATCGCCCACATGGATGCAATGGGGGTCGACGTCCAGGGTCTGGCGACCTTCGTTTCCGAGTACTTCTACTGGGCGCCGGCGCCCGCGGCGGCGACTTCGGCGCGGATGCAGAACGAGAACCTGGCGGCAGCAGCAGCAGCCCACCCCGACCGATTCGCCCTGTTCGGGGCGACGGTCCCGTTGCAGGATGTGGACCTCGCCATCGCCTGCATGGACCACGCCGTCGACGAACTCGGGTTCAAGGGGCTCCAAATCGGGGGCACCGTCGACGGGCACAACCTCGACGAGGCTCGATTTCGTCCCTTCTGGGCGGCGGTCGAGGCCAAGGGTGTCCCGGTGATCCTGCATCCGAACGGGTACCCCGAGAGCCACAGATTCGGCGACTACTTCCTCACCAACTGCATCGGCAATCCGCTGGAAACGATGGTCGCGGCGACCCGGATGATCTTCAGCGGGCTCTTCGAAGAGCACCCCGGCATCAAGATCGTCCTGCTCCACGGTGGGGGCTACCTTCCCTTCTATTGCTCCCGGGCCGACCACACCTGGGAGGTTCGTCCGGAGACCCGGGTCAGGATCCCGGATCGGCCGCCGAGCGACTATATGAAGATGCTCTATTACGACACGATGGTCTTCCAGCCGCTCTATCTCCGTCATCTGGTCGAGGTGGTCGGGGCCGATCGGGTGATGCTGGGCACCGACTTCCCTTTCGACATGGGTGAGACCGATCCCGTCGGTCTCATCGAGGCGACTGAAGGGCTCTCCGACGTCGACCGCAACCGGATCAAGGGAGGGAATGCCGCGGCACTGTTCGGAATGTGACCGGGCTTCGGCGCCCTTTGAAACGCTGTAGGGCCGGTAAACCGCCCCCACAGCATCAGGAAAGCGGTTCACCTGACCGGTACCTGAGGAAGTCTGGGGCCCAACGGGCGATGACCGCGGCGCTGAGGACGCAGGCGAGGCCTCCGGACACCACCGAGAAACGAACCGAGGTGAGGGCGGCCACCACGCCCGCCTCTAGATCGCCGAGCCTGGGGCCGCCGGCCACTACGGCCATGTGCATCGAGGAGACCCGCCCCCGCAGCTCGTCCGGTGTACGCAGTTGGATGATGGTCCCCCGGAAGATCGCCGAGACCACGTCGGCTGCTCCGGCGAGGGCGAGCATGATCAGACCCAGCGTCAGCGATCCCGAGAAGCCAAATACGGCGATGGCGATGCCCCAGCCCATCACGGCGAGGATCACTGCCCGACCCTGATAGACGACGGAGGTGACCCAGCCAGAGGTGAGCGCGGCGAGGAGTGCACCGACTCCCGGGGCGGCGTAGAGGAGGCCCACCGTGAACGCGTCCCCGCCGAACACCTCAGTTCCCATCGCCGGGAACAGGGCGGTCGGCATGCCGAAGACCATCGCCGACAGGTCCAACAGCAGGGCGGCCTGGATGATCCGCACCCCTTTCAGGTATCGGAACCCTTCGATGATCGACGACATCTCGAGACGTCGCCCACCTCCCTCGATCTTCACCGATGGGATACCTCGCATCAGCAGCGCACCGACGAGAAAGCACGCGGTCTCGATGGCGTAGGTGACAGGCAGACCGGCGGTGGCGATCAACAGGCCGCCCAGGGCAGGGAAGCCTGCCTTGGCCGTGTTGGTCAGCGTTTGGTTGAGGGCGAGGGCCGAGGGCAGCAAGTCCTTGCCTACCAATCCGGGCACCATCGCCTGTCGGGCCGGGGAGTCGATGGCTGATATCCCGGCGTTCACCGCACTCAGGACGAAGAGCGGCCATAGCAGTGGCTGGTCGGCGAGGGCGTTCCACATGAGCCCGGCCGAGGTGAGGGCGAGTACGAGCGGGGAGAACACCAGGATCTTGCGGCGGTCGATGGCATCGGCCATCGCCCCTCCCAACAGCGAGAGAAGGAGGAGCGGAACCAGTTGTGCCAATCCCAGCAACCCGACAGCAAGGGTGGAGCCAGTCAGGTCATAGACCTGGAATGGGACGGCCACGACGGTGAGTTGACGGCCACCCTGAACGAAGAAGAAGCCGAAGTAGAGCCAGCGGAAACCGGGGACGAGCCTGAGCGGGGTGACGTCCACCACAGCCATACGCCGCAATCTGGAGAGTCGATTGTTCACGCGATCACCTCGTCGATTGAGGCCTCGCCCGCGTGAACAGCGGAGATCGTGACTGCGATCCAGCACGAGGATCCGGCACGACGGGAAGCTGACCTTCCACCTTTCAGTGTAGGCGACGGCCTGCCGGGTTCAGATCAGGCGAGGTCGTATGGCTGCAGGTTCAGGCTGTGGGCGAACTCATCGTCATGGGTCACCACCACGAGGGCACCCGGATACCCCGAAAGGGCAGCCTGGAGACGCTCGATTGAGGGAAGGTCGAGGTGGTTGGTGGGTTCGTCGAGAACCACCAGCCACGCGGCGCGACCCAGACCCAGAGCCGTGGCCAGCTTTCGTGCTTCCCCGGGGGAAGGGTCTTTCGAGGCGAGAAGCAGTTCAGGATCAACGCCGAGGAGTGCCACTATCGCGAGTACTGAACCACGCTCATCTGGTCGTAGTGACCTCATCTCTGTCATGACTCGATCGACTTCCTCGGGAGTCATCTCCTGTTCGAGGAACAGCAGCTTGTCGGCGGGGAGGGCGGCATCCTGGATGAGGGCATGGAGCAGTGTGGTCTTGCCGGCGCCGTTGTGACCTCTGAGCCAGATTCGATCGTCTCGTTCGACCTTGACATCGACGTGTTCCACGAGGGTGTGGCCCGCCACCTCCAGGGGACCGAGGACTGAGGCAAGGAGCCGTTTCGGAGCCGGCTCGAACTGGAACGAGATGGCGCCACCCACCTCTCTCCTGATCTCGGACGCTGTGGCCGCCTCGGTCGCACGGTCTCTCGCCCTGGCCGCGGTGGCGAGGGCCTTGCCCGCCGCCTTCTCGCCTTCCCGGTGCTTCGCCTGGCGTGCCGCGGATCGGCTGTCTATGTCTTTGAAGGAGGACGTGTTGTTCCTCTCCTTGAACGCAGCGCGTTTCTGCTCGTTGGTTTGACGAAGTTTCGCCAGGTGCCGATTCGCCCTCTTGGCTTCGGCTCTGAGCAGCGCTCGCTCCTCCCGTGATGCCGCCTCGACGGCCCTCCACCCCGCAGATGCCTCCTCATAGGCAGCGTTCCACAACGTCACCTCGCCCCGGTCGATCCGAAGGGTTCTGGTGGTCAGGTTGGCGAGTAGTCGTCGATCGTGAGAGACCACCAATCCCACACCGGTGAATCCGGTCAGCGCTGTGATCAGCATTTCCCGTGCGTCGGAGTCGAGGTGGTTGGTGGGCTCATCGAGCAGCAGGACATCCGGTTCCCTGCTCAATGCCGCAGCGATCTGCCATCGCTTGCGCTCCCCGGGGGACAGCGTCGCCCAACGGTGGAAGTCCTCAGCCTCCAGCCGGAGACGTCCTCTCAGGGACACGTCGAAGCCGTCCCATGACCCGGCGAATGCCTCGATGTCGGGGTTGGGTCTGTCGACGGTCTGATCGCACAGCTTCACGAGGGAGTCGGCGGGATCCAACGTGACGGAGCCGTCTGTCGGTTGTAAACGATGAGCCACCAGGTGGAGCAGAGTGGTTTTCCCGGCCCCGTTGGCGCCGACGACACCGGTCCAGCCGTGGCCCAGGTGGACGTCGACGTCGACCAGGACGTCAACGGCACTGGAATATCGGTGTGAAAGATGGTTCAGATGGACGGAAGGCATGGTTGCTCCTCGGGTTGAGACCGGAGCTGGGTCCGGTTGACGGCTCCGGGAACTGGGTGTTCAAGCGGTCCTGCGCATGGATCCCATCTGGTGGCTGGATTTCAGGCTAACCACCGAGGCCGACGAGACCGGTGGGATTTGTGCGGGACAGAGCCTCCCTCCGTGAATTCCTCTCCCGATCTGTAGCCTTGATCCCATGCTCGAACTTCCACCGGGAGGCACGCGCGGTGCCGAGATTCCCGGGGTCCTACGCCCGATGATGAGGGCGATGAGTGGGATCGGGAATCTCATGATGCGGTTCGGAGTGAAGATCCAGGGCAGGCCTTTGCTTCGGCTGATCACAATCGGTGCCAAGACCGGTCAACGCAGGGAGAGCGTGCTGGGATGGTTCGAGGATCCGAGCGGTAGGGAGGCGTGGCTCGTGGTGGCGTCCAACAGTGGCTCTTCCCGTCATCCTGGATGGGCCTTCAACCTCGCCAGGAGCCCGAAGGAAGCATGGGTCGACCTCGGCGACGGTGAGTTCCCGGTCGAGGCGGAACTGCTTGCCGGTGATGAGCGGACGGACCAGTGGGACAGGGTGGTTGCGCTCGCTCCGGGCTACGGCAACTACGTGGAGAAGACCGATCGGGAGATCCCCATCTTCCGATTGTCCCGGGTGGGCGAATAGGCAGATCTAGACCGCCACGCATCGAGGTTCGCCGACGCCCTGCGGGCTCAGGACGTCGTTGCTGCTCGTCTTCGGTCGATGAGCTTCGCCGCCACAGGCCCGGAGACGGCCATCAGGAGCACATACGCCGCCGCCAACGCGGGCAGGTCCTCGGCGCCCGCCACTCCCACGGCGAGTCCTGCGATCACGATCGAAAACTCGCCGCGGGCCATCAATGCGAATCCGGTACGAAGTTGGCCGGCACGACCGATGCCGGCCTTACGCGCCGCCCAACCACCTGTGATGATCTTGGTGAGTGCGGTTATCAACCCGAGGAGGACAGCCACACCGAGCACCGGTGGGATGCTCCGCGGGTCGGTAGATAGCCCGAAGAAGACGAAGAAGACGGCAGCAAACAGATCTCGGAGCGGCGCCAGAAGGGTTTCTGCTTTGGCCACCGCCTCACCCGAGAGGCTGATTCCAACTAGAAAGGCTCCAACGGCGGCAGAGATGTTCACGCCCTCAGCCAGACCGGCCACCAGCAGGGTGAGCCCGAAGACGGACAACAGACTCACTTCGTCGGAGCGATGGACCACAAGACCACCGAGTCTGTCTCCATGCCGGTTGGCGAGGAAGATCGTCGCCACCATCACGGCTACGGCAATGACGATGGCGACCACGGCGCTCATGGTGCTCGAACCGAGCGCCAGCACTCCGAGAGTGGGGAGGATGACTGCCATCGCCAGGTCCTCGAACACGAGGATCGACAGAATCACCGGCGTTTCCCTGTTGCCGGCCCAACCCAGATCGTTCAGCAACTTGGCAATCACTCCCGTCGAAGAGATGTATGTGACCCCGCCGAGGAAGAGCGCAGGCACCGTTCCCCAGCCGAGGATGAGGCCGGCGGCGAATCCGGGGGTGAAGTTGAGCACCAGGTCGAGCAGCCCGGCCGGTGCGACGGATTTGACGCCGGCCACGAGTTCTCGCGCCGAGTACTCGAGGCCCAGCATCAGCAGGAGGAAGATCACCCCCAGTTCCGCTCCGACCTCGATGAACTCCTCCGAGGTGACGACGTTGACCAGCCCGCCTTCGCCCAAGGCCAGACCACCGAGGAGGTAGAACGGTATCGGGGAGATGCCGAGCCGTCCGGCGAGTCGCGCCAGGACTCCAAGGCCAAGAACGACGGCGCCGAGCTCGACGAGGACGAGAGCCCGGTGGCTCAACTATCCGGTCATGAGTATGTCGCTGACCTGGTTGATGCCCTCCGGGGTCCCGACGACGACCAGGGTGTCGGACGGCTCGATAAGGAATTCAGGGCCGGGAGCGGGGAACGGCTCGACCCCCCTGATCACGGCGACTACCGAGACACCGGTGCGGGTCCTGATCCGGGCATCGCCGATCGTCCGTCCCGAGTACGGTGACTCGGGGTCGACAGCAAGCCAGTCGATGGCCAGCCCTTCTATCTGCTGTTGGAGGTGGGTGAGATTTTCGACCACCGTCGTCTCACCCAAGGCCTTCGAGAGTGCATGGCTGTCGTCATCGGAGAGACTCAGGCTCATCGCCACTGCGTCGGGGTCATCGGTGGTGCAGACGAAGAGCTCTCGTCGCCCGGTTCGGTGGTGGATCACACCGATGCGACTGCCTTCTTCGGTGGTGAAGTCATGCCGGACACCCACACCGGGAAGGGAGGTCTCTTGGATCTCAGGCACGGCAACGACTCCTTTCAGCTCGGCTGTCTGCACCAGCATAAGTTGCGCCCCGGCGGGTTCAGTCCCTGTCCGTGGTCGATGGAGTCAGCTCCACCTCACGCACTCGTCGCCCGTCGGTTCGGGTCACGACGAGCTTCCACCCTTCCTCTTCGATCACGTCTCCGGCCACCGGGAGCCGACCGAGACGGTCCATGACCAAACCTCCGATGGTCTCGTAGTGGCCCTCGGGCAATCGGACCCCGAACTCGACCAGCTGATCCGGTCGCATCAGCCCGGGAGCGATGATCCGCCCTTCCCTGGTCCGGATCGCACCGTGTTCACGGAAATCGTGCTCGTCGCTGATCTCCCCGACCAGCTCCTCGGCGATGTCCTCCATCGTGATGATCCCCGCGGTCGAGCCGTGCTCATCTACGACGACGGCGAAATGAATTCGAGTTCTCCGCATCTCGTCGAGGACGGATCTGATGTGTGCCGACTCGGGGACGAAGAGGATCCGTCTGAGGAGCCCGGGTTCGATGGATCGGCCGGTGGCGTCGTCGGAGACGCCCATTAGGTCTTTGACGTGGACGAATCCGTGGATGTCGTCCAGCGTCTCGCCGTAAACCGGGATCCTCGAGTGGCCCGTGTCTCTCATCACCTGCTCGATGTCGGCAACGGGCGAGGAAACGGGAACAGCTACCACATCGGGGCGGGGGATCATGGCCTCGGCCGCGTCGAGGTCTCCGAAGATGATCGCTCCGCTGAGGAGCCGATGGGTGAAGTCCTCGATCACCCCGTCTCGTTGACCGGTGGCGATGATCACAGCCAGGTCGTCGGCGGAGTGTCCTACCTCGAGGGAGTCGGCCGGCTTGACACCGAACAGTCTCAGGACACCGTTGGCCATGGCGTTGAGCAGCCCGATGAGCGGCCGGAAGAGAATGATGAACCCGCGGAACAGCCGGGCCAGTGTCGTCGCCGATCGCTCCGGGCTCGATATGGCGATGTTCTTCGGTGCCATCTCCCCGATGACCATGTGAAGGAACACCACGATGAGCAGAGCGATGATCAACGCGATGACGTGGATGACCGCCTCAGACACGGGCAAGAACCCGAGGGCTTGCTCGAGGAGATGTGCGACAGCGGGCTCAGCAACGGCTCCCAGACCGAGCGAGGCCATGGTGATCCCCAACTGCGCAGCAGTCAGGCTGAGCGAGAGATTCCTGTTCAGCCCGACCGCGATCTGGGCCGACCTGCCGGGTGCCTGTTCCAGGACGCTGCGTCGGGCCGTGATGTAGGCGAATTCGGCTGCAACGAAGAACCCGTTGGCGAGAAGCAGCAGGACGAGGAACACCAGGGGTCCCCAGTTCATCGCCCGTCCCGTCCCTCGTCGACCGGTTTCTCGATGACCCGGACCTCATCGACGCGATGGCCGTCCATCTTCAAGACCTCGAAGCTCACCGGTCCGGCCGGGATCACCTCACCCTCGGTGGGGAATCGGCCAAGGGTGGCCACGAGGAATCCCCCGAGTGTCTCGAAGTGTCCTTCGGGCCATTCGAATCCGATTCGCTCCTCGACATCGTGGCGGCTGAGAAGACCGGAGAGGACATCGACGTCCCGATCCGACTGAGACGGCTCGATCACCTCGTCGTACTCGTCTTCTATCTCGCCGAATATCTCCTCGAGGAGGTCTTCAACGGTGATGATCCCTGCCGTGCCACCGTACTCGTCGATGACGAGGGCCATTCCGCGGCCTTCGGTCTGCAGTCCGGTCAGGAGTTGCTCGAGGGGACTCGACGCCGGGACCCGGAGACCTGGTTCGGTGATCTCTTCCACCGGGGTGAGGGCTCGCTGTGCCGCGGTGATGCCCAGTGTGTCCTTCACATGGACGATGCCTACGATCTCGTCGAGGTCGACGCCGTAGACGGGGAAGCGGGAGTGGCCGGTCTCGCGCGAGATCTGGCGCAGCTCTGATATCGGCTGGTGACGATTGACCGCCACCACATTGACCCGGGGGATCATGGCTTCGACCGCCACCTTCTCGGTGAAAGTGATCGCTCGCGTGAGGAGCTCCATCTCCTCGTCATCGAGGGTCCCTTCCTCACCGGAGGATCGGATCATCAACTCGAGCTCTTCCATCGAGCGGACCCCGGTCAACTCGGCCAGCGGCTCGATGCCCAGCTTGCGCACAGTCCAGTCGGCTGAATTGTTCAGGAAGAGGATCACCGGCCGGAGGGCCCGGTTGACCATCTGCATGGGGATGCCGAAGAGCTCTGCGGAGCGATAGGGGAGCGAGATGGCGAGGGTCTTCGGCACGAGCTCCCCGAACACCATCTGGGCCACAGTGGCGAGTATGAAGGCCAGTCCCACCGCGACGGCGAGCGTCGTGGTTTCGGGGAGAAATCCCAGTTCACTCAGGAACGGTTCGATCACCGCGGCCAAGGCCGGTTCGGCCACGGCCCCGAGGATCAAGGAGGTGACCGTGATACCCAGCTGTGCGCCAGATAGCTCGAACGAGAGGTTGCGCAGGGAGTTGAGGATCCGCTTGGCGCGACGGTCGCCTTCGCGGGCCCGGCGCTCCACGCGGCTGCGTTCCACGGCCACGATTGCGAACTCTCCGGCGACGAAGAAGGCGTTGGCGACGATCAGAACAACGACAGCGGCCAATCCGAGAAAGGTGCTAATCGAGGTGCTCCGTCATCACCGCCAAGGGGAGAGGTTACCGCTTGCGCGTCGGTCAGAAGTCCGATGAGTGGCGCCGTCCCAGCGCCCGGATGGAGGCCAGCTGCATCCCATGGACCCGGGTGTGCAGCTCAGAACGTCCCACGGTAGGAACCACCGTCGAGTTGGAGGTTCTGTCCGGAGATGTAGCCCGCCTGTGCGCTGCACAGGAACGCACAAGCAGCGCCAAACTCCTCGGGTCGCCCCATGCGGCCGGCGGCGATGGAGGCAACGATCTCGGCCCGTGCCTCCTCGTAGGTGATCCCCGCGTCCTCGGCCCTCGATCGCGCCATGAACACCTGACGCTCGGTATCGATGCGTTCCGGCAAGAGATTGTTGATCGTCACGTTGTCCCGGACCACCTCGCGAGAAAGTGCTTTGGAGGCTCCGGTGAGCCCGGTACGGGCTCCAGCGGAGAGTCCCATCACCGAGAAAGGGGACTTCACCATCTGGGATGTGACGTTGACGATGCGTCCGAACTTGCGGGCGCGCATCCCCCCGACCACGCCCTTGATCATCATGATCGGAGCGAGCATGTTTGACTCGACCGCCTCGAGCCAGTCCTCGTACTCGAAAGACTCCCAGTCTCCCGGTGGCGGACCCCAGTTGTTGTTGACCAGGATGTCGGGGTCGGGGCAGGTCTCGAGAAGGAGCGCTCGGCCCTCGGGGGTGTTGATGTCCGCCTGTACAGGCGTCACCGCCACACCGTGGGTTTCGGTTATCTCCCGCGCGGCCCGATCGAGGTTCCCGGGGTCGGTCCCGTTTATCACCACATCGACCCCTTCGGCGGCGAGGGCCTCGGCACATGCCCGCCCCAGCCCACGGCTCGAAGCCGTGAGCAATGCGGTCCGTCCTGCGATTCCGAGATCCATCCCCATCTCCTATCGGTCGGGTCCGTGCAGCGCCTCGAAGACCCATTGCGTGGAGATCGGATGATGCGTGATCGGTGCCACCCGATCACCCAGGGCATCTTCGATCGCCGCCACCACCGCCGCTGCTGCAGGGATGGTCCCTCCTTCACCGGCACCTTTGGCGCCGAGCGGGTTGTTCGGTGATGGGGTCTCGGTGTGGATCTTGATGAGTTGAGGCATGTCGGCTGCGGTGATGATCCGGTAGTCCATGAACGTCGTGGTCAGGGGTTGGCCCGTCTCGTCGTAGACCACCCGCTCACTGAGGGCGTTGCCGAGGCCGTGGGCCACACCGCCGTCTATCTGGCCGTCGACGATCATCGGGTTGAGCATCGTCCCGCAGTCGTGCACCACCACGTAGGAGACCACTGTGGTGTGACCCGTCTCGGGATCGATCTCGACCTCGGCGACATGGGTTCCGTACGTGAAGGCCAGCCCATCGAACGGCAGCACCCGCTCCGCCGACAGCCCCGGGAGGCGATTTCCCGGACTCGGAATCCCGCCCAGTTTGGGTTGGGCCGCGGCGGCCAACTCTCCCAGCGGAATCTCGGTTCCTGGCTGTCCGATCACCATCGCAGCCCCGTCCTGCAACACGATGTCCTCCACGGCCGCCTCCAGTCTCGAAGCCGCCAACTGCCTCACCGTCTCGGCGAGCTCGATTGCCGTGACATGGACCGCGCCGGCCCCTGTGGTCGCCGTGCGGCTCGCCACAGTCGAGATCCCGTGCGGATAGCGACCGGTGTCACCGCCCCGTACCGTCACTCGGTCGACGGGAACCCCGAGCTGATCCGCACAGATCTGGGTGAACACGGTCTCGTGCCCCTGCCCCTGAGCTGAGTTGCCGGTCTCGACGATCACCTCACCCGAGGGCAGAATCTCGATCCGCGCCCCTTCATAGGGTCCTAGCCCGGTGTCCTCGATATAAGAGGCGATCCCGAGACCCCGAAGAAGCCCATGGCTTGCGGAAGATTCCCGACGTTCGGCGAACCCCTCCCGGTTGGCCGCCTCGAGAGCCATCTCCAGAGCGAGGTGATAGTCACCGCCGTCGTAGGAGATCGGTCTCCCATCCGAACCGGAGATCGGGACCGTGTACGGGAAGTCCTCCCGGCCGACGAAGTTGCGCCGTCTGACCTCGGCAGGGTCGACGTCGAGAGCTCGGGCGATCGAGTCGATCACCCTCTCGAGCAAGAACGTGGCGTGTGGCCGGCCCGCGCCTCGGATGGCGCCGGTGGGAGCGGCATTGGTGAACACGCACGCGATCTCCACGTCGAGATTGGGGATCGCGTACGGACCGGACATCAGTCGCAATGTCGTGAGCGGAACCACAACGCCGTAGGGCACGAAAGCCCCCAAGTCGTGAACCAGCCTCGCCCTGACGGCAGTGACCCTTCCGGAGTCGTCGAAGGCGGCCTCCACAGTCCCGCTCTGCCCCCGTTGCTGCGCGGCGGACACGAAATGTTCCCGGCGACGCTCTGTCCATTTGACCGGGACGCCGAGGAGGCGGGTGAGGGCGGCCAACGCCAGCTCTTCGGGATAGATCAGAGCCTTGGGGCCGAATCCGCCGCCAACGTCGGGTGTCACCACCCTGACATCGTCGGGGGAGAGACCGAAGTACGAGGCGATCATGTTGCGGGCGGCGTGCGGTGACTGGCTGGACGTCCAGACCGAAAGGGTCTGGTCCGCGTCGCTCCACTGAGCCAGAACGGCCCGACCTTCCAACGAGGCGAGAGCTCCCCGATGCTGGTCCAGGTCCAGGGTGATCACCCTTTCGGAAGCGTCGAGGACAGCGGCGGCATCCCCGAACCGGGCACCGACGGTGGCCGCCAGGTTGGAGTCGCTCGACCGGTGAACAGGCGGGCTGGAGTCATCCAGGGCGTGCCGGTGGTCGACCGTTGCCGGGAGTGGCTCGTATCCCACGAACACGGCATCCAGCGCGTCCACGGCGGCCTGAGCGGTTGGCGCCGCAACCATGGCAATGGGCTGACCGACGTAACAGACCTCATCGGTGGCCAACGGGGAGGCGGTCAATGGCTGGACGATGATCGGTCCCGGGTTTTGCAACGGCATTGGAGCCTGCAGGCCGAGGTCGCTCGCGGTGAAGAGTCGGGCACCGTCATGGTCACTGTCGAATTCGACCGACTCGATGAGCGCGTGGGCTTCCTGGCTACGAACGAAGGCGACGTGGACAGTCCCGTCCATATGGAGGTCGTCGACGTACCGCCCCCGGCCGGTGATGAGACGAGGGTCCTCGCGGCGCCGCAACGCCTCCCCGATCATCGCTCGATTCCTGACAGCCTCTCGAGGTGACGGCAGAGTGCTGCCGCGTCGAGGTCACCCAGACCTGCTTCGCTGGCGGCGAGATACACCTCGACGGCGCTGTGCAGGAGGGGGGTGGTGGCTCCGACGCTTCGGGCGTACTCCTCGATCAGCTGAGCGTCTTTGAGGATGATGTCGAGGCGGGCGGCGGGCGTGTAGTCGTCGGCCACCATCATCGGGCCTCTGATCTCCAAGATCTTCGAGCTGCCGACACCGTCTTCCATGACGGTCTGGACCTGAGCCGGGTCCATCCCGGCGGCAAGGCCGAGAGCATGAGCCTCCGCTGCGGCGAGACTGTGAACCGCAACGAGGAGATTCGCGATGTACTTCATGCGGGAGCCGTTGCCGAAGTCCCCCAGGTAGTGGGTTGATCGTCCGATGGCTTCGAAGACCGGCCGGGCCCGCTCGAGCCCCCGCTCGGAGCCGGATGCGAACACCACGAGTGTTGCGTCTTTGGCTTGGAGGCCGGTTCCGGAGAGAGGTGTGTCCATCAGATCGACACCATGTTCTGCGAGCAGATCTCGAGCCCGGATCTTGTCCTCGAGTGGGAGGGTGCCCGTTTCCAGGCAGACCGTCCCGGCGAAGCGATCCCATGCCAATTCCGCGGCGACGTCACGCAGCGCAGCTGAAGTCGGCAGTGACAAGATGACGACCTCCCCTGCTTCTGCAACCTCGGAGACGCTTGCGGCCGGCCTGCCACCGGTCTCCTCGAGCGAGCGAAGCTTGGACGGATCGGTGTCGAAGCCGACCACGTCATGACCCTTTCGGGTGAGGTTGGCTGCCATGGCACCGCCCATGATGCCGACACCGATCACTCCAACTCGCATCAGATCTCCTGTTCGAGCTCGATCGTGGCCACCGTTCCCGAATATCCATCCACAGCGACGATCTGTCGCCGAGACTGACCGAGGTCCACTCCGCACACCGCCGGGACCCTGAGAGCTCGTGCCGCCTCGAAGAGGTGAGCGGCAGGGCTTCCCGCACCGGTCACGACCGCCGCAGAATCCCAGAGAAGGCTGGCCAGGTTGGGGATCGGCTGCGCAGCGTCGATCACGCCTCGATGAATCGATCGCGCTCGATGTGGGTCGACGACCGTCGATCGGACACCCGCACCGATGCCAGGCGAAGCAGCGGTCCCCAGCTCTCTGCGACCGGCCGCCATCGTGATTGCTGCGACCAGTGGCTCCCATCGACCCGTGCCCACTCGCGGTGAGACCCGGATTGCACCCCCCGACAGCGCCGTCTCGACCGACTGTTCGTCGAGATGCCAGGCGGCATCGGCGTTGGGAACAGATCCACGCCGGACCAACTCTGCCCTGACCGCAGCGAGACGACCGAGAAGCCCGGACGCAGTGTTCGAGTCCGCCCTGGGTAACGCTGTGATCGTTTCGATGGAGGTGGCAGCCTCGCCGTCGCCGAGCTCGCTGAGTGCCCGAATGGACATCGTCTTGGCGTCGGCGAGGGGAGCGTCCCACACCTGTCGGGCCAGAGCCTCGGCCAACTCGTTGATCTCCGCCAAAGTCGAGTCCCCGAACTCCACGGTGGGGAGATCGACCGGAGGCAGCCCGGCAATAGCCCATGGCAAGACGAATTCCTCGCCCATTGCTCCCGGGGCAAGGACCAGGACGCGGGCGAGGTCGGCGAGACCGGCGAACTCGGAGCGGTGGCTGGTGGCGACGGGTCGTTTGGGGCGGGTGGCCGTCGAGACCTGAAGGGCCCACACCCGATCGGTCACCGCCCACTCGCACCGGTTCCCCAGTCTCTTCGATGAGGTGAGACGAAGGATGTATGCGATCTCTTCGAGGCTGTCGGGGCCGATCAGGTCGGTGAGGTCGTCCCCCCTCCACTTCCCATCGAAGCGCGCCTCGGCTCCGGCTACCCAACCTTGGAGCAGAGGAGCGGGAGACCCTTTGACTCCGTGGGCGACGATCGACCCATCCTCGTGGATCTCAGCCCAACCTCCCGCCTCGGGCCGGAGGCCGGCCTGAACGAGCACCGACATGGGGAACGACCCGGGTTGGACCCCAGCAGCTCCCTGACGCTCCAGGGCGTCGACGGAGAAGGCCGATGCCCAACAGCCGGCGACCGCTTTGGGGAGGTCGGGCGGTCCGATGTCGACATACGACGCGAATGCGCCCGACCAGGCGCCGGAGGTCTCCAGGATCGTCGACGAGCGGGCCACCAACTGCTCGCCGATCTGCTCACCAGCGGCGATCAGGTCGGGGGCGAAGTCGATCGGCTCTCCCGAGACCGCCAGCCGGGCCCCACCCGAGCCTCGTGTCGCCAGTGCGGCGGTCCCGACTCCCATGTGGTGACGGGATGCCGAGCCCTCCACCACGAAGCCGGGCACCACCGGCGCGCCAGCCGCCCTGGCGGCGGCCAGGGCGGCAGCTTTGGCTCCGACCCTCCCCGGGTCGAGACTCGACGGAGAGTCGAGGTCGGTGATCAAAGGGTCAGGTGACCGAGATGATCTCGTGGGAGGCGTAGGTCGACACCATTTCGATCCCGGTATCGGTGACGTAGAGCATCTCCTCGAGTCTCACGCCGTGATCATGCAACTTGCCGTGCTGGGTCTCGAGAGCGAAGGTCATGCCGGTCTGAATCTCCACCGGATGATCGAGAGACCAGATCCGGGAGATGACGGGCGGGTCGTACTGGGCGAGCCCAAGACCGTGGCCCCAGAAGTTGGCCGCAGCCTGATCCTCCTCCTCGTAGCCCCACACCTCCTTGGCCGAGGGCCATTTCGAGGCGACGTCTGCCGTGGTCACACCTGGCTTGGTGGCCTCGATCGAGTCCCACAGCCACTTGTGCGCAAGGTCGTAGGTCTGCTGGTGCTCATCGGTCGGCTTGCCACCCACGCAATAGGTCCGATACACACAGGACTTGAACCCGTTCCACGTCAGGGCGGCGAGGTCGATGATCACCAGCTCACCGGGACGGATCATCCGGTCCGAGAAGTTGCGCCAGTTCGGCCAGGCGTTGGGGCCGGAGGACACGATCACGTCCTCCACGTCCTCCATGCCGGGGATCGAATACAGCTTCTCGAAGCCGAAGGCAGCCACCTCGTTCTCACTCATGCCGGGCTTGATGAAGTTGGTGATCTCGTAGTGGACGTAGTCGCAGATGGCACCGACGATCTGGAACGCCTTGATCTCGTCGGGGCTCTTGATCGCCCGTGCCTCCATCATCGGCGACATGCCGTCGGTCCAGGTGAGGCCGCGTTTGTCGAATTCCTTTATGAGGTTGATGTCGATGAAATCCACGCCGAGCGGTTCGTCCTTGACCCCGGCCTCCTCGAGATCGTTCATCAACGAGTTCACGAACTTGTTCACCTGCTGGTCGGCGGCGGGCCCGACGGCTCCCTTGATCCACGCGTAGGAGTAACGGATGTTCTCCTTTGGGATCCAGGGGTTGTGGACCTCGAGATGGAATCCAATGTCGCCCTGCTCGTAGACGATGGGCTTCTTGCCCCGGGGGATCACCACGTAACGGAGACCGGGCTTGAGCCGGTTCCAGCCTGGGGTGAGGGTCGAGGAGACGTATCGCATGTTCTCGTCGTAGAACAGGAGCATGGCGCCGAGACCATGCCGCTCCATGGCCTCGTGGGCCCGCTTGAGACGCCATTCGCGCACGTTGGCCCAGTTGATCCCCTCTTTCCAGTCGGTGCTCAGGCTGAAGAATGCTTCTCTCATTGCTCTGGGTCTTCTCCCTACTCGTATGTGTTCAGCCGACCCTATCCGGGATGACTTCCCGGACGATGTCGAGGAACTCGTCGTCGTCGAGCAACCCCTTCTTGGCGAGGGACTTGCCCTTCACCTCGGCGAGGATGGCTTCGATCTCCTTGGTCTCGGCGTCGTAGATGCCGTGCTTTCCCAGCCAGATGGCGACTGAGTCCAGCCCCGATCCCTTGCCGAGCACGATCACCGGATCGGCCTGGCCGACCAGTTCGGGTCGGAACGGGAAGGGCTCCAGCAGGTCGTCACCCACGTTGTTCACCCAGGTGGCGATGATCCCGGACTCCACGTTGTAGAGCTTCTCTCCGGTGATCGGACGGTTGGCCGGCTGGGTGACACCCGACAAGTCGGCGACCAGACGGGCGATCTCGGTGAACCTCTCGGTCTTGATGCCGGTGTCGATGCCGTACATGGTCAGTAGGGCGAGGACAGTCTCCTCGGTGGGGGCGTTGCCGGCCCGCTCCCCGATTCCGCTCACCGTGGTGTGGATCACCGAGGCCCCTTCGGCGACGGCGAGGATGCTGTTGGCCACCCCCATCCCGAAGTCCATGTGGAAGTGAGTCTCGAGCGGGACGTCGAGCCTCGCCTTCACCCTTTGGGTGTAATAGCGGATGGCGTGGGGGGAGGTGACTCCGAAGGTGTCGACCAGGGCGATCTTGTCGACATGACCGTTGGTGGCGACTGTCTCCAGGTCGTCGAGGAGTTGGCTCATCGTGGAGCGGGTGGCGTCGATGGGGAAGAACGTCACCTCCAGACCGTTCTCATGGGCGTGCTTGGTGGCCTCGACGGAGGCTTCGATCGCCTTCTCCACCGGCCACTTGTAGGCCTTCTCGATGAGGTGGTGGCTGGCCGGCACCTCCATCACCACCCCTTTGACACCGGTCTGCAGCGCCAGTTCGACGTCCGGCACCATGCAGCGACTGAACGCGTAGATCTCGGTGGGCAGGTCGGCCGCGACCATGCGTTCGATGGCCTCCCGGTCGGCGGGGGAGACGGCGGGAAGACCCGCCTCGATGCGGTGAACGCCGGCCTCGGCGAGGGCTTCTGCGATCCGAACCTTCTCGTCAGCGGTGAACTCCACCCCTGCCTGCTGCTCGCCGTCCCGTAGCGTCACATCGTGAATCGTGACCTCGTCGGGGAAGTTGAAATCGGCTGTGACCTCGGGCAGATAGTTCCAGGGGCTGGAAAACCACTTGTCAGATTTCCATGGTTCGGCAGTCATGCCCACTCCAAACTCGCTTCGACAGACTGATCCTGCATCATATACGATTTGGCCCATGCCCGCCCTCGAGTCGTCGACATCCCGGAAATGACCCCGAAAAACCTGGTGATTGGCGGCTACGGCCCTGAGAAGAGCGCCCACGGAGAAGGTCTCGCCGCCTTCAGGGACCACCTGATCGGGGCCACGAACGGTGAGATCGGGATCGAGGTGGTCTGGAACATCATGGACCAGGGAAGGCCGAACACCGACCTGTTCGAGGAGGTCGCGGCCGGGGAGATGTTCTTCTGCTACTTCTCCTCCAGCTATCTGGGGGACCGGGTCGCCGAACTGAACGTGCTGGAGACTCCCTTCCTCTTCGGCGACCTGGACATGGCCCATCGCAGTCTCGATGGTGACCTGGGGGAGCGTCTGCGCGAGGCGGTCCGGGCCAACACGCCGTTCGTGCCGCTGGGGTTCTGGGACAACGGTTTCCGCCACATGACCAACCGTCTCAGACCCATCCGGAAACCAGAGGACTGCGCGGGGATGACCGTCCGGATGCAGCCAAACGAGATCCACGAAGAGCTGATTCGCTGTTGGGGTGCCGAGCCGATCGCGGTCGAATTGAGCGAGGCCGTCCGCATCATCTCGTCGCTCCAGGTCGACGCCCAGGAGAATCCGTTGGCCAACACCATCGCCTACGGCGTCGACAAGGTACATCCGTACGTGACGATGACCGGCCATCTGTACGGTGCCCGTGGCTTGTTCGCGAACGCTTCCATCTACGACTCGCTCGATCCCGAGTTGAGGGACATCGTCGACGACGGGGTGGCCCTTGCCGTCGCCCGGCAGCGGGAGTCGGCGGAGACCCTGGAGCGACGCTTGCGCCGGGAGATGTCCCAGCGGGGGATCGAGTTCATCGACCTCACCACCGAGGAGCGGGCTTCGTTCGAGAGGGCCTCACAGCCCGCGATCGACCTGGCGCGGTCCCTGGTGCCTGCCGCCCTCTACGAGCTGGTGGCATGACCTCCCGCGTGGTGGTCGTCACCGGCTCGGCAACCGGCATCGGCGAGGCTGCAGCCCATGCCTTCGCCGCGCTCGGCGACACGGTCTACCTCGTCGACATCGACCAGACCGGTGGGACCCGGGTCGCCTCCGAGGTCGGCGACAGCGCCAGATTCCTGAGGTGTGACCTCGTCGATGAGGGCGAAGTGCGAGCGACTGTGGCCGAGATCGAAGCCGAGGCCGGTGCCATCGACGTCCTGGTCAACAATGCCGGCGGCTTCGGTGAGGCCAAGGGCATCGAGGATCTGGATCTCGACGAATGGCGCCGCCTGCTCGACGTCAACCTCACTTCGATGTTCCTGATGACCCAGGCGGCGCTGCCCCTGTTGCGAAGAGGTACCGGTCGACGCATCATCAACCTCGGTTCGCTGGCGGGTCAGACGGCCGGTTGGAAGACGTCCCCGGCCTATGTGGCGGCCAAGGGCGGGGTCCATGCGTTGACCCGGGCCATGGCCACCGAGTTGGCGCCGGACAGGATCACTGTCAACGCCCTGGCGCCGTCTGCAGTCCTCACCGACCGAATCCGGAGGCTGCGCGACGAGGAGGCCCTCGCAGCCACGGCAGCGACCATTCCGCTTGGTCGCTATCAGGAACCTGCGGAAACGGCGGCGTGGATCGTTTTCCTGGCTTCTGAGGAGGCGGGTTTCATGACCGGGCAGACAGTGTCGCTGAACGGTGGCAGGCTGATGACATGAGGAGTGACCAATGGCTGGACTGATCAAGTTCGACGAGGCCGACCCGGTGGCCCGGGGAGATGGGATCGAGAGCGTTCGACTCACTCCCGAGCCCCTCGAGGGTCAAGGCTTTGTGATGGGGGTGACCAGCTTCCCACCGGGCACGAGCATCCGTCTCCACAGTCACAACACGATCGAACAGGTGACGATCATCGAGGGTGAGGGTCTCGCCGAGTTGAACGGGGAACAGATCCCGGCCAAACCGTATGACACCACCCAGATCGCACCAGGTGAGTACCACCGGTTCATCAACAGCGGTGTGTCCGTCATGCGGATTCTCTGGGTATACGGGAGCACCCGGGTGACCAGGACGTTCGCCGACACCGGGGAGACGGTAGAGCAGTTCGAAGCATGAGGTTCGACCTCGATCGGCTTCACCGGTTCACCATTGCGGTCCTGACTTCGCTGGACGTGCTGCCCGAGCACGCCGACGTCACGGCGGCCCGGCTCATCGAAGCCGATCTGCGGGGACGGACCGGGCATGGCCTGATTCGGGTTCCGCAGTATGCGACCCGGATCGAAGCGGGCGGGATCAACTTGCGGCCCGAGATCGCTTTGGCCCGGGAGACACCGGTAAGCGCTCTCGTCGATGGGGACAACGGTCTAGGTCAGGTGGTGATGACACTCGCCGCCGAGACCGCGGTGGAAAAGGCCAGGGACAACGGGATGGCGTGGGTCGGAACGGTCCACTCCAACCATGCCGGCGCCGCCGGGGTCTACACCGACATGGCGAGGAGCCGTGACCTGATCGGTATCTACCTGGCGGTGGCCTCGGCCAACGTGATGCCGCCGTGGGGCGGCCGGGAACGTCTGCTCGGGACGAACCCGATCTCGATCGCGATCCCGGGGGAAGGTCCCGGATTCCAGTTGGACATCGCCACCACGGTGACCTCCCATGGGACGATCAAGGTCCTCGCCCAGCGTGGGGAGACGATGCCCGAAGGGTGGGTCATCGACACCGAGGGCAACCCCATCACCGATCCGAGCAAGGCCGACGACGGCTTCCTGGTTCCGATCGGCGGATACAAGGGGTCTGGTCTCAACATGGCGCTCGGTCTGCTCGCCGGTGTCCTCAACGACGCCGCATTCGGTTCGGAGGTCATCGACCACCGCGCCGTCCCGGACCAGCACGCCAACACCGGCCAGGCGATCTTCATGATGCGACCAGACCTGTTCCGTGACCTGGACGAGTTCAAGGCGAGCATCGACCGTCATCTCGACGAGCTGAGAGGATCCGGTTCGCCAGGTGCCGTCCACATCCCCGGAGAAGGCGCGTTCCAACTCGAGGCGGAACAGAGGCGGGACGGGATCCCCCTTCCCGACAAACTGCTGGGTCAGCTTCGAGACCTGGCCGCTCGACTCGGACTCGACGACGATCTGAGGTAGCCCGGTGCGACCCTTGATCCATCACGAACAGGACCCGACGTGAAGCGCCTGGTCGTTCGGGGAGGAACCCTGGTGGACCATCGCGGCGAGCGTCGCGCCGATCTCGTGGTCGAGGACGGTGTGGTGGCGCATGTCGGGGATGTGCGGTCGCAGGACGCCGAGGTGATAGACGCCACGGGCCTCCTGGTCCTGCCAGGAATGGTGGACACTCACGTCCATCTCATGGATCCCGGGCCCACCGATCGTGAGGACTTCCCGACCGGAACCAACGCCGCGGCTGCCAGGGGTGTCACCACGATCGTCGAACACACCCATGCGCACCCGATCCGATCGGTGGGCGACCTCGAGGACAAGCTCGGCCACCTCCGGGGCCGTTCCAATGTCGACTTCGGTTTGGCCGCTCATGTCTGGCCGGAGTCGATTGCGGAGTTGCCCGGCTTGGCCGAAGCCGGAGTGACCTTCTTCAAGATCTTCACGTGTGACACCCATGGTGTCCCCGGGCTCGACACAGCGGTCCTGTCGACTGCACTCGAGCAGATCGGAGGGATCGGGGCTCGGGCCTTGATCCACAACGAGGATCAGAAACTCACCGCGGCTGCAGAGATCGAGCTGAGGAGTGCGGGGCGGGTGGATCCGGGGTTGCTCGTCGAGTGGCGCAGCCGAGATGCCGAGATTGTGGCGGTCGCCTCCACCGCGGCGATCGTCCTGAGGTCGAAGGCACGTGTCACGTTTGCCCACGTGTCGAACCCGGCTGTCCTCGACGTCGTCGATGCCTTCCGAGGCCTCGGCGCCTCGATAGCGGCTGAGGCCTGTCCTCAATACTTCACGCTGGGGGAGGGCGAGGTGAACAATGAGGGTGCGCTTCGCAAGTTCACGCCACCAGCGCGGATCCGATCCGACCAGGATCGCGATGCGATGTGGGACGCCGTCGCCAGTTCGCGATTCTCCTTCTTCTCCACCGACCACGCACCTTCGACCCTGTCACAGAAGACCGACGTCGAATTCTGGGACGCGCCATTTGGGCTTCCGGGATTGGACACGACTCTGCCGTTCCTCATCGACGCCGCTCTGCGCGGTGACTTGAGTCTGGCCGACGTCGTCCGGCTCTATTCGACCGCTCCGGCAGATTGGTACGGCCTGCCCAAGGGCAGGCTGACGCCCGGGTCCGACGCCGATTTCGTGCTCGTCGACCCGGCTGCGGAGTGGGTGGTCGACGACACCGACATCATCTCCAAGGCCGGCTGGTCTCCATACTCCGGCCGGACCTTCAAGGGTCGGGTCGTAGCCACCTACTTGCGGGGCGTCGAGATCTCGAGGGACGGGAGGCCTCACGATCTGCGATCCGGCTCGTTCGTGAGACACGCCGCGCCGGGCCACGAGGGATGATCAAGGTCGAGCGGCTCTGGACAGAATGCGGACCCGATCGATCACCGCTTCAGCCAAACTGAGGCCACCGATGGCTGGACGACCTGGTGAACGACATCGATCCAGCCGTCGACGATCCCCTCAGCGTCCGCTCGATCGCGTAATGAGCCCGCGAATTCGTCCAGCACCCGTTCGGCGTTGTATCGGGTGCGGTTGAATCTCCGGTCGACGATCTGCTGGACTCTTCGCCGCACGGGGTTGAAGAGCGCGGCGACAGCCAGCGTCGCCATTGCTACCACCAGTGGGTCAGTGGATGGCAAGACGGTCGTAGACAGGGCGACCAGACCGAAGACGACGGCGGCCAAGAGCCCGATCACGACCGCATACGAGAGAGTTCGCGAAATGATCCGGTCGATGTCGTAGAGCCGGTATCGGACGATGGCCACCGCGATCGCCACCCACAGCCCGCCGAGTGTCAAGGCATTGATGATGTCAGTAGCAGCCTGCGGCAGGTCTCCGAAGAAGGACAACGCCGTTCCGGCGGCAAAGAAGCTCACGGCCAGGAGGAACCACTTCAGCTGTTGGCGCTCGACCCCACGGGAGCGATGTAGCCGGATGAATACGGAGGCAACCGCTGGCACCGCCATGGCCAGAATCCCGCCGAGTAACGCCTCGAGATCGGGTATCGCGTCCACCGACCACGGGATGGGCATTGTCTCGACACAGACCTCGGATCGCGGAGCTTCGTATGCGACGCAAACCGTGTCGCCGAAGGCAAACGAAATCCATGCAAGCACGGCACAAGCGATGGCGATCCGGCCAACCCACGCCCAACGATGATTGATCGACGAGCCGCTGGGAAACCAGAGTGGCAGAAGCACCAGCGCGCAGATGAGCTGGACCATCCAGGCCGTGTCGCTCGCGAGGATGAGGACCAGGATGGCCAATTGGTTTCCCGATTCCGCGGCGACGGGTGTGAGGTGGTTGACGGCGCCGAGTGTCATCAACGACGCACCGGTGAGAGAGCTCAGGGTGCCAATCGAGTTCTCTGGTCTCCTGACTGCTAGGAACATCCCCATTGCCGTGGCGCTCGAAACGGGGATCAAATACAGCCATTCGACCCCGGATTCGCCGCCAACCTCCCCCGACGACAACAAGAACGCGGCCAAGACGACTGTGTATGCGGTCAGGGCGGCCGCCAGGACAGGCCGGATCAATCGCATCACATCAACCGTGTGCCCACGATCGCAGCATCATCGCGGCACGTTACGACACCGTTACGGGACCGATCAGGCCTCGCTGGCGGCTCTGTTCCTCTGCTCTTCCATGTCCTCGAAGCGTCCCAGGATCTTGGCCTGGTGCTGTGCGAAGTCAGGATCGGAGGCCTTGCGGGGGAACGGCAGGTCGACCGTGGTGTCGTCGAAGACCGTTCCACCGTGGGCCAAAGTGATGACCCTCGTCGACAGTTGCACCGCCTCCATGACGTCGTGTGTCACGAAGAGGACCGTCTTCTTTGTCTCGTTCCAGAGCTCTTGCAATTGCTCACGGAGCGATCGGGCCGTGATCGCATCTAGATGGGAGAAGGGCTCGTCCATCAGCAGCAGATCGGGACCGACGGAGAAAGCGCGTGCGATCCCCACTCGTTGCTGCATTCCTCCGGACAGCTGGCCGGGCCACATGTCCTCGGTATCGGCGAGACCGACCATGTCCAGATATCTGCGGGCGTTGGCTCTGGCCTCTTCTTCTTCGAGATCGCTGACATACAACATGTTCTGCATGACCGTCCGCCAGGGGAGGAGTCGAGGGTCCTGGAACACGTAGCCGAGCCACGCTTCCTCCTTCCCCTCCTGAGTGACGGTCACCGTGCCCGTGGTTGGTGTCTCCACTCCAGAGACGATGTTGAGCAGCGTGCTCTTGCCACACCCGGATGGTCCGACCAGGGAGACGAAGACCTGACCGGAGATCTCAAATGAGATGTCCTGGATGGCGCGCACCGGCTTCCCGCTCTTGCTGGTGGCGGGGAAGGTCTTGGTGAGTCGGTCCACTGTCAGAGTGGCCATCGTGGCTCCTTCATAGGTAACACCTCCGTCACAGCCCTGTCGCCCCTCCCACCTCTTCGAGAAGGAGCTCGGTCTCGTTCGTCTCATCGCCGTCCCGCCAGCGAAACGCCCGCTTCTGGAGGGGGCGCATGACGAAACCGTCGAGGAGTGCGATGAAGACTATGAAGACGATCACCCAGCCGAGAAAGCCGCGATAGCGGGCGGCGTCATACCAGAAACGTGATCGCCAGCCCACCCCGTTGCTGGCCCCGAACCACTCGGCGAGCAGCACGGCGTTCCACCCGATGATCACTGCGAAACGGAGCCCGGTGAACAGGTATCCGGTGATCGCGGGAAGCATGAGATGACGGAGACGTCGATCACGGGGCACGTGGAAGGCGGTGGACATCATGTGTAACTCTGGCGTGACCGACCTCACCCCCTGAGCGACGTTGACGGTGACGAACGGGAACGAGGCCAGGATCACGGTGTAGACGGGAGCCTCCCAACCAAGCCCGAACCACATGACGGTCAGGAACGCCCAGATGACCGCGGGAAGCGCCAGGAAGACCAGCATGATGTCGTTGAGCAGGCTCCGCACGAAGCGGATCGAGCCGATCGCTATCCCCAGGATCACACCGATCACGAAACCGACGGCAAGACCGATGGAGAACCGCTGCAGGGTGGCGAAGAAGTGCTCCCAGAACTCCCCGGTCACCACGCCGCCGTGGCTGCCTCCGGTGAGCTCGACCCATATGAAGGTGAGTGTCTCCCACGGGGCCGGCATCCGCTCGACCAGGATCGAAAGGATCTGCCAGGCGACCAGCACCGCGACGTAGAACGTTATCCGGGCCCCCGTGTCGGAGGTGAGAGCCCGTCTGAGTCTGCTCTTGGGTTGGCCGCCTGACGGTGCGTTGGCGGTGGTGTCGAGCGTCGTCGCCGTCATGCGTTCTGCTCCCAAAGGCGCCAGCGAAAGACTCTCAGCTCGATGAGTGCCAGACCTCGTTCGATCAAGAGCATCAGGGCTATGAAGAGGAGTGTCCAGGCCATGACATTGGTTATCGAGAAGGCCTGAAAGGCGTATCTGATCTGAAACCCGACACCGTTGGACGAGCCAAACACCTCGGTCAAGGCCTCCACCTTCCAGGCGATGGCGAAGGCGAGGCGAACCCCGGCGAAGACAAACGGCATGATCGACGGGAGCATCACCTGACGCATGATGTCGGACGAGGAGCGATGGAACGCCACCGACATGCTCACCAGGTCGGCATCAACCCCTTCGACGCCTTCGGCGACGCTGAGTGCGATGAACGGCATCGAGATGAGGCCCACTGCGAGAACCGGGCCCAAGAATCCCGTGCCGAACACCACCAGGGCCAGCACCGCGTAAGTGATCCCGGGAATGCTGCCGGCGGCTACCACTCCGTCGTGGAAGAAGGCCTTCCAGTAGCGGCTCCGTCCCATCGAGTATCCGATGGGCACCGCGAGGACTGCTCCGATGGTGAATCCGAGGAACGTCTTGGAGATGCTGGCGACGAAGTCGTCGACGAACTCCCCGCTGACGAGGATGTCCCACATGGCGGCGCCGACCTTGGCCGGCCCCGGGAGCACGAACTCATTCAGGACGAAGCGGGAGACGAACGCCCAGATTCCGATGAAGCCGACCCACCCCAGCACGAGGCCGCCGGTTCGCCACCATCGTTTGGTGACGGTACCGGCGGCCCCGGTGTCTAGAGGTGCGGTCGCCTGTGTCAACCGGCCGGAACCACCTCGAATCGCGGCTGATCCGGTGACTCGGCGAGCCCGGCCTCGTTGAGCAGCGGGAACAGCTCCGCCTCGGAATCCACCCACTCATCGGTGAGGTAGACGCCGGAGGCGAACCAGTCGTGCTCGGCGAGGTAGTCGGTGATCCACTGGACCTGCTCTTCGCCCTCGGCCGCGAAGTGCTGCGGATAGCTGGCGATGATCTCGTTCTTGTTGGCAGCCCACTCCTGGAGACCGCGGTCCCAGAGCTCCAGGAAGAACGCGACCTCTTCGGGGTGGTCGTCGAACCAATCCTCACGGGCCAGGAAGATGTTGATCATCGGCCCTTCGTGGTCGGGCTTTTCGACCAGCTCGGAATAGAGGTCGGCGGATGTCTTTCCGTCGTAGAGGATGTTGACCTGCTCCTCCATCAGGATCGGGATGTTGAAGTCGGGCAGCACGATGGCGCAGTCGGTGTCACCGCTCGCCGCCTGTGCACCCGTGTTGGTGATGTCGACCACCACGAGCTCGAAGTCTCCGCCGTCGACCCGGAAGTCGAGGTCGTGGAGATGGTGGGCGAGCATGCCCCAAATCGTGGTCGACGAGAGCGTGTCCCAGACCGCGACGGTTCCGCCTGCGCAGTCGGCGAGTGTCTCGTACTCGGGGTGCTCGGGTGAGGCCACGATGATGCTGCGGTCGATGTTGTACTTTCCGAAGATGACACTGGGGATGCCGAACTCCTCCTCGATCGTCGGCACCTCGAAGTCACCCACCGACATGATGTCGGCATTCCCGCCGGCATAGACGCCGACCTCGTTCCAGGTCGCCGAGTCGAGGATGGCGATGTTGGCCTCCGACTCCATCTCCTCCCGGATCCCGGAGTCCTTCAGGTAATCCCACACCGGGTCGGGGGCGAAGGCGAATCGGATCACCTTCAGGGCGTCGGGGTCCGCAGTCGTTGTCGTCCCCTCGGAGTCGTCGCTGCCACAGGCGCTGGCGACGAGCGCGAGGGCAACGGTGCCTGCGATCAAGCGCAGGATCTTTTTGAACACTTGCTCCTCCTTGTTCTGCGGTCGATCACATTCCGGATCGCCGACTTCGTGCAATATATAGGATCATCCAGAGACAGGTTCGTGAGTTCTTGGATTCTTTCAGGATCTGCAGGTCGGGGGGCGGGCGGCTCTCTACCGGGTCAGGTCCTCGATCACCGTCACCGCGTCTTCGAAGTCAGGCACAACGAGAGCGTCGTCGCTGACCCATACGTGTCTGATCACTCTCTCGGTGTCGACAACGAAGAGCGACCTCTTGGCCAGACCGCGGTGGCCCTTCCAGGTGTCGTACTGGACTCCGTAAGCGTGAGCGGTCTCTCCGTCCCAGTCGGAGAGCAGGGGAAAGTCGATCCCCAGGGCCTCTGCAAACGCCATCTGGGAAAAGGTCGCGGTCACCGCGATCCCGACCGACTCGGCCCCGAGCTTGCGAAGCCGTGGTGTCAATGAGCCCAACTGGGCCAACTCGTGACTTCAGACGTTCCCGAAATCGAACACGTAGAAAGCGATCAGAGCCGGCCCGGTTGCGGTGAGGTCGTCGAGTGAGACGTTTCTCTCGAAGGTGTGTCTCAGATCGAACTGCGGAGCCAGATCCTCGACCCTGAGTGGCCGGTTCTTCCCGGTGTCGAATGTGCGTGTTGATCCTGAGGACATGCCGGGACGCTATCAGGGAGCGATCCCGGGTTACGATCGAATGGGATGGCCTCGGTCACACTCGAGCAAGCGAATCTGATCATCGGGGGCGCATTGGACGCGTCAGTCCGTGCCGGCTATCCGCCTATGGCGGTCGTGGTGGTGGATGAATCGGGCAACGTCAGGGCTGTGCAGCGGGAAGATGGAGCGAGCATGTTCCGCGTCGACGTCGCCCTGGGCAAAGCCTGGGGCGCTGTGGCCTTCGGCGTATCGAGTGGTGAACTTGCGGCGAGGGCCGAGGGGAACCCCAACTTCTTCCTCGCGCTTTCCGCGACCGCTCAGGGACGTCTGTTGCCCCAACCGGGCGCCGTGCTGATTCGAGACGGTGCCGGCGGCCCGATACTCGGTGCCGTAGGCGCCAGTGGGGGATCAGGAGCCGAGGACGAGGAGATCTGCTCGGCGGGTGTCGTCGCCGCGGGGCTCTCGCTCTAGAGACTGCTCGGCCTGTCCCGGAGGCTCACTTCGCCACTGAGTCGGGGCCGAGGTCACCGATCGAACAGCGACCGATGTTCGCCATCGTGAGCCTGACCTCCTCATGGAGTATTCGCAAGGTGTCGGTCAGGGCTGTCTCCCCGCCGGCGGCCAAGGCCCAGCACTGCAGTCGACCGATGCCCACGGCCCTGGCTCCCAGGGCGACCGCTTTGCAGATCTCCGCCCCACGGGTGAAGCCACTGTCGATCACGACCTCAACGTCAGGGATCGCCTCGACGACAGGCGGAAGGGCCTCGATGGTGCTCAGTGACTGGTCGACCATCCGCCCACCGTGATTGGACACGTAGACGACGCTGGCTCCGCTCTCCACCGCCCGGACTGCGTCGCCCGCCGTCATGATTCCTTTGGCAATCACAGGCAGGGAGGTGCGCGATGCCAACCAGGCGAGATCGGACCACGTGAATGCGGATCGGTAACGCCAGTCGAGACCCGGGTCGGGGATGTCCGGGCCTCCATCGGACGACCAGCGGAACCCCGACTCGACGCTGGCGTCCCGCCGGCCGACGAGGGGTGTGTCCATGGTGACGCAGAGGGCTCCGAAACCTGCCTCTTCCACCCGTCGGACCACTTCGGCCTGCCAGGTCCGATCGCCCATGACATACATCTGGAAGACATGACGGCCGGGTGAGGTCGCCGCGACAGATCTGAACGTCGAGGGGGTGTAGATCGAGGCGAACGCCGAGATCCCGACACGGGCCGCGGCCCGGGCGGCGGCACCCGGGTCACCTCCGTCATACAAGGCCAGGGCGCCCACCGGCGCCAAGAACACGGGGAAGGCCTGGGACAGAGAGGCAAAGGAAGTCTTGGTGTCCACGTCCGATACGTCGACCCCCACGTGGGGGACCAGGGCCAGCGAGCGGATCGCAGCCTGATTCCGCTCCACCGTAGATCCCGCTCCGGCACCGGCTGCGGCCCAGGCGTGAGCGGCCGGATCGAGCCGCTCTCGGGCCGACCGGAGCACCTGATCGATCGTCTCGAACGATGCCTCGTCAGACATCTGCGGAGTACAACACGTCTACCCAGCGGCGCTCCCGGGCGGCCCTTCCGATGGCATCGCACAACTCGGCGCTGCGCAGCCCGTCCAAACCCGATGCGTACGGCTCGGTGTCGTTGAGGACGGAATCCGTGAATCCGGCTATGCACAACTTGTGCGCCTCCTGTGCCGGGTACTCGGTGGTGGTTTCGCCGTCCGCAGTGGTGACGGTGATCGAGCCGCCCTGGCGGGACCGGGTCAATCCCGACCCGATGATTCGACCGTTGGCGCCATGGATGACGATCGAGTTGGTCGGATGGGCCAGGCGCTCGTTGGCGTTCAGGTAGACCAGGGTTCCCTTCGAGAAACGGAGGAGCAGCATCGCGGTCATCTCCACGCCCATTCCCGGAGCGGGCTCGAACCCGGCACTGACCTCGACTGGCTCGTCGGCGAGGAGGACTCTGAGGAAGTCGAGGGCGTGGACACCGACGTTGTGCACGGTGCCGAGTCCGGCGAGATCGGGCTCGGCCCGCCAGTTGGTGTAATGCCTCGGTCCGGACCCGACGTCGAGTTCCACGACGGCCACCTCACCGATGGCCCCTTGGGCGATCTGGTGGGCAACATCTTTGACCCAACCGAGGTACCGGTTGTGAAAGTCGATCCCGAGCCGGACACCTGACGTCTCACAGGATCGAAGAGCACGACGTGCGTCGGCGACGTTGGTCGCCAAGGGTTTCTCGCAGAAAACGTGCTTTCCCGCGCTGGCTGCCACCTCGACCTGGTCCGCATGCAGCGAGTTCGGCGTGGCTATGTGGATTGCATCGATGTCCGGGTGTTCCGCCATCTCTTCGAAACGGTCGAATGTGAGCGGCACGTGGAATGCCCTGGCGAACGACGCGGCACGGTCCATGCTTCTGCTCGTCACCGCGATCAAGTCGCATGTGTCGAGGCTCGCCATCGCAGGCGCGGTGGTGCTCTCGACGAAGGATCCGATCCCAACGACCCCCCACCTCAGGGTGCCGGATGGGCTCACAGCCCGAGCAGGCGGTTGGAGTTGTCAGAGAGGACGGCCTTCTTCTCCTGGTCGGTCAGCTCAGGTAGGCCATTGACCCAGTTGACCGGGTCGTGGAGGAACATGGGCGCCGGGTAGTCGGTGCCGAGGACCACCCGATCGACGCCGACCGTATCGATCAAGTAGCGGAGCACCGGACCGCTGTATGTGCAGCAGTCGTAGTAGAACCGGTCGAGGTAGTCGCTGGGTGGGTTGGCCTGGGCAAAACCGTCGTCGGGCCCGAACGGTGGGTTCATCGTCCCGTCGAAGTCACCGGGGAGGGCACCGGCGACCTTGTCCATGCGGGCGATCCCATAGGGAACGTACCCGCCGCCATGACCGAGTAGCACCTTGAGGTCCGGGTGACGGTCCATGACACCGCTGAAGACGAGAGTGGCGTAGACCATGGTCCGTTCGGTCAGATTTCCCACCGCGTTGGGGAGCTTGTACCTGGGGTTGCGGGCGGTGGTGATGGTTGCCCCACCCTGATGGAAGAACAGAAGCGCACCCAGTTCCTCGGCGGCGGCGAAGAATGGGAGGAACTTGGGGTCGTCGTAGGGGGTCCCGTCGACGTGATCGTTGAGGATGATCCCCTCGAAGCCGAGTTCGCTGATCAGCCGTTCGAGCTCGGCAATCGCCGTGGGGACGTCCTGCATCGGAACCATCCCGAGGCCACGGAAACGGTCCGGGTGCTCGTCGACCATCTCGGCGATCTCGTCGGCACACTCGCGATGGATCATCTTGGTGACGTCTACCGCGTTGTCGTACTGGTAAAACCCGATCGTGGGAGTCACCAACTGCATCTCAACCCCGTCACGATCCATGTCGGCCAGCCGGCCGGCGAGGGGCTGTGAGAAGGTGCCGTGATGGAGTTCACCCGCGCGTTCGTCGAGTCCGTACCAATAGCCCCGGTTGCGGATCGCGTCCTTGTAACGCTCGGGGGTGACATGGGCGTGCATGTCGACTATCGGCATGGTGTGGACTCCTTCCCTTGGTACGACGACACTTCCTCGGATCTCATAAGCTGCATCATACATTTTGTCGAATCAGCCCGACCCGACCCTGAACAGGAGCCCGAATGGCCAGTTTCAAAGACCGACTGCACGACGGTGAACGACTCAATTTGTTCGCAGTGGGGAGGATGTTTCACCCCAACGTCGTCCATTACCTGGGGATGACGGGTGAATTCGACGGGTTCTGGATCGACGGAGAGCACGGCGGATTCACCACCCGGGAGATCGAGTCAGCCGTCACCGCGGGCCTGGTCTACGGGCTGGAGAGCTTCGTTCGAATCGCTCCCACCGATTACGCCGTCGTCACTCGTTGCTACGAGAGTGGCGCGGCCGGGATCATGGCGGCCCAGGTGACATCGGCCGCCCAGACCGAGGAGATAGTGAGTTGGGCCAAGTTCCACCCGAGGGGGCGCCGCGGTCTCAATCCTCTAGGGCACGATGGTCGGTTCGGCACGGTTCCCCTCGCAGAGTTCACCGCCGCTGCCAATCAGGACCACTTCGTCTGCATCCAGATCGAGACCCTGGGGGCAGTCGAGGAAGTCAACGCCATTGCGGCCGTCGATGGTGTCGACATGTTGTTCGTCGGGCCGTCCGACCTGAGTCAGGCGCTTGGCGTGATCGGCGACTTCACCCACCCTCGTTGCATCGAAGCGCTCGATGCGGTGGCAGCTGCGTGTGCGACCCACGGCAAGCGATGGGCGGCGGTCACACCCACCCCGGATTACGCCGAGATGCTGGTGGGCAAAGGGTGCACGGTGATCTCAGCCGTCAACGACGTCAAGCTCGTCACGGCCGGCCTCCAGTCCCTGCGGCAGACCTTCGACACTATCTGGTGATCCCTCACTCCACGGCACGCCGACCCTCCAGGGGGAGGGCGACATGTCCGTGCTGAATCTGGAATGCGGCCTCGAGATCGTTGTCGTCGAAGGCCTCGAGCAGGGCGTAGTGGTCGGCGACGGCACGCTTGCGGATCTCGGGGTGGATGCGTTGGGCTTGGGCGACGAAGACACCACCGGCGCTCTCCAGGGCGAGCAGGATCCCACTCAGGCGCTTCGTCGAAGTGGCACGGTGGAACACCGAATGGAAATCGGAGTTCTTCTGCACCCACGTCCCGATGTCCGTGTCCCCTGCCAGCTGATCCGCCAGCGATCTCGCCTCCTGTAACTGTGCGGGAGTGATGCTCGCCATCGCCCGCTCCAGCGCCACCCGCTCCAAGGAGCGTCGGATCTCGACGATCTCCATCATCTCATCCCAGTCGGGGCGACGTACCGTTCCGATTCGATGACTGTCGAGGGTGATCAACCCCTCACTGGCGAGATCACGCATGGCCTCTCGAACCGGAGTCGTGCTCACGCCGAGCTGAGTTGCGATCTCTGTCTGGATCAGTCTCGTGTCGCCGGGGAGGTCGCCACGCAATATGGCCGCTCGGAGTGTCTCTCGGACCAGATCCACCGCGGTGACCCGCCTCGATGTCGAGGCGGCCACAAGGCTGATCCTCTCGTCACCGGTCATCGATTTCCTTCTGCCCAGGAGGACCGGGTGCGTATCCGCCGCCATTGGCGGTGTTGCCCGATCACCGTCGTTTTGTAATATACCGAATATAGACGACAGGGTGCCGGCCGATACGTCGTCACGGGAGATAGGAGCCGCTCATCGCCAGATACGCCAAGGGCCCGTTCGCGGTCGATTGGGAGGACCGATACGACTTTGCCGCCCTGCGCAGGGAGCGGGTGAGCAAGACCCAGGATGCGCTGGCCGACTCGGCTGCAGACGCCCTTCTGGTGTGGAAGGACGAGAACGTCCGTTATCTGACCGGTCTCCGCGCCCAGCTGATAGCGGGCAAGACCACTTCCCTGAATGGGGCGCTGCTGGCGGGTGGCGAAGAGCCGATCCTTCTTGGGTCGGGTGGTGAGATCGACAAGGCGAACTTCGGCATGAGCTGGATCGGCGAGGCGCATGCGGTCCCGATCATGGAGCAACGGGAATTGGTCGACGGATTCGTCACCGACATCCTCCGCCCCTTACTCGCCGAGCGAGGGCTCGAGAGCGGGCGTCTCGCCGTGGACCAGGCGAACATCTCCTTCGTCCAGTCGCTACAGGCACATCTTCCAGATATCGAGCTGGTCGACGGCGACACCGTGATGCAGCAGGCGCGCTGGATCAAGACGGACCATGAGGTGGCCGTCATCGAGGAGGCATGTGCCATCGGGGACTCGGTCACCCAGCGGGCCCTCGACGAGACCAAGGCCGGGCGCCGCGAGCTGGATGTGGCCGCCGACGCCATGCAGACCCTCTTCCAACTCGGAGGTGAGATGGCTCATGTGATCACTCCGTTCGTGGCCTCCGGTGAGCACATGTCGCCCCCGCACCGCTTGGCGACCGACAAGATCATCCGGAACCAGGACCTCTGCTTCATCGACATCGGTGCGATGTGGAACGGCTACTTCGCCGATATCGGACGCACCACGATCGTGGGCAAGCCGTCGATGGAACAGAAGAAAATCTACACCGCTGTCTACGAGGGGCTGATCGCCGGCCTCGAGAAGATGCGACCCGGCTTCACCAACCAGGACTGCGCTGACGCGATCATCAACAAGATCGGCGACCACGGTCTCGACGACCACCTGTTCAGCCTCTTCATCGGCCACGGCATCGGGATGGGCGCCAACGAGCCCCCATATATCGGCGAGACCCTTCCGGGTGCCACCACTTACGAGTTTCAGCCGAACATGGTGTTCGCGGTCGAGCCTCTGGTCTGGGTGCCCGACGTTCGAGGTGGCGGCGGAGTGCGGATCGAGGACATGGTCCTCATCACCGATGGTGCCCCCCACCTGCTCTCTCGAGTCGAGTACGAGGAGCGGCTCCTGCTCTGATCGAGGCCGCCTTTGGGCAATCCCAAGCAGATCCGAAGCCCGATTGAGATGGCCTTCTTGATGGTGCATCGACGATACCTGATCAGGGTGTGAGCACCAGGGTGTCGATCACGGCCCTGAGTTCGGCCAGCTCTTCTACCGGCGCCTCGGTGAACCAGAGTGCTTCGGCCACCACCATTTGGCCACCCAGATCGAAAATCCAGACTTCCATCACTTCGCCAGGGTGCAGGAAGAAGCCAGACCTCTGGCCTCCCTACCCGGCCATGCCGTTGTCGCAACCCTCAGGGACCTCGACCACCAAGTGGGTTGCCAGTGCTCCCACCCATACTCCAGGGCCTCTTGCGCCACGTCGCGCCCGACTGCTGACCCACAGGCGGCCATGAGCGCCTGGCGGAGTTTCGACTCTGTGGCGATGACGAACTGTGTGAACGAATCGATCTCGGGCTTCTTCGTCAGCATCTCGATCCCTCGACGCTCATATCCAATGAGGTCACTGTGCAGCCTCCGCGTACCACACGGTTCTGCGGTCGGAGCAAAGACTCTTCCTCGAAAAGGACATTCCCGAGCGATTACGCCCCCCGTCCAGAACCCGCGCAGGACCGGCACATCCTGCTCGGCCACTCCGTAGCGTGGAGGTGTGTCGGATCAAGCTGCGATCAGCGTCATGATGGTCAGCACGTACGAAGACGACCACTGGGGCGAAACCTGGTCAAGGACGAGAGAGAGATGACTCTGACCGCCGAGGAACTGGCCGCCGAGACGGGCAGCAGTCTCGAGCGAATCGCCGAGCTCACGGGCGCCGGCATCCTGACAACCGATGGCGAGGGCAGATACAACCCCGGTGATGTGCAACGCGTCCTGGTCGCCAACGCACTCGACGAATCCGGCCTTTCTGTGGAGCTCATGCGGCGAGGGATAGAAGCCGGCATCGTCAGCTTCGAGGACACCGACCTCCTCTATCCCCACCCCGGACTCTTGAACGGCAGCGTCGAGGACCTGGCGGTCGCGATTGGCATCGCCACTGAGACCCTTCTCGACGTCATCACCGCCTTCGGCATTCCGCGTCCAGACCGAGAGTCGAGGCTCCATCAGCCCGATGTCGAGCATCTGCAGTCCTTTGTCGAGGCTTGGCGCCCGCTCGGTGGCGACGAAGTCCTCGTTCGAGCAGCACGAGGGTATGGGGACGCCCTGCGTCGGGCGGCAGAGAGCTGGATGGGCATCTTCGAGGACGTTGTCCTTGCATCGCTTGTCGGCAAGGCGGTGCCATGGCAAGAGATGAGGGCCGTTGCCATGGAGCCGGGCTTGCGCGTGCTTGGGGTGGGTCGAGCCCTGCTCCCGTGGCTCCTGGACCAGCACTTGTTCCAGCTTCTCAACGATCTGAACTTCGAGTCGATCGAACGGCAGCTGACGATCCTCGGAATAGCGCTGCCGGCGCCACGCGAGCCGTCCGCCGTCGTCTTCGCCGACCTGACCGGTTTCACGCGCCTGACCGAAGAGCGCGGTGATGAGGTTGCAGCCGCTTCGGCCATGCGCCTGGCGGTCCTGGCCGACGGGACGGCACGCCGCCACGGCGGAAGGTTGGTCAAGCTCCTCGGCGACGGCGTGATGATGCACTTCCCCCGGCCGCCCGACGCCATCGACGCGGCCGTCACGTTGCGGGAAGCGATCAAACGCGAGATGTTGCCGCCGGTCCACATCGGCATCGATGCCGGGCGTGTCCTTCGTCGCGAATCTGACTTCTTCGGGAGGACGGTGAACATCGCTTCCAGGCTGTCGGGCGTGGCGGGTCCTGACGAGATACTCGCCACCGAGGCTCTGGTCGCGGCGATCCGCTCCGTCGATGCTCCCCTCCCGAGACTCACGACCCTTCCGCCCATCGAACTGAAGGGCATCCCGGAGCCGGTCAACGTGCACCGAATCGACCCCGACCGTGGCCGCAGTGGCCGCCACCCTCCGGATTGACAGTCAGCCCTACTGACCCAAACCCAGCGCCGACAACACGGAGTCGATGGTCATCGAGGCGATGCGTTCGACGGCCTCCCGCGAGTTCCCCGCTAAGTGCGGCGTGAGCACGAGGTTGTCCAGGCCCTCGAATTTGGCCGCAGAGGCCGGATCGAGCGGTTCCGGATCGAACACGTCCAGGGCTGCTCCACCGAGACGTCCAGCCCGAAGTGCCGCCGCCAGGGCCGTCTCCTCGACGACACCACCTCGACTCGTGTTTATCAAGATCGCGTCGTCCTTCATGAGGGCCAGGCCACGGTCGTCGATGAGGTGTCTCGTATCAGGACCCAGGGGCACGTGGACACTGACGAAGTCGGAGATCGTCAACAGTTCATCCAGGTCCGCCCTTGTTGCCTCTGCCCACGCCGGATCATCCTCGGCGATGAAGGGATCGCTGGCGACGATCGTCATGTCGAAGGCGGCGGCGCGACGCCCGACGTGGCGGGCGATGGAGCCAAAGCCGACCAGGCCGAGGGTCTTGCCGCTGAGCTCACGGCCGAAGGCATGTCCCTGTCTCGGCCAGTGGCCGGAGCGCATCGACTCGGTCATCCCGAAGATGCCACGACTCAGGTGGAGCATCGCCCCGAGGACGTACTCGGCCACCGAAACGGCATTGCCTCCATAGGCGGGGAACACCTCGACACCGGACGACGAGGCGGCGTCCATGTCGATGTTGTCGAGACCGACGCCGAGCCGCCCCACAGCCATCAGGCGGGGTGAGGCCTCGAGAAGGTCGGCGTCGACGATGGTCCGGTTGCGCACCACGATCGCTTCGGCGTCGGTGAGCTCCTCGATCAGACGGTCTCTGTCGGCATACAGGTCGGGGTCGTAGACGACGTCGGTCACCTCTCGCAGCCGGTCGAGTTGTTCTTCGGGGAGGTATTCGGGGATGACGACTCGTGGCCGGGGGCTCATTTACCTGAGCCGGAGATGAGGCCTGCCACGACGTATTTCTCGATGCGGGTGTAGACGAGGATGAAGGGGAGGACGGTGAGGATGGTGAAGGCTGCTTCGCCTGGGAAGTTGGCGATGCCTTCGATGCCTTGCATGAGGTAGAGCTCGTAGGGGAGTGTTCTCTTGCCTGGGGTGGAGGTGAGGACGAGGACGAGGGTGAACTCGTTCCATGCTTCGCGGAAGGCGAGGACGCCGATTGTGATCATGGCGGGGGCGGCGAGGGGGGCGACGATGTGCCGCATTCGGCCCCAGAGGCTGGCGCCGTCGACGTTGGCCGCTTCTTCGATCTCTTTGGGGATCTGTTGGAAGAATCCGACCATGAGCCAGACGGCGAGTGGGAGGAGCATTCCGGTGTAGACGACGATGAGGGTGAGCCTGCTGTCGAGGACGCCGAGGGCTACGGCGAGGCGGTAGATGGGGACCATGATTCCGAGGCTGGGGACGAGTCGGGGGAGGAGGGTGAAGAGGAGGAGTAGGTGTCTGCCTCTGAAGTTGAATCGGGCGAAGGCGTAGGCGGCGGGGACTCCGATGACGAGGGTGAGCAGGGTGGTGCCAAATCCGACGATGACGCTGTTCAGGAACGAGCTGGTGAAGCTGTCACTGGAGAGGACCTCGCGGTAGGCGTCGAGGTTGGGCGCGGTGGGGATGAGCCCGGGGTCGGCGAAGACGGCGGCGCGTTCTTTGAAGGAGACCGAGAGGGTGACCAGGAATGGCGACAGGGTCCAGAGGACGAGGAGCACGAGGGGGAGGGCGAGCAGGATCTGGCGCAGGACCCTGCGGACGCGTGGCCCTCCGGGGCGTTTCGGCTCAGGGGAGCCGGCCGCGACTCCAGAGGCGGCCCGTGCGGTGGCACCGCTGAACGGTGGGTCGGGTGGGCCTGGGTGGTCAGTCATTGCTCGTAGTCGTATTTCCGTCCGATGCCGACATAGCCGAGGGTCAGCAGGGCGTTGAGGATGAGGATGAAGGTGGCGATGGCGAGGGCTTGGTTGAACTCGAGGTTGCGGAAGGCGACGGTGTACATCTCCATGGCCACGGTCTGGGTGGCTTTGAGTGGTCCACCGCCGGTGAGGGCGAGTACCACACCGAGTCCGGTGAGGGTGGAGTAGCTGAGCCAGACGATGCTGATCAGGATCTGAGGGGCGAGGAGCGGGATGGTGATGTGCCGGGCACGGGCCCATCCGGTGGCCCCGTCGACCAGGCTGGCGTCGAGATAGGACTTATCGATCGTCATGAGCCCACCCAGGAGCAGGAGGATCGTCAATGGCAGGTCGGTCCATACCTGGGTGAAGATCACGACCAGCATGGCCAGTGTCGGGTTTGCCAGCCACGCCGGACCGTCCAGGCCGAACCATTCGAAGACCTGGTTGACCAGTCCGAATTGGCCGTTGAACAGGATCCGGAACATGACGGCGGCGGCCACGTTGGAGATGATGTAGGGCGCCACCGTCACCGCTCGGAGGAAGCGGAGACGCTCCACCACACGGAACAGGGCGAATGAGAAGAACAGGCCGAGGGCGGTTCCGATGACGAGCGAGCCTCCGACGAAGACCGCAGTCCGGTTCATCGAATGCCAGAAGTCAGCCGACGAGAACATGTCGACGTAGTTCTGGAATCCGACATACTCGAGGGGAGAGGCGAGCCGCTCCCTTCGATAGAGGCTCTGCCACACCCCGTAGAGGACAGGAAAGCCGAGGATCGCCGCTACAAGGATGATCGAAGGCAGTGAGAAGAGATAAGGCGTCGCCCTGCTCTGGCCGATCAGGAACTGGTCGCCACGTTCAGGCGGCTTGTCCTTGCGCTGCCACCAGCGCCGGCGTCCCTTGAAGTTCTTCTCAGCCAGTGCGTCCGTGACGGTCAAATGACCACTCCGTAAGTGGCCCGGATATTGCCAGAAGGCTCCCACACCGGTGCGGTGCGGGAGCCTTCTACGGCGCGTTGGTGCTTGGTGTCAGCTAGCACCTGGTCTTGGATCAGGCTTCGTCGAGCAGAGCCTGATACTCGGCGGCGAGCTCCTCTGCGGTCTTGTCGGTACCGACCACGATCTCACCGAACATCTGCTCGAGGATGCCCTCGACCTCACCGGCGTTGGGCCCGGCGGGGGTCGGCGAGCTACCCAGGTAGGCGGCCTTCAGGTCGTCGTTGAAGAACGGCCAGATCTCCAGCAGCTCCGGGCTCTCGAAGGCCTCGGTCTGCCGCATCGGGACCGAACCGTTACCGGCCGCTTCGATCAGGTTGTCCGTCTCGGCGATGTACCGCAGCACGAGTGCCGCCTCGTCGGGGTGCTCGGTTCCGGCGAGGACCGCCCAGGTGCGAGCAGCCGACAGTGCGACACCGTCGTCGCCCCCACCGGACCTCGACAACGGAACCGGGGTCAGGTCCCACTGATCCGGATAGGCGAAGTCCGTGGCTTCATTGAAGTCTCCCGCCGTGGTGAACCCGTCGAGGATCATCCCTGCAGCACGAGACACGAAAGCGCCGCGCGACTCGTCTTCACCCCAGGCGATGGCCTCGGGGGGCAGCAGTCCCTCGGCGGCCGCCTGGAGGAACCAGTTGATCGTGTAGATACCTCCCTCGGACTCGAGATCGGGCACCGCACCGTCGAACGGAGCGCCGGCCGCGGCGAGCACCGTCTTCAGGGTCGTCACACCCTCGCCGGCGATGGCCTGCACCGTGAACGGGATCGAGTCGGGTCGGCTGGCCTTCATGGCACGAAGTCCATCCAGGACAGCGTCGAGGGACTCGAACGGAACGGTGACCCCGGCCTCGGCGAGCCACTCGGGGTCGTAGTACAGGACGTCGAAGTTGGCGGTCACGGAGAGTCCGTACTTGGTTCCGTCGATCGAGGTCTCGTCCCAGGCGAGGGGGAACAGCAGCTCGTACTGCTCGGGGGCCTCGGCTTCCCAGGTGGCTGCGATCTCGTCATGTGACTCGATCAGCCCGGCCTCGACGTAGTTCTCGATGAGGAAGGCGTCCTCGGCGCCCAGGACGTCGGGTAGAGGTTGTCCGGCGTCGACCCTCGTCAGCAGTTGCTGGAGGATGTCGTCGTTCGACTGAACGTCGTACGTGACCGTTACACCAGTCTCCTCCGTGAAGCTGGCGAACTCGTCGGGCGGGATGTAGTAGGGGCGGGTCACCCATACCAGGAGCTCGACCCCTTCCCCATCACCGCCACCGCCGTCGGCCGTCGTATCGGATCCACCTCCGTCGTCACCTTCGGTGGTATCCGTACTGTCATCGCCGGCACATGCTGCGGCGACCATTGCCATTACGAGAAGTAGAGCGAGTAGACGCGTGATCCGAGCGCCGCTCACCCCTCCTCCCGTCCCGCGATTGCGTAGCCAGTCCAATGGTGATTGCACTTGATCTCCTCCCGTCCCGGTACCTCTCGGCTGTCCTGGACTCGTCACAGAGGCAAGAAGAAGGAAGCTCTTCCTGCACTTTGTAAAATACCGACTATCACGAATATGGTCAAGGGAAGCCATCTCGTACCCCGGGAAACTCGGTGTGCGAGCTCTGCGAGTGAGAAAGTGGGAGTCGAATGGAGCCTGTTCGTGTCGCTTCGGTAGGTCTTGGGTGGTGGGGTGGAACCCTGGCGAGCAAGGCGAAGGAGGGTGGTCTCGACGTGGTCTCCTGCTTCGCCCGCACCCCGAAGGCCTGTGAGGATTTCGCCGCGGCCCATGGTGCGGTAGCCGCGGAATCCCTGGACGCGCTCCTCTCCGATGACGCAGTCGAGGCTGTCCTTCTCGCTACCCCTCATTCGACCCATGCCGACCTGGTCGTCGAAGTGGCCAGCGCCGGCAAGCACGTGTTCGTCGACAAACCATTCACTCTGAGCGTCGCCGAGGGCAAGCGCGCCATCGCTGCGGCGGAGGAGGCGGGTGTCATCCTTCAGGTCGGGCACAACCGGCGCCGGCAGCCGGCGAACCGACGTCTCAAGCAGATGGTCGATTCAGGCGAGCTCGGGATGATTCACTACGCCGAGGCGAACCTGTCGTATCCGAAAGGCCTCAATCCCCGCGGCGGCTGGCGCGGCACTCCTGAGGAGAGCCCGGCCGGTGGGATGACCGGGCTCGGCGTGCACATGGCCGACAACCTGAACTACCTCCTGGGCAAGGCGGCGCGGGTGGCTGCGTTCAGCAAGAAGATCATCGCCGTCGGTGATCTCGACGACGTCACCACCGCCACCATCGAGTTCCATGACGGTCCGCTCGCTTTTCTGGGGACAGCGATGGTCATCCCCGACATCGCTCGCACCGCGGTCTGGGGCACCGAAGGCGCCGCCTGGAACGAAAATGACGGCGACCTCTTCTTCACCCAAGAGTCCGGTTCGAAGGACCGGATCGAGCACGAAGTCGAGACCCTCGACACAGTTCGGGACGAACTCGAGGAGTTCGCCGCCAACATCCGAAACGGGACCACACCCGAGACCGGTGGCCCCGAAGGTCTCGAGGCCACGGTGATCCTCGAGGGGATCGTCGAGAGTGCGACCACCGGGCGGGTGGTCGACCTCGATGAGGTGCGCTCCCGAACCTGAGTCCCAAACGGTGTTCCGTCGGGAACTGACGACCCCCTTGTAGACGTCTGAATCAACGACTCTGATAGGTCCTGTTCAGTCATGTCGTCACAACTCAACATTCTCCTTTCCACCTTCCGACAGCGAAGTGACCGATGAGGATCCTCCTCGTCGAGGACGAGCGGGACCTCGCCTCCGCCATCTCCGACAGTCTCCGTCAGGACGGCTATGCGATCGACCTCGCCGCTGATGTGGCCACTGCCCTGAGTCTCGGGTCGGTGAACAGCTACGACCTCATCTGCCTCGATCTCAACCTGCCGGATGGAGACGGGCTCGACATCGTGTCACCTCTCGCCGCCGGCCCCACCTTCGGCTCCGACAGCGGTGTGTCTCCGAAGGTCATCATGCTCACCGCCCGTGGTGCGGTGGAGGACCGGATCCGTGGCCTCGACCTCGGTGCCGACGACTACCTCGTCAAGCCCTTCTCACTGGGCGAGTTGAACGCACGGATACGCGCATTGCTCCGCAGGGACACAGTCGCTGGGAGCTCGATCGTCTCCTACGCCGGGATCGACATGGACACCGCGCGTTACGAAGTGACCGTGCACGGCCGGCCGGTCGCCCTCAGCAACAAGGAGTTCGCTCTGCTCAGGTGGTTCCTCCTCCACCCCGAGGAAGTGCACAGCGCCGAGCGTCTGCTCGAGCATGTCTGGGACGAGCATGCCGACCCGTTCACCAACACTGTCCGCCAGACCCTCTCCAACCTCCGCCGCAAGCTGGCCGAGGCCGGTGGGGGCCAGCCCATAGTGACCCTGCCGGGTCGGGGCTACGCCCTCCGCAGCGCCGCATGATCGAGCCGGCTCACTCGCTAGCAAGGTTCCGCCTGGCTCTGCTGATCCTGTCGCCGGTTCTGCTCATGGCGCTGGTCTCCGTCGCGGTATCGGCCATCCTCCTGGGGAACCTAGGGCCTGCCGACGGCGCCGCCGCCGACGCCGGTCTGGCCCGGATCGGCGACGACCTGGCACTGGTCGTGGTTGCCGACGGTGTCGCCGAGATTGAATTGGCGAGATCGGCGATCGCCGACTGGGGTCTGCTGGCGCCGGCCATCGTGCTCGCCGTCGCAGCAGTCGGGGCCTGGCTGATCGCGGGGAGGGTGCATCGGAGGATCGAGACGGCGCGGACCCAGGTCCGTGTCGCAAACGCAGAGCGCCAGTCTCATCTGCAGGAGATCGCCCACGAGCTGAGGACCCCCCTCGCCGTCATGGGAACGAACCTCGAACTCGCCGGTTCTGGTGCCGATCCCGATCGTTACATCGACGCCGCCCAACGGGCCGTACTGCGGATGTCCCGAACCGTCGAAGACCTCGCCGGCCACGGTCAATTGGCTGTAGAAGAGGCAGGAGAGCCTGTCGATCTGGCTGTCGTGGCCGAGGCAGTAGCTGTGGAACACGTCGGACCGGGGAGCGCACGTGGCGTGTTCGTACGTTTGTCCGACGCCGGTCCGCTGATAGTCGACAAGGTCGATGCTGCCGCGATCCGCACGGTGGTCGGCAACTTCATGACCAACGCGATGCGCTTTGCCCCGAAGGGGTCGGTGGTGGGGCTCGACTGGGGGAAGCAGGGCGATTGGGCATGGCTCTCGGTCACCGACCAGGGACCGGGTCTGGCCCCGCGTGACCATGCTCGGGTCTTCGAGCGGGGTTGGCAGGGCCCGCACGATCGCGACCGACGCGAGGGGTCGGGGCTGGGCATGGCCATCGCTCGACAGCTCGCAGAGGCCCAGGCAGGGCAGGTGACCATCGATTCCGAGGAGGGTGGTGGCTCCACGTTCGCCCTGTGGATCCCCCTCGATGACACGGCCGATCCTGAAACGATCATCGCCGCCGACGGGATCCACCCTCTGAGCCACCCTTGGGCGGAATCTCTGGCGACTGTTTGACAGCGCTTTTAAAGCAGCCGCCATACGTTCCCGTCGTTCAGCACCCAACTGGAGGTTTTCCGTTGACCCAACTCGACTCCCGGCCGCCCTCATCGCGACCCAAGCGTCGCTCATGGCGCGATCTTCCCGCGTCACCTCCCGTCGGTGACACGCCCGACCCTGCGGACACCCGCATCCTCGAACCGGCTGCCCCGGTGCCACCGGCACCACACGACCCCGCCCCGGCCGACGACAAGGGTCGCCCTCCCTGGTACGCGGTAGGGGTCGTCTCTGTTGTCGTCGTACTGCTCGCCGGTGGGATCTGGTTCTGGCAGCGTGACACCGCTGAAGGCACCACCCCGACGGTTGCCGCGACCGAAGCCGAGGCGGGAAGCCCCGGAGCGGTAGCCGAGGCGCTGGGCCCAGCAGTGGTTCACATCGAGATCCTCGGTGGTCTCGACGCCGGCGGCGGCGTCGGCTCCGGTGTCATCTACGACACGTCTGGCCTGGTTCTCACCGCACACCACGTCGTCTCGTTCTCCGACGAGGTCACCATCAAGACGGCCGACGACCGCACCTTCAACGGACGGGTCGTGGGCCGTGCTCCCGAGCGTGACCTGGCTGTGGTCGCCCTCGACGACGCCACCGACCTGACTGCGGCCACCATCGCCGAGCCCGGGACCGTCGAAGTCGGTGAGCCGGCGATCGCCCTGGGCAGCCCGTTCGGATTCCAGCAGTCGGTCACCGCAGGCATCATCTCCGGCCTCGACCGCGAGCTCGAGACTCCGGTCGGTCTCCTCACCGGGCTGATCCAGACAGACGCACCGATCAACCCGGGCAACTCTGGCGGGCCCCTGGCGGATGCCGAGGCCAAAGTCATCGGGATCAACACCGCCATCGCCTCGATGTCGGGTGGCAACGACGGCGTTGGCTTCGCGGTCCCGGTCGAGGACTTCGACGACCTGATCTCTGAGGTCGAGGCCGCCGGTGGCGTCGACGCTCCGACCGTCCCGGCCCCCGACAGTGGCCCAATGGATTCGCTGATTCCCGGGCTGGAGGATCTCCTCCCCGGACTCGACGACCTCTTCAACCTCGACGACCCCAATGGCCCGCAGGGCCTTCCCGGGCTGGAGGACATGCTGGACGAGCTGTTCGGCCTCTCGGACATCCCCCCCGAGCTCCAGGAGCTCTTCGAAGGTCTGCTCGGCGTACCCGAGACGGGCGAAGGACAAGGATCATGACCCAAGAAACCACAACGACCATTTTCGACAGCCACGGGCTCCACGCCACTCAGCTACGTGAGGTGAGCGCCGAGCTGCAACGGGTGATCGTCGGCCAGGAGCGGGTGCTCGAGCGGGTGCTCGTGGCCCTCCTCGCCGGTGGGCACTGTCTCCTCGAAGGCGTTCCCGGCTTGGGCAAGACGCTCACCGTCTCGACCCTGGCCAAGGCGCTTGGCGGCACCTTCACCAGGATCCAGTTCACCCCCGACCTTCTTCCGTCCGACATCGTGGGCACCCGGATCTACCGGCCTTCGACGGAGTCCTTCGACGTCGAGCTCGGGCCGGTCTTCGCCAACTTCGTGTTGGCCGACGAGATCAACCGCGCCCCGGCGAAGGTCCAGTCCGCTCTTCTCGAGGTGATGGCCGAGCGCCAGATCTCGGTCGGCGGGACGACGTACGAGCTCCCGGCTCCCTTCCTGGTGCTCGCCACCCAGAACCCGATCGAGTCGGAGGGTGTCTACCCCCTGCCCGAGGCGCAGCGCGACCGCTTTCTCATGCGCATCCCGGTCGACTATCCGACCGCCGCAGAGGAGCACACCATCGTCGAGCGGTCGGCCGGGCATGTTCCGGCACCCAGTCCGATTCTGTCCACCGAGGACGTGGCCGGTCTGCAACGGGCAGCCAACGAGGTGTATGTCGACGCCGCGGTGCAGGACTACGCCATCAGGCTCGTTCTCGCCACCCGTCACCCTTCCGAGCACAAGGTCGACATCGAAGGCCTGCTCGCCTACGGAGCCAGCCCCCGCGCCAGTATCGGTCTGATCAGCGCCGGCAAGGCCCTCGCCTTGTTGCGTGGTCGCGACCACGTCCTTCCCCAGGACGTGTACGACATCGCCTACGACGTGCTCAACCATCGTCTCGTGTTGTCCTTCGACGCTGTCGCCGATGGCGTCTCGGTCGACGATGTACTCGTCGAGGTCCTGACCACGGTCGTGGCGCCCCGGCTTTCGACATCGCAGCTCATGGGCAGCCGTTCGTCTCTGGTGGGCTGATGTTCTCACGAAAGAACCGTCCACCTTCGGGCGTGCAGCCGATCCCGCGTGGCGCTGGGGTGACTCCGCCTTCCCAGGTCCCGGTGGAGCGACTCCGACTCACCGTGATGCAGAGGCTCGACGGTCTCCTCTCAGGTGACTACGGAGGCCTCTTTCCCGGCCACGGCTCAGAGCGAGGTGAGGCGAGACCATATGTGCCCGGAGACGACCCCCGGCACATCGACTGGGCGGTGACCGCCCGCAACCACGAGCCACATGTGCGCGACATGATCGCCGACCACGAGTTGGACGTGTGGATCGTGCTCGACTCGTCGTCCAGCCTCGGGTTCGGCACGGGTCTCACGTCGAAGCACGAGATCGCCTGGTCGGTCGCCGGCGCATTCGGCTTGCTGGCCTCCACAGGCGGCAATCGGGTCGGTGCAGTAAAGACGACTGTGGCTGAGGGCAAGTCCCGACCACAGGTCTTCCCGGCACGGGGAGGGTCGGCACATACCGCCGCCGTTCTCACCGGGCTTCGCACCGAGCCACTCGAGGGTGTGACAGGTGACCTTGCCGGGTCACTCGACCTCGTGGCTCGTTCGGCGACCCGCCGGGGGATGGTCGTGGTCATTTCCGACTTCCTCGGCGAGGACGGTTGGGAGCGGGCGCTGCGGCGTCTCGCCTCCCGTCACGAGGTGATCGCCGTCGAAGTCATCGACCCGAGGGAGATCGACATCCCCGACGTCGGTCTCGTCGCCGTCGTGGATCCCGAGACCGGTGAACGGCGTCTGCTCGACACCGGTAGCGACTCGGTTCGCGACGCCTATGCCCGAGTGTCTGAGGAGCGTCGGGCCGATGTGGCGTCGGCGCTCAAGCGGGCAGGGGCGGATCATCTGGTCCTGCGCACCGACGGCGACTGGGTGCTCGATTTCGTCCGCTTCGTTTCGAGTCGCAAGACGCGGCTCATGTCGGCGAGGAGGTCGGCCTGATGGAAAACCTCTCATTCCTCGTCCCCGGGCGTCTGGCGCTTCTCCTGCTGCCTCTCGCTCTGACCATCGGCTATCTGCTGCTGGCAGCGAGGCGGCGGAAGTACGCACTTCGCTTCACCACAGTTGGGATGCTGGACAAGGTGGCCCCGGATAGATCGGGCTGGAGACGCCATCTGACCGCCTTCGGTCTGATCGTTGCGGTCGTCGTGGCCACGCTCGGGTTCGCCAAGCCGGTGATCGCCGGGGAGGTCATGTCCGATTCGAAACTCGTCGTGCTGGCCATCGACACGTCGATCTCCATGGAGGCGACCGATGTGTCGCCGAGCCGGGTGGACGCCGCACGTGAGGCCGCGGGTGTGTTCCTCGATTCGGTTCCGGAAGGCGTGGCGGTGGGGGTCGTGATCTTCGACGGCAACGCCCGGCAGCTGATAGCCCCCACGACGAAGCTAGACGCCGTCCGTGGTGTCATCGACCGGGCGGTCACCCTCGACAACCTCGGAGAGGGCACCGCCATAGGGGAGGCCGTCTTCCTGGGGATCGACGCGATCGAGAGCAACCTCGTTACCCAGGACGATGCGGTCTCCGAGGAGTCGGTGGGGACGATCGTGCTTCTCTCCGACGGCGACAACACGATGGGCCGGCCCAACGACGAGGCCGCTTCTGCTGCCCGAGCCGCCGGGATCCCGGTCCACACGATCGCCTTCGGGACTGATTCGGGCACCATCGATGATCCGATTGCGGGAACGGTGCCGGTCCCTGTGAACGAGGCCGCCCTCGAACAGTTGGCTCATCAGACCGATGGTCAGGCGATGACCGCAGCCACGGCCGATCAGCTGAGCCAGGTCTACGAGAGTCTGGGGCAGTCGGTCACCGTCGAGCGTGAGCAGGTGGAGATCACCGACTGGTTCGCCGGCGCCGCCATGGCCGTGCTCTGTCTCGCCGGCCTGGGCTCCCTTCTCTGGTCGGGACGTCTCCCCTAGCCAGAAATCCGCGACCCAGGGCTGTAGACACCGCTGAGCGACGTCTACCGCCCTGGGTCGCGGTGACTAGACCCCGCCGGGGGTCACTCCTCTTCGGATGCGACCTCTTCGGTGGTGGGCTCGGACCGTGCGCTCCATGTGTCGCGCGCCGCCACCAGCCCCTCATCGATCGCCTTGCCCAACTGGGCCGCTGCCTCCTTGGCGGCCTCGAGGGTCTTCATACGCGAGCCCTTGGTCCCTTCCCATGCGGCGCGCAAAGCCTCCGTGGTGCGGTTGAGGGCGGCTTCGGCCTCGTCGACCCATTTCTGGAAGTCGCTGGCCTGCTGCTCTTCGGTCATTTCGCTCCGATCCTTTCGTTCGAATGTTCTTGGGCGGCCACCCGCTGTGAGGTCAGTGCCTCTGCGATCCCGTCGGCCCAAGCCTCGATCTCGGTCCAGTCCCGGAAGTCGCCCTCGGAGGCCTTCACAGCGACGAGTATCGCCCGCTCTCCGAAGCTGAGGACGCTCTTGTCCACCTTTCCGGAGAAGATCTTGTGATCCTCGGGATTCGTTGCCTCTGACACTTGAGCCACGTCGACCGGGTCTTCTTCGGGCTTGGGTGGATCACCGATGGGCCCGCTGGAGAAGAGCCAGACGGGCCTGTCGCCCTTCTCGTCTCCGATCCTGAGTGCAAGTGACCTGGCGGGTTTCGTCCAGTGACCGGCATAGACCGCGCTCCCGATGACGAAGGCTTCGTATTCGGTGAGGTCTCCGACGTCTTCGGGGTCGATCGTCTCCGCCTGCATGCCTGATACGGCCAATCGAGTCGCGATGCGAGACGCGATCTCGGCGGTGGAGCCATGCTTAGACCCCGCGGACACCAGGACTTTCGCTCCGTGGGTTGTGTTGTTCATATGGTTCCGATCGTCGTGAGGCCCCGGCCCTTGGCGGTCCGGGGCCTCATTGTCATTCCCTCAGACGTGTTCGCTCCGGTCGGTGGGACCAGACCGGGTCGTCAAAGCGCCGAATGTGATCACGGCACCGACGAGTATCACCACGATGGGTGCCAGGTAGGCCAGATTCAGACTGGCCATCTCCCACCATCCGAAACCGACGGCGGTGATTGCCGCGCCGGCAATGGTGAGCACCAGACCCCAAGCGAATGTTGCGAAATGAAAACGCTCATCCATTGCGGACCTCCACTCTGCCGGTGAACACTTCCAGATCGAGATGCAGTCGAGCCGACGCATCGTCGTATCCGGGTGTCTCGTAGCTGTTCTCGACACCGACCCCATCGATGACCTGGTCGAAGATCGCGATCTGGCCTGCGCCAGCCCTCGCTTCGACCGCCACATCGAGTCCGTCGGGGACCTCGACGATGAGCTCGCCGGTCCCGACGCTCGCGTCGAGCCGGGCCATCTGGTCCAGGTCGAGGTTGCTCAGGTCGATCACCAGCTTGCCCATGGCGAGGTTGTAGTCGGCACTGATCTCGTCGACGCTGTCGATGACGATCGTCCTGTCGCCGATCCCGCCCTGGAACCCCTCGAATGGAGCAAGGGCGGTCAGGGTGGCGAAAAGACCCAGGACAGTGCCCAGGATGATCAGCCCGACGTGGGCGCTCTCTCGCGCCAGGATCATCAACGCGATTCCCGTGACCATGGTGGCGATGCCCAGCACGGCCGTGACCGACAGGTCCACCCATCCGAGACGCTCCACCAGCCACAGGATCCCGATGATCAGGATGACTCCGCCGGCGACGAGTTGCGCCACCGGATGGCGCCTGGGCTGGACGGGTGTCTCGACGGTCGTTGGCTTCTCAGTGAGAGTCATGGTTCAGACCTCCCAGCAATAGGGCCAGGCCTCCGGCCACCAGGATCACGGGCCATACGTACTGGCCCATCCAGGGAGCGATGGTGTTCACCAACGCGACCGTGCCGACGACCATGAAGACAAGGCCGAGGATCGCTGCCCCCGGCACCTGCTTGCGCCCGGGGTTCGCCGGCGGGGCGTACCCGTCGGGTCGTGGCTGAAGGATCAGCCACATCAGCAGATAGATGAGTACGCCGGACCCGCCAGCGAGGGCGAGGACGACGAACCCCAATCGAAACCAGACGGGGTCCACCGCAAAGTACTCGCCGAGGCCACCACAGACTCCTGCGATGACTCTCTGCTCGTTGCTGCGGTAGAGATGTCTCGTCTCTTCGGTCCGAGCCGGAGTCGTCTCCGACGTCGACTCAGATGCAACAGGCATCGGTTACCTCCTTTCAGTTTTTCGTGTCGCCTCGAGCAGCTTGACTGCCTCGGCGAACGCGCCGATGCCGGCTCCAACCATCGCCAGGATCAGGACGACCCTCGTGGCGATCTCCCAGTTGAAGTCGTAGTTGGAGAAGTCGAATGGGAAGACACTGAGGATCTGGTACGTGACGAAGATCGAGATGGAGTTGACCACGAGCTGGCCGCCCGCCTTTATCACGGGCTCGTCGTCGAACTGGTAGATCAGATTGGCGATGATCGAAGCCACCAATGAGAAGTTGATCCACGGGATGACCAGGGTGAAGTCCTCGGTGAGGAAGGGGAGCCATCCCCATTCCAAGATGTTGTTCGTGACGAAGAGCATCACGAGGTTCACCAGAACCGCAATGGCGTAACCGAACCGTCGCCCCGCCGTCTTCAGCTCGGGGCTGACGTCGAACTGAGTCGTTGTCATTTCGACCTCCTGCCTTCATCACCATTGGACAGGGCCGGTACCCGGGGGGCCAAGGGCCAAAAGTCACCTTTGCCGAGGCCGATGCCTCGCATCGTCCCGACGAAACGGGCATTCCGCCTCTGGCTCGCCTCGCCGCCCCTGACGCAGCATTCGGAGTGAAAGGAGTTGAAGTTGTCTACTGCTTCCCACCCAGGGGCCTCTGTGCAACGAAGGTCCCGACATCTGCCAGGCACGATCATCTCGCTCGTCGTACTGCTTGGTGTCCTGACCGTCGGAGCGATTCAGGGCGGCGTCGCCATGGTGGCCGATCCGACTGAACCGCTCGGCATGCCCACCAGCTACCTCGAGCGAACTCCCATCGACGACTACGTCCTTCCCGGGCTGTTCTTGCTCGGGATCGCCATCGCGAGCGTCCTGACCTCGGTTGGCCTCGTTCTCGACTGGCGTTGGGGTTGGGCTCGTGCAATCGAGCACGGCGTCGGGTTCCGCTGGCCGTGGATAGGGGCGGTCGCAATCGGCTCGATTCTTCTCGTCTTCGAGATCATCGAGCTGTTCCTCGTCCCGTTTCATCCGGTCATGCACCCGCTCCTGATCACAGGCTCGTTGGCCATCATCGGCCTGGCGTTGACCTCGTCTGCCAGAGAGCATCTGGCGGTCGACTGAATGAGCACTGAGACACCGGTCCTGGGTCTCGGCCCGGTAGATCGAGCCGAACCGTCCCGACCTTCCCGATCGATGTGGGGTGCCGTCGGCATGGTTCTCTTGGGCACGGCTGCGTTGACCATTGGCGTCGGAGTGGGCATGCGCTGGCTCCTGGTTACAGGCCTCTCCTGGCCGACGATTCTTGGCCTGACTTCACTGGTGATAGGCACGACTCTGCTGGCAGTGGGATCGGGGCGAATCGTCCGTGATCGCAGACCTCTCGTCAGATGGCTGGTGCTGCCGCTGATCTGGATCGGTGTAGCCGTGATGGTCTGGACTCTGTCACCCGCTCTCATCGCCACGGTCGTCCCGCCGACACCTCTCGACCTCACCCCAAGCGACGTCGGGCTCGACGCCGTCGAGGTCGTCTTCCCGACGACTGACGGTGTCGAGCTCGCCGCCTGGTACCTCCCTTCCAGCAATGGCGCGGCGGTGGTGCTTCGGCACGGGTCCGGCTCCAATTCGGCGGCGACGATGGATCACGCGACTGTCCTGGCAGAACATGGGTTCGGCGTCCTGATGACCGACGCCAGGGGGCATGGGCGCAGCGGCGGCCGCGCCATGGACTTTGGCTGGAATGGGGATGCCGACATAGCGGCGGCGGTGACGTTTCTTCAGAGCCTCCCGGACGTCGATCCTCACCGGATCGGGGTCATCGGCCTTTCCATGGGCGGGGAGGAGGCGATAGGAGCCATTGCCGCCGACAGACGAATCGATGCCGTGGTGGCCGAGGGAGCGACGGCCCGGACCCACGAAGACAAGCGCTGGCTCAGCGAGGTCTACGGGTGGCGGGGATCCGTTCAGGAAGCTCTCGAATGGGTGCAGTATCGATTCACGTCCGTCCTGGCGTCGCCTGCCATACCGGCGTCTCTCCGGGAATCGGCCCAGGCGGCCTCACCACGGCCAGTCCTCCTGATAGTCGGTGAGGCCACGGCGGACGAGGCCCATGCCGCCGATCACATCGCCGCGGATGCGGACAACGTGATTGTGTGGGAGGTCGTCGGTTCGGGCCATGTCGGAGCGCTGGCCACGGCTCCGGCCGAATGGGAGGCCAGAGTCGTCGCCTTCCTCGAGAAGGCTTTGGGAGACTGAACGAGCCCTCTAGGTCACGGTCAGCGCGAGGTCATGACCCCCATCCGGGAGGCGGTTCGCGATATCCCTCGACGAAGTTGTAGTACTCGCGGAGGGCGGTGCACAGGCCGTCGTCGTCGAAGTCGAGGAGGAGGGCACCCGCGAGGGTCACCGGGTCGTCGTTGATCCGCATCGTGGTCCAGAACTCCACGACCGCCCGGTCTCCGTCGACATATGGCTTTCCCATGCGAACAGTCACGTCTGACTGGACCGCAGTCACCCCCGACCAGTACCCGATGACACCGGCTCGTCCCTGGTTGGGCTCGTCCTGATAGATGTCGTTGCGGTAGGTGCCGTTCTCGGCGAACAGGGAAGCCGCCAACTCGGCGTCGGCCGTTTCCCATGCGACCCGGTAGGTCTCAGACCACTCCTCGAGCCTGGCTGTCTCGGTCATCTGTCTCCTCTCGACATGGGCGAGCGTACCGGCCCGAAATGGTCCCGGGGCTGTCGACAGAAAACCCATACAATCGGTTGCGCAATCGGTTGCAGGGTCGTATTGTCCGCCCGGGCCGGACCCGGCGTAGTGTCGTGGACACTGGCCGACGAGGAGGAAGAACGTATGAAACGACTACTGGCATTGATCGCGGTGCTGGCCATGGTGCTGGCAGCGTGTGGGGACGGTGACGAAGGCTCCGACACGACGGCCGATGGTGGCACCGATACCACCGCCGATGGAGGCACCGACACCACCGAGGGGAGCACCGACACCACCGAGGGCGGAGGCGAGGAGCCCGCGGGCGACCCGATCGTCTTTGCGACCTCCCTACCGCTGACGGGTGAGTTCTCCGGCGTGGGCTCCAAGCACCAGGACGGCTATCAGTTCTGTGTCGATGAGATCAACGCACGTGGCGGTCTACTGGGCCGACCCGTCGAGCTCCTCGTAGAGGACAACCGGTCCGACACCGAAGTGGTGGTGACTCAGACCGAGCGCTTCATCACCGTCGACGGCGCCGACGTACTGTTTGGCACCTTCTCCAGCCTCCTCGGCTACCCGGCGTCGACCATTGCCGAGCAGAACGGGATGGTCTATCCGATGCCCTCATCAGGTGCCCTTCGGATCTGGGAGCGTGGCTACGAGAACATCTTCTACTTCCAGCAGCTGCCCGCCGAGGCGACCGGGTCCTCGATGGTCGACCTGGTCAACTACTACACCGAACAGGGAATCATCACCGAGCCGATGGAAACCATGGCGGTCGTTTCGGCCGACGACTTCTTCGCAGGTGCCATTGCCAACGGCTTCCTCGGTGGCGAGGTCAGCTTCCCGGACTCGGACGAGACGGTGAGCCTGGCTCCCGGCTACGCGGCCGAGATGGGCATGGAAGTCGTGTTCGATCAGCAGTGGCCTGTCGGCTTCACTGACTGGCTGACACTGGCCAACTCCATCGCCGCAACCCAGCCCGACATGATCGTGATGACGACAGCGTCCGTCGATGAGTCGATCTCGTTGCTCCGTGCACTGGAGACCGTGGGTTACAACGATGCCGAGCTCGTCTACAGCTCCCAGGGGGCACAGTCCGAGTTCCAGGAGGAACTCGGCGCGACCTCCAACGGTGTCGTTATCCACTCAGTGTGGGCCCGTGAGGCCAACTGGGAGGGGACACTCGCCGGTGAGACCTACAGCAACGAGGACTTCATCTCCGGGTTCGAAGCGGCATACGGGCGTCTCCCCGATGAAGACGAGGCGCTTCCTTTCGCCGTGTGTCAGGGTATGGAGCAAGCCATCATCGGGACCGGCGGCACGGACAACGCCGCCATGAGCGAGTGGTTGCACAACCTGACTCCCGAGACCGCTGTCCGCACCATCGTTGGTGACTTCGTGTGGGACGAGCGGGGTCTGCCCGACGGTCGAGCCTTCCTGGTCAATCAGTGGCAGGACGACACTCTGGCCCTGGTGTACCCGGTGGGTGAGTTCGAGGGAACTGCCGATCTGGTCTACCCCAAGCCCCCATTCGGCGGATAAAGAGAGCAACGGCGTCAATAGAAGAGTTCGGGGCCCTTCGCCCCCCAGGGGCCCCGAACTCGACAAGCGACGAGGCGAGAGTGACAGAATCGAACCATGGCCCTGCTTGAACTCGCCTCGGTGACCAAGACCTACGGCGGCATCGTCGCTGTGGACGGGGCGTCGTTCCAGGTCGAGAAGGGAAAGATCACGGCTCTGATCGGCCCGAACGGCGCAGGCAAGACCACTGCGTTCGACACGGTGTGTGGGGTGGTCCGGGCGGACTCCGGGTCGATCTCCCTCGATGGGAAGAACATCACCAACCAGCGCCCGCACAAGATCACCAAACAAGGTCTGGGGCGGACCTTCCAGATAACGCGTGAACTCGGTGAGATGACGGTCCTCGAGAACATGGCGGTCACCGAGGTGCCGAACGGTCTCCGAAGTCTCGGTGGGCGTCGTATCTCACCTGCCGAACGCGAGCAAGCCATGGACCTCCTCGCCTTCGTGGGGATCGACAAGCTGGCGAATGAACCTGCCAAGAAGCTTTCGTATGGTCAGCGCAAGCTCCTCGAGTTCGCTTCAGTGCTGATGGCGGACCCCAAACTCGTTCTTCTGGACGAGCCGGCCGGGGGAGTGAACCCGGCCCTGCTCGATCGGCTTATCGACAGGATCCGCGAGGTGAACGCACGGGGTACGACGTTCCTGATCGTCGAGCACAACATGGACGTGGTGATGACCCTGTCCGATTCGGTCGTGGTGATGGCCCATGGTCAGGTCCTCATCCAGGACAGCCCAGAGACGGTCCGTGAGGACAAGCGGGTGCTGGATGCCTATCTGGGGGAGGCCTGATGTCCGCGCTGCTCCAGCTCAACTCGGTCCGCGCCGGGTATGGCAGCGGTCCGGACATCCTCACCGATGTCACCATCGAGGTTGAACAGGGCCGGTCGTACTGCGTGATCGGGCCAAACGGCGCCGGCAAGTCGACGATGCTCAAGGTCATCTCCGGTCTGCTGAAACCGAGGGACGGCGAGGTGGTGTTCGAAGGCTCCCAGATCGGCGGGAAACGTCCCGACCAGATTCTCGGTGCCGGGATCTGCTTCGTTCCCCAGGACCGCACCGTGTTCCCGGACATGAGCGTCAAGGAGAACCTGGTCATGGGTGGGTATCTCGTCCGTGACAGGGCGACGCTGAACGGCCGTCTTCAGCAGGTGATGGAGATATTCCCGATCCTCGCTGAGCGTGCGTCCCAGGCGGCGCAGAGCATGTCGGGCGGCGAGCAACAGCTGCTCGCCCTTGGTCGCGCACTGATGGTCGAGCCCAAGCTGATGATGGTCGACGAGCCCAGTCTCGGTCTGGCGCCGCAAGCGGCACGCCAGGTCTTCGAGACGATCAGACGTCTCGCAGACGAGCTCGGGGTGACGATCCTCATGGTCGAACAGAACGTCCGTCGTGGTCTCGAGCTAGCAGACCATGCCTTCGTCCTCGACCTCGGGACCAAACGATTCGAGGGCGAGTCGGCGGCGATCGCCGAGGACCCCAGGGTTCGGGACCTCTACTTGGGGAGCATGGCTCCGGAGGACGGGAAGTGACTGCCTTCCTCCAAGTCGTGATCCTGGGGCTGTTGCTCGGGGGCGTGTACGCCCTGATGGCTTCCGGGCTCACATTGATGTTCGGTGTGATGCGGGTGGTGAACCTGGCCCACGGCGCATTCATAATCCTCGGCGCCTACTTCGCCTACTACCTGTTCGAATGGATCACTCTCGATCCGTTCCTTTCGATGGTTCTTGCCATCCCGGTTTTCTTCCTGCTCGGGGTGGGTCTGCACAGACTCTTGTTCCCCCGTCTCGAAGGCTCACACCGGTTCGGGGAGATGACGGTGCTACTGACATTCGGTCTCGCTTTCATCGTGGAGGGTCTGATGTCGTACTTCTTCACCGGGATCTTCCGGACGACCAACCCCCCGTACTCCACCGAGGCTTTCCTGTGGGGCCCATTCTTCATACCCAAGGGTCAGTTTTTCGCCTGCATCGCCAGCGCAGCGCTCCTCATCGCGTTGTGGGCCTTCCTGAAGTGGACAAGGGTCGGGTCAGGTGTGCGGGCCACCATGCAGAACCGTGACGCTGCGCAACTGGTGGGGGTCAACGTGCGTGGGGTCTCCACCTTCTCATTCGGCATCGGGATGGCTGTGGCCGGAGCGGCCGGGGCCCTGGTCAGCTTTCTGTTCCCCTTCTTCCCATTCCGCCACTGGCAGTGGATCGCCATCCTTCTTTCCCTGATCGTGGTCGGGGGGATGGGGAGCATCAAGGGTGCGGTGATCGCCGCACTCGTCCTTTCGGTCCTTAGTTCGATAGTCACCACCGAGATCAGCCCGATATGGGCACCGCTCACGTTCTTCCTTGCTCTGTTCATCACCCTGATCATCAGACCCCAAGGTCTGTTCGGTAAGACGAGGCGGATCTGATGACAGATCTGAAGGACACCCGCGCCGAGACCGCCGACATGGAGGTGCAGCCGAACCGGAGCAAGTGGATCGTCGCCGTGGCCGTGCTTGCCCTCGCCCTGACCCTCCCATTGGCCCGGTTCCTCGGCACCTACAACTACATCCTCCAGGTGGGGATCGTGGTATTCATGTGGATCGCTCTGACCTCGAGTTGGAACATCCTCGGCGGATACACGGGTTACATCTCGCTCGGCCATAACGTGTTCTTCGGGGTCGGCGCCTACGTGTCGGGCATCCTTCTGGTCTACAACGACCTCTCCCCATTTGTGACGGCACCCCTGGCTGGTCTGGTGGCGCTCATCCTTGGGGTCGTGGCCGGGTTGATCACGTTCCGGACCAAAGGACCTGCCTTCATCGTGGCCACCATCGCGATGTTGCTCGTCGTGTTCATCCTCATGGACAATTGGGAGTTCATCGGTGGCTCCAACGGGCTCAGTCTCCCGTTGCCACCGTTCCCGGTGGAATGGGTCAAGGTTCCCTTCTATTACGCGATGCTGGCTGCTGCTGTCCTAGCGGTGATGCTGGGACACCGCGTCGCCCACTCCAAGATGGGTTTGGCCCTCAGAGCGATCGCCGAGGACGAGACCAAAGCCGAGGTCGCTGGGATCCACACCCGTTTGTTCAAACTGATGGCATTCGCTCTGAGTGCCTTCTTCCCCGGTGTTGCCGGAGCGATCTGGGGCTACTCGCTCGCATATCTCAGGCCTACTGCCTTCTTCCTCATCAGCGTGGCCGCCCAGATGGTGCTGATGGCGATCATCGGCGGTCGCGGCACCGTGGCAGGACCGGTCGTCGGCGCCATCTTCCTGGTGACTCTCAACGAGCTCTCCGTCACCTACTTTGGGGCGTCAGAGATCAACCTGACCATCACGGGTGTGGTGATGGTGCTCGCTCTTCTCTTCTTCCCACTCGGTCTGGTTGGGACACTCCGGGAGAAAGGCCGCCTGCCTGCCTGGCTGGACTGGGACTGACATGGCAGACCGCACGCTCACCATCGCCATGAACGGGGTGACCGGGCGCATGGGCCGCTCTCAACACCTGGAGCGGTCGATCATGGCGATCAGGGATCAGGGCGGTGTCGAGACGAGCCACGGCGAGGTGATGCTCGAGCCGATACTGGTGGGAAGGAATAGAGAGCGTCTCGCCGAACTGGCCAGACGGTTCTCCTTGGAGCGATGGACCACGGATCTCACGTCGGTCCTGGCCGACCCCGAGGTCGACATCTACTTCGATTCGCAGCGGACCGACCTCCGAGCCGACGCGGCAATCGCCGCCATCTCGGCGGGGAAGACGATCTACTGCGAGAAGCCGCTGGCGGAGACAGCCGACGTCGCCCACGACCTCGCCGCTCGAGCCCGATCCGCAGGAGTCAAGAACGGTGTCGTACAGGACAAGCTCTTCCTTCCCGGTCTTCTCAAACTGAAAGGTCTCATCGACGAGGGCTTCTTCGGTCGCATCCTCGATGTCAGGATCGACTTCGGCTACTGGGTCTTCGAGGGGCACGACCAGCCAGCACAGAGGCCCAGTTGGAACTATCGAGCGGAGGAGGGAGGCTCGATCATCCTCGACATGTTCCCTCACTGGCAATACGTGATCGAGGGCCTCTTCGGGCCGATCGAGTCCGTGTCTGCCCTCGGCGTCACCCACATACCGACCCGATATGAAGACGGTGAGCCCTACCAGGCAACGGCCGATGACGCCGCCTACGGGATGATGACCCTCGCCAGCGGGGCGATCGTCCAGGTGAGTTCGTCTTGGGTCACCCGTGTCAACCGGGATGATCTCGTCATCTTCCAGGTGGATGGTGTCGAAGGGTCAGCAGTCGCGGGCTTGCGCGACTGCAAGGTCCAACCACGGTCCGACACGCCACGGCCGGTCTGGAACCCCGACATTCCCAACCCACACGACTTCCGATCCCAATGGACCGAGGTCAGGGCGGGCGAACAGTTCGACAACGGTTTCAAGCTCCAGTGGGAGCAATTCGTCAGACACGTCGTCGACGATGAGCCCTTCCCCTGGGATTTCGCATCGGCGGCGCGTGGCTCCGACCTGGTCGACGCCGCGATGACGTCCTGGCGGGAAAGACGCTGGGTCGATCTCGCCTCATGAGTGTGGTGCGGCTTCTCAGCTCCGACGGCCCCGTCGAATACGAGCTCGGCACCATCGAGGCGATCGAGCCTCCGATCGGGTTCCGTCCCCGGACCAGAGTCGCCTACGCCGCCGCTCACGTCGTTGCCAGAGCAGACGACTCCAGTCGGATCGACTGGGACAGCACCCTCGCCTTCCGGCACCATCTCTGGTCGCTCGGTTTCGGTGTCGCGGATGCCATGGACACGGCTCAGCGGGGGATGGGGCTCTCCTCCGAACAGGTGCGCGAGTTGATCAGGCGGTCAGCTGCTGACGCACCCGAGGGCGCCCTGCTCGGCAGCGGGGTCACCACGGACGATCTCAGCGGCCCCGACCACACCCTCGAGACGATCGAAGAGGCCTACCTCGATCAGGTGGAGTTCGTGGAGGGGACCGGCTCGGGCGTGGTGCTGATGGCGAGCCGGGCACTGGCCGCCACGGCCACCGGCCCGAGTGACTATGCGCGGGTGTACGCCAGGATCCTCGGGGAGGTCAGCAAACCGGTGATCCTGCACTGGCTCGGCCCGATGTTCGATCCGCAACTCGACGGCTACTGGGGGAGCACCGACCCGATCGCAGCGATGGAGTCGCTGCTTTCGATCATCGGTGACGCCGCCGCCAAGGTGGACGGGATCAAGATCTCGATGCTCGACGAGGATCTGGAGCTAGAGCTCCGGCGGCGACTACCCGATGGGGTCAGGTGCTACACCGGCGACGACTTCAACTTCCCGGCTTTGATCCAGGGTGACGGGTCCCACCATTCCGACGCATTGCTAGGGATATTCGATGGCATAGCCCCGGTGGCGGCAGCCGCACTCCAGGCCCTCGATGAAGGAGACTCTGAGCGGTACGAGACGCTGCTGGCCCCGACCCTCGCTCTTTCCCGTCACATCTTCTCGACGCCCACTTATCACTACAAGACCGGGTTGGTCTTCCTCGCCTATCTCTCCGGCCATCACGACGGGTTCAACATGCTCGACGGCCAGCAGACGATGCGGTCGGCGGAACATCTCGGTGATCTGGTCGTGATGGCGGACCGGGCCGGTCTCTTCTCCAATCCGGACGAGGTCGCACGACGCCTCCGCGCCATCCCAGAGCTCCTCGGCGTCGAGTAGCCATGGTCGACGGCCGGTTGAGCCTCAACCAGAAGACCACCGACCGGATCGGGGTTGCCGAGGCGGTGTCGGTTTGCGCGGATGCCGGGCTGGGATGGATCGGACTCTGGCGTGATCCGGTCGCGACGTTCGGTTTGAGGGAATCGGCGGATGCGGTCATGGCTTCTGGGCTCCGGGTCTCCAGTCTGTGTCGTGGGGGATTCTTTCCCGCCGACAACGAGGAGCAGTTCGAAGCGAACATCGCAGACAATCTCGAGGCGCTACAGGAGGCGGTCACGCTCGGCACCGACGTGGTGGTCCTGGTTTGTGGCGGGATTGCCGGCGGTGACCTCGACCGCTCGCGCCGGCAGGTGGTGGAGGGGCTTGCCCGAATCGTCCCGCGGGCGTCCGAGCTCGGGGTGCGTCTCGCCATCGAGCCTTTGCATCCGGTGTTCGCCGCAGACCGTTCGGTCGTGGTGACCATGGCCCAGGCCCTCGACATCGCCGAGGAGCATCCCCCAGAGGTAGTCGGTGTGGTTGTCGACACGTTCCATTTGTGGTGGGATCCCGAAATCTGGGCCCAGATTCGTCGTGCCGGCTCCCGCATCTTCTCCTACCAGGTATGTGACTACCTCGACCCGCTTCCGGACATCCTGTTGGGCCGGGGGATGATGGGCGATGGGGTCATCGAGTTTCGGAGATTCACCGAGGCGGTGGTGGCCGCCGGCTACGAAGGACCGATCGAGGTCGAGATCTTCAACGACGAGATCTGGGGCCGGGACGCCTCCGAAGTCGTGGCGGAGATGATCGAGAGGTTCGACCGGCTGGTGATCTAGGCCGGCGGCGGCTGAGTGGAGTCGCGGGCGGAGAGACTGGGGCGGAGCCGTTTCGTTCCGTGTGGCTCCGACTCGGGATCGGGGTGCGTCATCATCTGAAGCAGCAGCTCCGCCGCCTCGGAGCCCATCTCCCGGTACGGGACCCGGATCGATGTGAGCGACGGCTGGATCATGTCGAGGAGCATCATGTCGTTGTAGCCCGTGACCGAGATGTCTGCTCCCACCTCGAGCCCACGCTCCCTTATCGCACGGTAAGCCCCCAGTGCAATGAGGTCGTTGGCCGCCACCAGTGCCGTCAGATCCGGTCTCCGGTCGAGAAGCACCCCGGCAGCCTTGTAGCCGGGCTCGATCTGATACCACTCGGCCGATTCGACCGCCGAGTCAGGGTGGTCGAGACCGAGTTCCTCCATGTGCTTGTGATAGCCCTGCAACCTCCCCAGGGCGGTGGACGTCTCCATCGGCCCGGCCAGGTGTCCGATCAGCTCGTGGCCGAGACCGGCGAGGTGTTGGACGCTGAGCCCGATCCCGAACTGGTCGTCGCCAACGATCGAGGCCACCTCGACGTCGTCGACGGCTCGGTTGACCAGAACCACCGGCACGCCGAGCCTCTTGAGACGGGCCGCATTCTCCCCGCTCCTGGTGGCCATGGCGAGCACCATCCCGTCGACCCGTCGGTCGACGAGGGCGTCGATCACAGGCGTCAACGCCGCCGGGTCGTGTGCAATCGCCTCGGCGATCAGAGTCGAGTAACCCTCCCTTCCCACCGTCGCCTCGACCCCGGCGATTATCGGCCCGAACACCGGGTTCTCGATGTCCGAGATGACCATGCCGATGGTCATCGATTTGTTGGTCCGGAGCCCCTTGGCGAGTGGGTTGGGCGTGTATCCCAGTTCTTCGGCAACGGCGAGCACGCGTTCGGTGGTCTGGGGATGGACCACGGATCGGGTCTCCTCGTTGAGAGCGCGGGATGCAGTCGAGACATGGACGCCTGCCGCTCGGGCAACGTCTCTGAGTGTCACTCGTTGCTTCACAATGATTCGATCCCGGCCGCTCTACAAACGATTGTAGCCATGAGGGCCCTCCGCCCCCAGGGGCGAGGGCCAACCGCGTCTGCCGCTTGGCACGCGAGACAGCGCGCAATCGTTTGCATGGTCCGGGGGTGGGCCGTTACCTTCGGCTCATCGTGGACCCGACCCAACGCGACCTGCGTTTCGTCACCGGCACCGGCCGTTACCTCGCCGACCTGGTCGACGACTCCACGCTGCACTCCTGGTTCGTCCGTAGCCCGGTCGCGCACGCCAGGGTCGTCTCCATAGACACCGCAGAGGCGGAGAAGATCGACTCGGTGGTCGGCGTCTTCACCGCGTCAGACCTCGAACTGCAGGATCTGCCCGGGAACACCGGGGTGGGCCCGGCGATTGCAGCCATGGACAGACCCCTCCTCGCCCGGGATCGGGTTCGCTTTGTCGGGGACATAGTTGCCGTCGTGGTTGCCCGGAGTCCAGCCGCGGCCGAGGATGCCGCGGCGTTGGTCTGGGTCGATTACGAGGACCTCGGGGCGGTGACCACCGTGGCGGGAGCCCTGGCCGGCGAGACGCTCCTGTTCGACGGCGCGGCGACGAATGTCGCCACCGAATCGAGCCTTGCCGAGGGTCCGATCAACGATGGCGTTCCGGAGGTCTCCGTGAGCCTCGATCTGTGGAACAACCGGCTGGCCCCGGTGTCGATCGAGCCTCTGTCGGTCCTCGCCAGATTCGACGGTGACGATCTCGTCCTGCATTGCGGACATCAAGCACCGCACCGGCTTCAACGGCAGATCCAGGATCACGTCCCGGGGCTGGCCGCATCGGTCAGGGTGATCAGCCCGGATGTCGGCGGCGCGTTCGGGATGAAAGGGATGCTCTTCCCCGAGTACCTGATCGTTCCCGCACTTGCCCGTCGGCTCGATGCTCCCGTGGTCTGGATGGCCACTCGGCGCGAGAACATGATGGTCGGAACTCACGGGAGGGCTCAGCGTCACCAGATCACACTGGAGGGGTCTGCCGATGGGGATTTCAGCCGGCTCGTGGTCGATATCGTCGCCGACGTCGGCGCCTACCCGCACAACGGATCTCAGATTCCCCTGTTCACCCGGCTGGTCTCCGCCGGTCTCTACCGCATACCCAGGGTGGAGGTGAGGATCCGCACCGTCGTGACCAATACCGCCCCGATCGGTTCCTACCGCGGGGCCGGCCGCCCGGAAGCCGCCTATGCCCTCGAACGGATCGTCGACGAGTACGCGGTTGCTGCGGGCATCGGGCCCGACGAGCTGAGGAGACGCAACCTCATCACCGAACTGCCCCATCGATCACCAACCGGGGCTCTCTACGACTCCGGCGACTACCACCTCGGGCTCGATCGCCTCCTCGAGGCATTGGATGTCGACTCGATCGAGGCCGAGAAGCACGTTAGGAAGGAGTCGGGTGGCAGACCGCTCGGTTTTGGGATGGCCGGATTCGTTGAACGGGCGGGCGGGGCGGCCGACTCCGGGGAGTACGCCAAGGTGGAGGTCGAGCCGGGCGGTCGGATAGTCGTCAGGACGGGTTCCACCGATCAGGGTCAGTCCCACGATCGGATTTGGTCCCGGCTCGTGGGTGACGAGTTCGGAGCCGGGACCGTCGAAGTGATCTCCGGTGACACGGCGACAGTCGCCGACGGTGTCGGTACATACGGCTCCCGCTCGGCGCAGGTCGGAGGTTCCGCGGCGGTGCGGGTCAGTCGCGCCGTCATCGATATCGCAAAGGAGAGGGCGGCGCGCCACCTCGAGGCCGCGGCTGAGGACCTCGTTTTCGAGCACGGCATGTTCTCGGTGGTCGGGTCCCCCGGCTCCGAGGTCTCCATCTTCGATCTCGTGGCCGACGACCCGCTCGAGTCCGAGGAGATGTACGTCCCGGGGGCACAGACCTTCCCGTATGGGTTCTACGGGGTCGTCGTCGAGGTGGACCCCGAATCCGGGACCGTCACTCCCCTCCGGGTGGTTGCCGTGGACGACTGTGGAATCGTGCTCGATCAGGCGGTGGTCCACGGACAGCTGATCGGCTCGATCGCCCAGGGCCTGGGTCAGGCATTGATGGAGGAGGTCGTCTACTCGCCCGACGGTCAACTACAGACTTCGACACTCATGGACTACATGACTCCGCGCGCCGAGGACATGCCCGTGATCCATTCGGAACGGCTCGTCCACCCGGCGCCGTCCAACCCGCTCGGGGCCAAGGGAGCCGGTGAGGCCGGCTGCATCGGGCTGCCTCCGGCGATCGTCAATGCGACACTCGATGCGCTCCGGCCACTCGGTGTCACACATCTCGACATGCCGCTCAGCCCGACAAGGGTGTGGGCGGCAATCCAGAAAGCAGGCAGCATCTCATGACGACACATACGACGGACATCGTGGTCGCCGGCGGCGGTCACAACAGCCTCATCACTGCGGCCTATCTGGCCCGGGCCGGGTACCAGTGTGTCGTCCTCGATGCCAGACCTGTGATCGGCGGTGGCGCGGTCACCGAGGAGCCGCTCCTGCCCGGTTATCGGGTCGACACCTGTTCAACGGGTCACACCCTCATTCAGGTCAATCCCCTGATCCGCGACGACGAGCTTGGCCTCGTCGCCGACTACGGGCTCTCCTACATCGATCCTGACCCGGTCGGACATGTCGTGTTCCCCGATGGCGACTACCTGACCATGTGGCTCGACCTGGACGAGACATGTCGGGAGATCGCCCGCTTCTCGGAGAAGGATGCCGACGCGTACCGGCGTCTCATTCAGGACTACGAGACGGTGAAGAAGCCATTCGGAAGCGTCCGTTTCCGTCCGGTTGGGAAAGGCCCATCGCTCGACGAGATGCTCTACCGCCAGCCCGACGGGAGTCGCTGGGCCCGGATTCGCATGATGAGCGCCCGCGACGTCATCGAGCACACTTTCGAGGAGCCTCATGTGCGGGCGTTCATGGGATGGATGGCATCACAGACTGCGGTGCCCATCGACGGAGCCGGGACCGGTCTGCTCGCCTATCAGATCGTGGCCGGCCGCCAGGCGCGCAGCTGGTCGATCCCGGCGGGCGGATCGGGTTTGCTGATCGATTCGCTGGTCGGGTTCCTCGGCGACCACGGGACGACATTTCACACCGACTCGTTGGTGACCGAGCTCATCGTCGAGGAAGGCAAGTGTGTGGGGGTCAGGACCGCATCGGGAGACGAATTCCGGGCCAGGCACGCCGTGGTCTCCACCATCCACGTCAAGCATCTAGTCGATATGGCACCCCGTGAGCAGTGGGGGGAGTCGTTCGTTTTCGGCGTCGACACCTACGACGTCGGGCTCCCGTTCTTCGCCGGCTACTTCGCCGCCACGGCGGCGCCCATCTTCACCACGCCCGACGGGGGCCGCAGCGCAGTTTCGGCCGGGCTCGCCGGTTGGCTGGACGACATTGCGGACAATGCCCGGCGGGTGGCCCGTGGCGGATATTCGGAGGTGGATCCGTTCCTCCTGGTGGCGACCCCGACGCTCGCCGACCCCGATCGCGCGCCCGCCGGTGGGCACACGGTGAAGATCGTCACCATCAACGCATACGACGTCGAGGGACGGGGTCCAGGGGAGTGGGACTCGATCAAGGACGGGCATCTCGACCGTCAGTTGGCGCGGGTGCGTCGATTTGCCCCGAACTTCACCGATGACGTCATCCTCGCCCGACTGGTCAAGTCGCCACTCGACATCGAGCGCGACAACCCTCACATGGTCCACGGTGCACCTCATGGCGGGGACCGTCAGATCGCTTTCACCGGGGCCAATCGCCCGGTCCCTGGTTGGGCTCAACACCGGATGCCGATTCCGGGGCTGTACCAGACGGGGGGAACGACCCATCCCGGAGGTTCGATCACCGGGGCCCCGGGTCGAAACGCGGCGTGGATCCTGTTGGAGGATCTGGGCCGGGACCCGGCCGAGGTCATGGGAATCGACTGATCAGGTGAGACCGTCGTCGAATGCGACGTTCTCCGGCTCCAACTCGATGCCCGAGGCCAAGGCTTCCTTGGTCAGGAGGGCGGCGAAGTCCTGCTCGCCGTAGCCGAGACCGATGCCCTCTATCACGAGCGAATGGACCAGTCCGGCCAGCGGCATCGGCACGTTGACATCGCGGGCGGCGTCGAGTCCGAGTTCGAGGTCTTTACGCAGCAGATGCCACGTGAACGTCGGGGTGTAGTCGAGGTTGACGAAAGCCGGCGATTTGTATCGTGTGAAGATCGATCCCATGACGCTGTCGTTGAGGAATGTGAGGAAATCGCTCCGATTCACTCCGTACTTCTCAGCGAGGACTGTGATCTCGGCCATCGACTGTGTGACCACTCCGAGCATCAGGTTGTGGCAGATCTTGACCAACCGTGCCTGGTCGCCGTCTCCCACGTAGGTGACCCTGCGTCCGAAGTGCTCGAGGAAGGGGAGTGCCTTTTCGTGGGCGGTGCGTGGACCCGACGTCACCACGGTGAGATTGCCCGACTTGACCACTTTCGGGTTGCCCGACACCGGTGCTGCGAGGATCTGTGTCCCGGCTGCGTCGGCGCGTGCCCTCAGCTCCACCGAGGTCTTGGGGTCGATCGTTGTGGCATCGACGAGAACTCCGGGACGGTCCCCGTCGCCGGAGAGGACACCCTCCTCGCCAAAGGTGACCTCGAGGACGTCGGCAGGCCCTCCGACCATCGTGAAGACGACCGAGAGTTCGGCCAGCTCGCGTGGAGAGTCGACGACTTTGGCTCCGGCTTCGGCCAATGCCTCCGCTTTAGACCGGGTTCGGTTCCAGATCCAGACCTCGGTGTCTGCGGCCAGGAGGCGGGAGACGATCGCCGACCCCATTCGACCGGCCCCGATCCAACCGACTCTGTTGTCCGACTCTCCTGATGCCATACCGTCTTCACTCCCTGTCATTCGGCTCTCAGAAACCGCGGGGTAACCCGATAGCCGTCGCGCAATCGATTGCATTGTGCTAGCCGGTCTGAGGAAATGTCAAGCAGCATCGGCCTGAGCGGGCAGCATCGGTCCTTTGATTGGCTCCACCGACACCCACTTCATACAATCGTTTGCATGCTGTGGTCGGCCCGGTAGTCGGAGGATGGACGCGACAGAGATCACCCTGGTGGTCATCGCAGTGCTCGTCGGCTTCTTCGCCAAGGGAGCCACCGGGATCGGCGGGCCGATGCTGGCGGTCCCCGTCCTAGCCGGATTCATGGGGGCCGAATATGCGGCAGCGGTGATTGCCATTCCCACCTTCGTCGCCAACTGTTGGCTGATGTGGAAGATGAGGGATGGCGCCACGGGAATCTCCTGGTTCATGACCCCACTCCTCGTCGCCGGAGCAGTTGGGACTCTTGGGGGCGCATGGCTGCTCACCAGCGTCGACGAGGACACCATCTCGCTGGTCCTCGCCGGGTTGGTGATCGCCTACATCGTCTGGTACTTCGTTGGACCCGAGGAGAAGCTCAGTGATCGTTGGGCGCGCCGGCTAGCCGCCCCTGTCGGGTTCAGTGGTGGAGCATTGGTCGGGGCCACGGGGATCGGGGCTCCGGTCATCGCCTCGTACGTCCACGCTCTGGAGATGGCGCGGTCGGCATTCATATTCGCCGTGACACTGCCCTTCTGGGTGCTGGGCGGCGCCCAGATGGTGGCGTACGGGTACCTCGGGGTGCTCGACTCTGAACGACTGATCGCCGGTTTGATCGCGAGCATCCCGGCTCTCGCCGTGATGCCACCGGCATCGAAGGTCGGAGAGAAGCTCTCGCACCGCAGATTCCAGATCATCGTGCTGGCGATCCTTGCGGCGGCCGCCCTCCGGCTCATCTGGACGGCTCTCACATGAGGCAGTAGTTAGGGTCGGCAGTAGGAGACAGAGGAGCACAGATGGCAACCGAGATCGTCAGCGAGCAGGACCTGACCCAACCCATAGTCCGGCGCAAGCGGGTGACCGTGAGCAACGACGGGTCGATGATGGCCGCGCACGACTACGGCGAGTTCGGGACGTTCGTGACCGACGAGCCGATTGCCCACGGTGGAACCGGTGAGGGGCCGTCACCACTCCAGGCCGTCCTCGGGGCTTTGTGTGGCTGCGAGTCCGTGACCTTCCATCGCACCGCCAGCGACATGGGTTTCGCGTATGAAGGGATCGAGTTCGAAGCCGAGTTCACCATCGATATCAGGGGTCGTATGGGTGTCCGCGGAGTCCGTCAGCACTTCCAGTCAGTCAGGGTGCAGGCGATCGTCACCACCGACGAGACCCCTGAGCGACTTGCCGAGGTGGTCGAGGAAACAGAAGCTCGTTGCCCGGTCTACAACTTGCTCAACGATGCCGGGGTGAATCTCGAGGTCCAGTGGGTGAGACGGGTCTCCAGCTGATCAGGTGGTGCGGGTCACCTTGCTGAGACCGCGCGGAGTGTCCGGGTCGTTGCCCTGGCTGAGTGTCAGCCAATAGGTGAACATCTGGGCGACGGCTATCGCCGGCAGCGGAGTCAGCCATTCCTCCCCGGCCTCGAAGCGGAGCGCCTGCCCGGCCGCCGACGCCACCTGGTCTGAGTTCGTGATCACCACCGTGGGGGCGCCACGGTCCCGGCTCCGGTCCAGCGCGCCGGAGATGTCCCCCACCGTGGGCCCTTCGGCGGCCACCGCCAACACCGGGTAGCCACTGTCGACGACCGCAACGGGGCCATGGAGGAAGTCGGCCGTGGAGAACGGCTGCGCCACCACGTAGCTGAGCTCCTGCATCTTGAGGGCCCACTCGAAGGCGGTCGCCAGGTTGAAGCCACGCCCCAGGACTGCGGCGTGTCCGACGTCACCCAGGCTCTCTGCGGCCGTGCGCGTCGAGCTCTCATGGGCCAGGGCGGCGGCGACCAGGTCGGGGAGGTGGTCGAGCGAGGTGTCGGCGTCCTCGAGTTCGGCTGAGATCGAGGCGATGACGGCCAACTGTGCTGTGTATGTCTTGGTCGCCGCCACCGCAGTCTCCGGACCGGCGTGCAGAGGGATGACGGTGTCGGAAGCGGCCGCCAACGGAGAGTCGGGGTCGTTTGTGATGGAAACGGTTGGTCGGCCTTGCCGACGCCCCTCGTCGAGGACCGCAACGATGTCCGGGGACTGCCCGCTCTGCGAGATGCCGATGACCATTGCGCCCTCGAGCACCGGTGGCCGGTCGTAGATCGAGAACAACGACGGTGTGGCCAGAGCGACCGAGATCCCGTTGCGAAGCCCCCACGCATACTGGGCGTAGCGAGCGGCATTGTCCGAAGTGCCACGGGCCGCGATGACCGCATGAGTGCATCGACCGAACAGACCAGCCACATCCGCGTAGACGTTCGCGTTGTGGGACAAGACGCGTTCCAGGGCGACCGGTTGTTCGTGTATCTCGTCGTATAGCGTCATGTGAGTCCGTGTCCCTCTGCGTAGAGCCCGGGTATGGCCACCGGCAACCTTCCCGGGAACGTCTTTTGGCCGAGTATCGCTGAGACGACGGCTCGCATCGACGGCTGGTGGCTGCTGTAGGTGGCGATGTGAGTCGCCACCTCCGGGTAGCTGGCGAGATCTTGAGGCTCGCGTAGGGCGATGGTCACCAGAGCCTTGGTCGTCCGGGCCAGAGCTCGAACGAGGTCGGCTTGTCCGTCAGTCGCATTCACAGTCCCGACTATCACGACGTCATGGCTGGCTGCCTTACCCACCAGCGCCGCGATTTCATCGCTCACCGGGTCGTGGGGATACACGACCCCGGTGGTCGTCGGGTGGCGGCCCCGCACCTCGTCGGCGAGGTGCGCCGGATAGAGAGCAGTGGTATCGGCAGGTGTGACGTTTGTCGGCTTCGGCTCCAGCACCAGGACCCGGGTGTCAGATCTCAGCGTCAGGGGCAGCAGGCCGGCGTCGTTGCGCACCAGGGTCAGGGAGCGACTGGCGGCCTCGTCGGCCAGATCAACGTGTGAGCCCACCTTGGACGGGTCCGTCCCGTCACTGGTCACCCGGTCCCGGGCCGCGGCCACACGGGCCGCCGATCGATCCAGCGTCGCGACGTCGAGCAGACCCCGGCTCACCCCACGGGTCACCGCGATCCGGGCTCGTTCCCTGAGGTCGGCATCTGGCATGCAGAGGAGGAGGTCGGTGCCGCCGGCCAGTGAAGCCATGATGTCGACGATCTGGCCGGCTCCCTGGTCGAGGGCTCCCATGTCCAGGGCGTCAGTGATCACGAGGCCGGAGAAACCGAGCTGGCCTCTGATGAACCCACCGATCGCCTGTTGGCTCATGGACACCGGGAGGTCATCGTCACCTGTGATCTCGGGCACCGAATAGTGACCGGTCATGACCAGATCGGCCTTGGCGTCGAAGCCGGCGACGAAAGGCGCCAACTCGACGGCGTCGAGACGTTCCCGATCGAGATCCATGCGGGGGAGCTCGTGATGCGGGTCGACCCGGGCTTCCCCCTTGCCCGGGAAGTGTTTCAGCGTGCACAGGACACCGGCATCTCGATAACCGATCACTGCGGCAGCCACATGACGGGCCACAACGCCGGCATCTCCGCCGAAGCCACGGACTCCCAGTGACGGGTTCCGGGGACGGGACACGACGTCGGCCACCGGTGCGTAGTTCAGATTTATCCCCACTGCCCTGATCTCTTCGCCCATCGCCCGAGCGACCCGTCGGGTCAGGTCGGGGTCGTCGGCCGCACCCAATGCCATGTTCCCGGGGAAGGGGGTCGACCCGATCAGACCTTGTAGCTGGCCACCCTCTTGGTCGACGGCGATCAGAAGCGGTTGGCCCGATGTGTTCATGACCTGGAGCTCGGCGACCAGATCGTTCACCTGCGCCGGACTGCTCATGTTGTGCTCGCGGAAGAGGGTCAATCCGGCAGGTGGCGATACCGCGAGAAGATCGGCCAGCCAACCAGGGACCTCGGTGCCTTCGAAGGCGAGCATGAGATGTCGGAAGGGGTTCATCAGGTCACCGGTTGGATGTGGCCCAACATTGTTAAGTCAACATACAAAGTCTGGCGCGTTTGTGCCAACACGTCTCCGCCCGTCGAATGCCAACCCTGTGCCGGGTCCTAACCTCTGGCGCTGATGACAGCGAGGACTGTGACGATCAGGGGAGACAGCATCCCCGTCGTCCTCCCCAACAAGAGAGACGCCCGTCTACACACCGCGGCAGTGATCATCTCGATCCATCTCATCGGGATGTTCGCCCTCGGGTTCAAGGTGTCGATCCCACAGATCCTTTCGGCGATCTTGACCGCTGCGCTCGTCGACGTGGCAATCACGTTCTTCCAGACCCGACGTCTGGTGTGGCCCGCCAGCGGCATGCTCACCGGAAGCGGGGTCGCCCTGATCCTCCGTCTGGTCGGCGCCGAGAGTCACGACTACTGGACCTGGGACCGGTGGTGGTGGTTCGCCGGTATCGCCGGAGGGTCGCTCCTGACCAAGTTCGTCATTCGTTGGCGGGGTATGCACATCTTCAACCCATCCAACGTCGGGCTCGTGGTGGCCTTCATCGTGTTCGGGAAGGAGAGAATCGAACCTCTCGACTTCTGGTGGGCGCCGCTCGACTTCTGGATGTTGCTCGCCTACCTGATCATCATCGGAGGCGGCATCGTCATCACACGTCGTCTCCACCTGCTGGAGATGGCTGTGGTCTTCTGGGTCGTCCTCGCCGTCGGGCTCGGGGTGCTGGCGTTGTCCGGGCACTGTATGACCGCGTCGTGGTCCCCCACCCCGGTCTGTGATGGTGACTTCTGGCGGGTGCTCGTCACATCGCCCGAGGTTCTCGTGTTTCTCTTCTTCATGATCACCGACCCGAGGACGATCCCCATGAGGAGACCGGCTCGGACTCTCTTCTCGGTGACCATCGGTGTGCTTGCCACCGTCCTGATCGCGCCACAGACCATCGAGTTCGGCGCCAAGGTGGCTCTGCTCTCGAGCCTTGCCCTTCTCAGTCCGCTCCGCTGGTTATATGACCGGGTCTGGGCGCCTGTGGGTGAAAAGGAGACGAGTGGGCTCGGTCAGATCCTCAGCCGTTCCGCCCGACCGGGCGTCAGACCGATCGTGCAGGTCGGGAGAGGTGCTCTGGTGGGTCTGGCACTGTCTCTGTGTGGGCTCGCGGTCGTCGTGGCAGGAGCGCCGGCGCGGGCTCCTGCCGTTGCCGCCCCGCCGGCCCCTCCCGCTGTCGAGGTCGATCGGGACTCGATCCCCGAGGTGGCGATCGACGAATCCGTGTCCGAGATCGCCTTCGATGTCACTCCCGAGTTCGCCGCCGACCTGGCAGTCCAACTCGTCGAGAACCTCGCCATCGAGGGACGGGCCACGCTCGAGGCTGACGGCGGCCTCCTCGGTTTCGCCGACGCAGGCGCCCGGCTCGCCGAGATGCAAGCGCTGCTCGACACCGCGCTGGCGACCGACCGCCGCCCCGTGGACGTCTTCTCGTTCGATGCTCTTCGGCTCCGTGTTGCCGATGAGCCCGGCCAGTCCGGGGCCGCTTTCATCTTCGAGGGAGTCGGCACGGTCGAGACCATCATCTACGACCCAGCCGGTGAGCCGTTGGAGGTCGAAACGTCTGAGTTCGACTCCGAGTTCATGCTGCTTCAGGTAGCCGGGGAGCGATGGTTGATCGTCGAAGTAAGCAGCAGTGGCTGATCTTCTCAGGCGCGGGGGTTTGAGGGGGGTCGTCCCCCCTCAGTCATGATGGCGCGGGGGGTTTGAGGGGGGTCGTCCCCCCTCAAACATCACTGCATCGTCATCGCCCGCTCCCGGTCGAGAGCGAACGGGGGGAGAAAGGCGGGGATGTTGGAGAGTGGGAGCACGTCGTCCGACACTGCGATTCCGAGGACGTCACGCATGAAGTCACGGCGCCGCACCATACGGCTCCAGACTTCGGGATAGTCGCTTGCCAGGTCCCGGCGCAGTTCATCGTCGGCGAGGACCAGGCCGTCTTCGATGTTGGTCGTGAAATAAGCGCTGCCCGTCGCCGGGATGATGTCAGCCTGGAGCGCCATCCCCGAGCGAAGCTCGACCTCCGAGCCAGGCCCCACCGGGGTGTTGACCCACTCGTCGAGATGGAGTTGGTGGCCGGGATTGAGGAAGATCCCGAAGAAGGGATCGCCGAGACGTCGGTCGACGATCTCCTGGAGGACCGCGCCGGTCTGTCCGATGTGAAGTGCCTCGTACCACTCCACGACGGTCTCGAAGTACGGAGCAACCAGCTTGTCGACGTAGTCGGAAATCGACGGATCGAGCTCTGAGCTGCCCGACGCCACGAAGCCGGCCCGACAGTTCAGAGCGCCCCAGATCCCGAAGGCGACAGTGAACGGGTCGCCCCGCTCGATCACGCGGTCGCTAGGGCTCAGGAGACCGAGTCGAGCCCGTTCTCCCGCGGTGAGCATCAGGTGACAGGAGAGCGGAGACCCGTTCCACCCGAGGAGTGCCACTGCCTCCTGTTCGGTCATGCCTGGCTCGACTCGCTGGAGGAGGGAGCGAACGCCTCGAGAGGTCTGGCAGGCGGCGTATTCGAAAGCGACGATCTGTTCGATCTCATTGACGACCCGCATTCCGTCCGATGCGTCTATGAGGATGTCGGTAGCGCTCTCGACTGTGCCGTTCGGCCCCGCGGCCGAACGAATCGCGTCGGCGAGGAAGGACGGTATGTCGAGCATGC
>DASTOM010000028.1:0-51522 GCA_035762545.1 Acidimicrobiia bacterium
TGCCCAGGATCGTGATGGCAGAGATGACTGCCAGCCATCCGACCCTGTTCCCCACCAGGCCCCGTGCCGATCGGGACGATCGCAGGGCCGAGGACAACACCCTGCCGGTGCGGAGGATCCTGAACGCCCAGAAGAGTCGGAGGATACGCAGGAACGGCAGAATAAGGAACGCGAGTTGCCACCAGTTCTTGCGGAGGAACGCTGTCGTGTCGGGAGCCACCCAGATCCGGAACGCGAATTCGGCCACGAAGACGGCCCAGAGCAGCCATCCCGCAACTGCGAGGAAGTCGGAGAGGGCGCTGCCGGGTTCGGCCATCGACTCGGCGAATACCACGAGCAAGAACAAGATCGCCAAGGCGCTCATCACTGGAGTCAGTCGGTCGAGTAGCTGGTCAGCCCATTCCTGTCGGGCATCGTCCGAAGCCTCGCCTCGACGCGACTGATCCATGCGCGCGCCGTTGTTGTGTTCTCTCGCAACCACGACCTGGCAATACCCGCGAGGGACCACGGACAACCGTCGGCGGCACTCACCGTTCATCTTCTTGCTGAGCCCCACCTGATAACCCACTAGGTAATGCGGTCATCTAGAACCCGGTGTGAGACAGGTGTTTGACGCCATCTGCTCCCCACCCCGAATCCCCTGTTGGCGCATTTCCCCTGGTCGCTGAGCGCGATTGCCGAGCGCGCGGCTTGAGGTCAGCTGATCTCGCGAACTCTGAGACCGCGGACTCCCTCAAAGTCAGATCGATTGCGGGTGAAAAGGCTGAGTTTGTGTTCCAACGCCGTGGCTGCGATCAACGCATCCGGAAGCCGGATTCCTGACTCTCGCCTGAGCCTGCCAGCGCGCTCTGCGATTTCTCGTCCGACGTGGAGCTCACGAAAGGGTGCGAGAAGAATGCTGACAATCTCGGTGGCTGAGTTCCCCGCAAACAACTCCACCCTGGTCACAACGGAGTAATTCACTCGATGCGACTTCGGATCAAACTCCGCCCCGAAGATGGTCAACGAACACGACCGTATCCACCAGAAAGTCAGCCACGAGTCCACTCGACGCGGGACGGAACTTTGAAGTCCTCAGCCGATCCGAATGTGGCAGCCAAAGCGGCGCTCGGATCTGCTTGCTCACTCGAGTAGCCGTCCACCGCGCGGCGGATGATCTCGGCCATCGTGACCCCCTCGGCGGACGCCAAGTCATCAATTCGACGTCTTCATTGGAGACTCGCACGAGCTCAGTCGGGCGAGGACTTCTGTGGCCTGACGAAGGAACCTGTCTCCAGGCGGAAGGACTGCTCGACGGACCTCAGTCGCAGCCAAGCCGCTTCTTACCAGCGGTTGCCGACGCTCCAGAAACCGGGACAGAGCCGGAGTTTCCGGCTCGATTGTCTCACCGCTACTTGGTCAGCTGTATGTCGTAGAGGTAGTTCAAGGGGCCGTTTCCATCCTGAAGGGTGGGGCAAGTGCCAGAGGGCATCAACCCACAGTCGAGGGCGATGGCGCTCGCCGAGTCGATCCGGCTCTGACCCGGGTTGGCGCTCATCTGGCCCTGGAGGCCGGCCTGTGCGACACACATGACCCCGTCGTCGATGAAGTTGCCGTTGCACGAGAACGACCCTGAGATGTCGGCCCAGACCCCATCGATGAACAGTGGGGTCAAACCCTTGATGTGGTATTCGCACGAGGCGAAACCACAGAAGCCGGTCTCCCACAGCAACGGTGCATGGCCGATGCGCTGTGAAGCCAGAATGTCATTGGTGAACAGAGGAAACGGACCCACGGTCATTGCCTCGGTCATGCATGCAAGCGTGTCTGCGAAGGCCAGGTCCCGTTCGGTCCCATCTGCGACAAACCTCGGGTGGGCCTTGGCGTCGTCGCACTTGGGCGCACCTTGTGTGGTGTAGTTCACGGTGTCGTCGATGAAGTCCCACAGGGGTCGGTTGTCGATCGTTGCACCGAAGATGGTGGTGCCACCGTCCTGGTAGGGGCCACGATCCAACCGCCCGGCGAAGGTCGTTGGCCAGGAGCCTCCGGTGATGAGACCGCTCGTCACGTCGGCATTCGAGTATCCGGCGGTGTTTCTGATCATGTTCGGGAGCGGGGGTCCCGGAGTGTTCGACGTCTGGCACCAGAGGCCGTTCACTCGGTCTATCCCACCTGGGAGGGCCGGGTCCTGGTGCCCGCTGAACTCGTGGTCTATCCCATCGGCGATCGCTCTCGGGATGGAGTACGGCTGTTCTCCGGTGTTGCAGATCGTGGAGTCGTCGCCGTCGACCGCCGAGTAGAAATAGGGCCTGAAGAAGCCGAAATTGCCGGTGGTCGGGTCTCCGCAACTGGCTTGCCCGCTCGGCCCGGTCTTGATGCATAGAACGTCACCTGCCTGGGTGCCACTGAACACTCCGGAGGGGAAGTCCCCGCCACCGCCCCAGTCGATGTTCCGCTCGGCCTCGGCTGCGGCGGTGACCGGGATCGAGTCGACCCCGAGGATCACGCCAAAGCTGGTATCGACGTCCTGCACCGGCAGTTTCACCCGAATGGTGTTGAAGTTCGAGGACAGGGAGATACATGGAGACGCATTGGTCGTTCCGAACATCGGATCGTCCGCCGTGTAGAACAAGGCATTCGGATCGGTGCAGGCGAGCCAGTCGCTGAGCGGAACGGTTCGATCGAGGTTGGTGTCGACCATCTGGTAGATGTAGTCGACTGCCGCCTGGACTGGATTGTCCTGGCCGGTGATGACCATCTCGAGCGAGCCGGCGAGTGTCGAGGCATCGACTCCGCCCTGGTCGAGACGGCGCTCGCTGGTGCCGAAGCCGTAATCGATGGCGATGGCGGCCATACCCATCAGCACCACCAACATGATCGCCACGAAAATCGCAGAGGCGCCTCGTTCGGATTTGAGTCTCATGGGCAACCCTCCCCCACGGCATCACTCCATGGCACGGGGAGCCGTTCTATTCGAAATGTGGCTGTCGATGACAACGTGACCGGCGGATTGAAGAACACGTCGGTCAGTCCGGTGATCGGCTCGGTCTGTTTGGCCACCGTCAACTCGAGTTCGTCTCCGAGGGCCCCGGAGGCCCCACTCAGGCTGATACTGACTATGTCGCCGGAGTCGAAATGCTCACAGACCCGCCCGACCACGAAGTTGGTGTCTCCGGCGATGGTTGCGGCGTGCCGCCCACCTTCCCGTGCCGCGGCGCGGACCTCGAGTTGTTCGGTCACCAAGAACGCGGTGTCGACGATGCCCAACACCAGCAGTATCAGGAACGGTATGACCATTGCCGCCTCAACGAGCGCAGCACCCCCATCCCGCCTACTCACCGTGAGCCTCCCTAATCGCTCTAAGAACCATCGTCCCCACTGAGCGGTGCCAACTTAGCACGCTTAGTCGCTGTTGACCACCCTGAGTGTTTAGAGGTCCGACACGCCTCCGCCCTCCGAGGTCATACATACGGCAACGGGGAGGGCCTCGACATCCGCAGGAAGCTCGAACCTGACCCCCGTTACCCGTTGTACATCGAGGCCGTCCACGGCGTTCATCACAGTGGCTGTGCTGGTCCGCTTTGGGCTTCTGCCCCGGCGGCTCGTAAGCCCGTGGGGAACGACGGACACTCGGCTGTGTCCGTCGGTCGCTCAGCCGGCTTCGGCCTCGGCGATCACGTCGGCGATGAACTCGTGGGAGTGCTCGATGTCGACCCGGTAGTAGAAACCCATCGCCGCACAAGGCACATCCCCCCACGACGTCACACCTACGACCACCTCGACACCGTCGATATCGCGCAGGATCGGGCCTCCGGAATCGCCATAACAGGTCCCTTCGTCTCCCCTCGACTGGTTCTGGGAGACCCGGAGCCAGGCGTCGAGCAGGTTCTGGAACGAGCTGTAGGCGATGGCACGTTGGTCGAGATATTCGATCTCAAATGGCGGCGGCTCACCGACGAAGCTTCCGCCGTAGCCCACGACGGTGAACAACTCCCTGTTGTCGCCATCGCGACGGGTCGTCCACCCCCGGAGATCTTCGAGTTCTCCCAACTCGGCGACCGGCATCGGGGAGATGCTCGACGGTTCGGCGAGGATGATCGCAGCGATATCGTGGGGGTCGGAAGACGGACCCCATCGATACAACGGGCTGTTCACGACGCGCACGATGTCGAGGCAGGTCTCACAGCGTGTCTTGTCATCCGGCGGGTTGAAATCTGAAGGGTCGGCGTCGAAGCTGACCCAAATGTCGGCCTCGTCTCCCTCCCCGGGGACCGGATATCCGTCGGCGTCGATGATGCCATCGGCGACCAGACCGTCGGCACAGTGACCTGCCGTCAGGAACACCTGAGGATGGATGAGGGTCCCGCTGCAGTAGATGCCCAGGCCGTACTCGGGCTGATCGATGACCCGCCAGTCGATCATGATGGCCCCGACGGCGGGATAGGCACCCTCGGTATCCGGCTCACCCCAGGTGATTCCGGCTGCGGGTGCCGAGAGCGTCATGAGCATCGCTACCGCGGTGAGCGCCCCACCGAGTCGTCTTCCACCAGTCTTCATCGCTGCTCCTCCGAGTTCTCTTGGTCCTGGACACTAAGCACTGCCCAGAAGTAAACGCCACGGAGCGCGGTCGTGATGCGCTGTGGCGGAGAAGGAGGCGACGTCTGACCCGCCCCCATGGTGACACCACCGGTCAGACGTCGTCTCAGCCTCTGCCCCCCACCGTGTCTTGTAACGGATGAACTGCCCTGTGTATATCGGGGATTTTCCTGATAGGTCTCGACCGGGTTGAGGGTCGGTCGGCTCTCGCCATCGCCTCCCAGGGATGTGACGGCTGGCTCTATCGGTGGCGGCGAGCGGGCCTCAGAACCTTCGTGTTGGATGCGTTGAAAGCCTCATGTCCAAAGGAGATGAACCATGAACTTGGCTGCATCCAAACGGTCGATCAGCGGAATCGTGCTCTCGCTGGTGTTGGGAGCTGCACCGACGGCGCCATTTCCGGCCGAGGCCATCATCTGTGCGTCGGACTGACCGGGACGCCCTGTACAACGAGGTCAGCGACTGGGCCGTCGACGACCTCGACCTGAGCATCGGACTCGGAGAGTTCTCCTTGAAGGGCAACCGGGCCTCCACCCTCGGTTCAGCCCGGGCTGACGGCTCCGTAGCCACCGCCGAACATGTCACCAGCAACGTTGCGAAGCCCGTCCGCCATGTCCCGCAAGAAACTCCCCTGGGGGAACAGGTCGCCGGAAACCGCAATAACTGCCACCGCCACCAAGGCGATGAACATGGCACCGATCAGCTTTCGCATGAGAAAAGGCTATCCAAACCCCTACCCCATGACTGGAACCTGGGTCCGCACATGAAGTCGAGTGGCCCGCATGACCGGGCCACTCGAATTCTCCTTTGATCTTGCTAGTTGACTCTGGTTATCCGGTCCAAGGGCCCCGGGTCGACGGGACCGAGTCCGAAGTAGGTCACCAGGGCGTCGAGGTCTACCTCACCGCCAAGACGGTTGGTTCCGTTGACGAGCACCGCGAAGTTGTCTCCACCGTCGGCCAGGAAGCTGTTCACCGTCACTCGATACTGGGCGGCTGGATCGACGACGACACCGTTCAACATGATCGATGTCGGATCGACCTTGGATCCGTTGGGGGCAGCGTTGTCCCACGTGTAGGTGAATCCTTCCGATACCTGCAGGATCCGGTTCGACCCGGCGCTGGGATTGTCGAACTGCTGTTCCAGCAACGTGTCGATCTGAGCGCCGGTGAGGGTCATCGTGACGAGACTGTTTCCGAACGGCTGAACACTGAACGCTTCGCCGTAGGTGACTTCTCCTGCGGCTTCCATACCGGATATCTCGGCGAACAGGAGGTCGTCACGGATGCCCCCGGGATTCATGAAGGCAACCACCGCGTCACCGAATCCGGGGTCGTCGGTCGCATCCAACTGTGCGTCGGCGATCACGTCACCGAGCGCCGATTCGCCGGCCAGGTTGGGGCTCCTGACGATGTCTCCCGTGATCGAACCGATCACAGAGTTGGCCAACGGGGCGGAAAGGGCCTCGTACTTGTCGATGAGGGCAGTGACCTCGGGATTCGGGGTCACACCCCCCTGGAGATTGGAGACAGTCTCGATCGACTGGACTGTCATGTCCTTGGTCACACGATTCAACGTCACGTCGATGTCGGTGAAGAGTCGGCCGGCGTTGTCGGCCATCGTGACCCACTTGCCGTCGATCTCACAGATGAACTCGTCGTTGGTGTGACCGGTGATCACCAGATCGACGGCGTCGTCGAACTGCGGGACGATCTCAGCGACCGGCCCCGTCAGCCCTCCGTCACAGTCCTGAGGTCCGCCGGGAGAGAAGCCTCCTTCGTGGAGCAAGATGACGATCGCCTCGATGTTGTTCCGCTGCAGGGTCGGGACGAGAGCATTCACGGTTGCGGCCTCATCGTTGAACGTGAGCCCGGCAACTCCGCTGGGTGTGACGATGCTCGGCGTCCCCTCCAAGGTCATGCCGATGAAGGCGACCTTGACTCCCTGGAAATTGCGAACCGTGTAAGACGGGAACAATGTCTTCCCCGTCGCGTCCACGACCACGTTCGCGGCAAGAAACTGGAAGTCGGCGCCGGCGAATCCATCTCCGTCGAGATCGCCGTCGACGGGATGGCTACCGCCGTTGGCCATGCGCAGCAACTCGGCTGGTCCTTCGTCGAACTCGTGGTTTCCCACCCCGTTGATGTCGAGGCCGAGGAGGTTCATCGCCTCGATGGTCGGCTCGTCGTGGAAGAGGGCCGAAACGAGCGGCGAAGCACCGATCAAGTCGCCCGCCGAAACGAATATCGAATTGTCGGCCTCGGCTTCCCGGGCCGCGATGTTCGCCGCCAGATAGTCGGCCCTGCCGACACCCCCGAACGACGAGGAGGTCGTTGCGATATTCCCGTGGAAATCGTTGATCGCCAGGATCTGTAGGTTCACCTCTGCCGACCGTTCTGCACCGCGTCCGGGGTCGTTCTGCGCCGTGACGGGCACTGCGAAGAGTGCTCCGACCATGGCCGTGACTGCGACCACGACTCCCAGCTTGGCCTTCGAAAGGGATGGGTCTCCCATTGATCCTCCTCTGTTGATCCCGGGGTCGGAGCGTACACGCAGCGTGGTGGTCGGTGACGCTGGGAGGCCCACTGACAGAACAATGGGACCCATTTACACGCGTCGTCGAGGGCAGACGACACTGGCGTCATCCGGATGGCCGGGTCGTCCCTTTGTCCGATTTGCCGGCGCATCGTCGACATGAGCTCTTCCCGAGGGCTGAAAACATGGCGAATCGAGAACCCGCGCAGCTCCTATCCTGCTCCGGTGAGCACAAGCCCCGACCTCTCGGGAACCCCCCAGGACGGGCGAGCCAACCTCGATGACTGGCGTGGCGTGGGCGACATGGTCGCCATCCTCACCACCCAGGTGTCCGCCCCGATCGAGGGTATGCATCGGGCCATCACCGATCGCTGGTTTCGTCTCGCCGGGCCTGCGGTCGAGCCGGCACGCCGCGTTGTCGACGGGCTCATCGCTCTCACCTACCAGACCGTGCGCCTGAGTGGATCGGCTGTCGGGGCAACCATCTCGATCGGCTCCGACGTGGCCAGTCGCCGCGTGAGCCTGCGTCCCGTATGGGAGACGAGGCGGGGCAGATACGTCCAGTCGGTATTGAACGGCGTGTGGGGCGATCGGCTCGAGGCCGAGAAGAGCTCGATGCGTATCCAACTCGGTTTGCGTGACCCGGACGGCAGCACCATTTCCCCCTCTCCCACTTCGCTGTGTCGCGCCATTCCCAACCCGTCGACTCGTGTGGTGGTGCTGCTGCACGGCTTCGGCGAAACCGAACGATGCTGGGGCTCCGGCCAAAGCAGTTTGGCGGAAGGCCTGGAGGCCGACGGATTCTCCGTGCTCCGTCCCCGCTACAACACGGGTCGCCCGGTGACGGATAGCGGCTCCGAGCTCGCCGACCTCCTCGAAGCGGTGACCAGGTCGTGGCCGGTCCCGGTCGAGGAAATCGCTCTGATCGGGCATTCGATGGGTGGCCTGGTTGCCCAGAACGCCCTGGTGGCCGCTCGCTCGGCCGGCCATCGATGGGCCCGCCTGGCAACGCATCTGGTTGCCATTGGCACCCCACACCTCGGATCACCTGTCGAGAAAGGCGTCGCGATGACGAGCAGGGCCCTCGGGCTCTTCAAAGAGACCCGCCCCCTCGCCACGTTCCTGGAGGGGAGGAGCGCCGGGATCAAGAACCTTGGCTACGGAGCAGACCATCGGCCCGATCGAGTTCGACACCACGCCGTCGCCGGTGTGGTCACGACAGATCCGGGCCATCCGCTCGGCGTTCTCGTCGGCGACCTGGTAGTGAGGGTCAGCAGCGCGTTGGGGCAAAGCCGTGGCGATCGAGCTGGGTCATCCGACGTGTTGGTGGTCGGAGGACGACACCATGCCGATCTGCTAGACGACCCGGAAGTCGTTGCTCACACCAGGAGATGGCTGGCTCCGACTCCCCGCCAACGGCGAACCCCCAGCACGGAGCACTCGCCGCCGAGTCCCGATCCGTGGTCCACCATCGATCCGACCGGGTCACCCCTGTGACAGCGACGGTTGCTCGACCCAGGTGTCTTGCTCGCACCCCGTCTTCTGGCTGAACACAACCCGATACCTGGGCGACGTCTGATCCAAATCCTGGCGCGAGACAGCGTTTGAGACGGTCCAGTACCCCGCTGGGTTCGGCCTGCGAGAGGTGGCATTTGGTAATCGACCGGGCGCGTTTCCAGGTTGGATCAAGGCGAGCGCCGACGCCTCACGGTTTCGGTCGATGGCTGGCGACGCGCCACCCGACCACGAGGGCCCACCGCCGAGCCGGTTTTCAACGACTGCCGATCGGGTAATCAAGCAACACCCCCTAAGAGAGGTTTGCCATGGCGAAGAGTGCCGAAAAAGTTCGTGATGACGTCGTCGAAACCCTTGCCGACACGACTGCTGCCGGAGCGGAGAAGTTGGCTGAGGGCTCGGAGCGTCTGACCAAGACGGTCAAAAAGACAGCCAAGAAGACAAGAGCATGGGCCGACGACGTATCTGGCGCCGCAAACCAGAGACGTCTCATCTCGATATCGGTTGTGATGCTCGCACTGATCGCCGTGTCCTTCCTATTCCTGAGAGGCAATTCCGAGAAAAAAGGCTGATCCGCCCCAACTCTCAATCAGGATACGAACCTCACTTCGCCTCGATCATCTGAACTCGGTTTAGCGCTCGAGGGTGATCACCAGTCAATTAGCATCAGCTGCTGCGGTTATCCGCCTTGGATGCATGTGCCATGACTGGAGAACACGATGACATCCCCGGAAGAAGATCCCTACGAAGTACCACCGGATCAGCGAAGCGAATTCGATGGTGGTGAAGGCTCGGACGCCATCGACGGCAATACCGGTAACGATCCGCCTGGCACCGAGATCGATCGGTACCGACCCGGAGGCGATCTCTATGGATCCGTCATCGACGAGGACTTGGGCTGATGGCCTCGTTCACTTTTGCCCGACTCGAGATGCCCTCCCGTCCCTGTGTGGAGTCGGCCCCTCCTGGAACCCGGGCACTACAGGTCTATCTCCTCGATCGCTTCAGCTACACCCGTTCGATGGGGGTCCTCAGTTGTCGCAACGTCGCCAACACGGACAAGCCGTCCAAACACATCAAGGGCTGGGCCTTCGATTGCGGCGTGCCCACGACCTCTGCTGGCGAGGCTCGTCGAGAGCTGGGGATGCCAATCGTGGAGTTGTTGGGACCCAATGCCAAGCGCCTGGGCATCGACGAACTGATCTATGACCGCGTCAAATGGAGGGCCAACACTCCCTCTGGTGCACCATATGGGGGTAAACATCCCCACAAGGATCATGTTCACATCGGGCTGACTGCACTGGCCGCCGCTCAGCTCAATGGAGCCACCCTGGACGCTGTTCTTGGGGGTCGAGCAGAGAGTGTTCACACCGGGCTCGTTACGGTCACTTCCGCTGGAACCTATGTCGTCCAGAAGGGCGACTCGATGGCGAAGATCGCTTCGACTTTCGGAATTCCACTGCAGACCCTGATCGCAGCCAACCCCCAGATATCCAACCCGGACCTGATCCGTCGCGGTCAGGTGATCCACATCCCAGGTCAGATTCCTGAGATACCAAGTTCGACGACTGCCGCTTCGACGTACGTCGTACAGAAAGGCGACTCGATGGCGAAGATCGCTTCGACTTTCGGAATTCCACTGCAGACACTGATCGCGGCCAACCCCCAGATACCCGACCCCGACCTCATCCGTCGCGGTCAGGTGATCAACATTCCTTGACCTGATCGGGGGTGGCAAGGACCGACTGACCTGTCGTTTACCAACGCCGGTTCAGCGCGGGCGGATTTGATGTCGAGAACGGCCAAGGCGCTGAACCCCGGTTAGGTTCGCCTGGTGCGGATCGCTACCTGGAACGTCAACTCTCTGATGGCCCGTCTCGAGGTCGTGGAGCGGTGGCTGGAGCGAGCCGCTCCCGATGTCCTCCTCCTCCAGGAGACGAAACTGGCGGACGACAAGGCTCCAGATCTTTCGTTTCGCATGGCCGGCTACGAGCTCGTCCACCATGGGGAAGGTCGGTGGAACGGGGTGGCCATCGCCAGCCGCGAGCCAATCTCCGACGTGGTCACCAACTTCGGTGAGGGCCGGGTTGGCAACACCGGAGAAGAGGAAGCCGACTACGAGCCTCTCCGTCAGGCACGCATGATCAGTGCCGTGTCCAGTGGCATCCGGTTCGTCAGCCTGTATGCCCCCAACGGTCGTCAGGTCGGCTCGGAGTTCTACGCAGGAAAGCTGGCATGGCTGGAACGGGTTCGCGTCTGGCTGCAGAGGAGCTGCTCTCCCGACCAGCCTCTGGTGGTCGGCGGCGACCTCAACGTCACCCCGAGCGACGCCGATGTCTGGGATGCCAGGGCGGCACACGGCGGGACCCATGTCTCGGCCCCGGAGCGGGACGCCCTCGCCGCGTTGCGCGCCTGGGGACTCACCGACGCCTACCGGCTCATCGAACCCGGACCCGGCCGCTACACATGGTGGGACTATCGGGCCGGCATGTTCCAGAAGAACATGGGCATGCGACTGGACCTCATCTACCTGACCCGTCCGCTGGCCGAGCGGGTGATCTGGGCCGAAATCGACCGTGAGGCGCGTAAGGGAAAGCCAACGCCGTCCGACCATGCTCCGGTGGTGGTCGACCTCGACGCACCGGGTCGCCCCTTCGAGGCCGGATGGGACGCCGCGCTGCAGCGGATCGCCGAACGTCGCCGCTGAGCCCCTTCTCAGTCGTAGCGGTGTCGGAACATGAGGGCGATCCGAGGGCCGGCCAGGCTCACCTTCGGGACCGCGTGCTCCCAGGTCCTCTGGCAGCTCCCGCCCATCACCACCAGGTCACCGTGGCCGAGCGAATAGGAGTGGCCTTCGCCACCGCCCTTGGGCCGGATCAGAAATCGACGGGCTTCGCCGAGTGAGATGGTGGCGACGATGGAACGGGGGCGCTCCCGTGCGATCCGATCTCCGTGATAGGCGACCGAGTCGTGACCGTCTCGGTAGAAGCCGGCGCTCAACTGGTCGAGCCTGATGCCATATCGGCCGCTGAGTGCCTCGACCAGTGGAGCGAGAACGGGATGTAGATCAGACTCGAACCGTGCGACGAGCCGTGGTGTCCGCACCTGCTGGTCGTACATCTGGACCACCGGCTGGGACCAGTCTGCACGCTCCAACAGTGCATCGAACAAGGTGCGGTCTCCTTCGAGCCACATGGGGCAGTAGTCGAGCCACGCCTCGGAGTCGAGCTCGAGTCTCGAGAGCTGCTGGAAGTCGACGTCGAAAGAGACCTCGTCTCTGCCGAACAGACTCTCCTGCATAGCGAACATACGTTCGACTATAGGGCACCCCGCGCCCTACCGCGGCGGTTCCTTTGCGAGGACGCGGGCGACCTCTCGTCGTTGCGGATGGCCGGGTCGTCCCTCTGGCCGATGGGCCGGCGCATCGTCCACACGAGCTCGGTCGACGCCCTTCCCGAGGGCTCGGGCTCTTCAAAGAGACACGCCCCCTCGCCACCCAGGTGTCCGCCCCGATCGTGGGTATGCATCGGGCCATCACCGATCGCTGGTCTCGTCTCGCCGGGCCGACGGTCGAGCCGGCCCAGGAACCCGGCTGCATCTCACTTCATTGGCGGCCAGGATCACCTTCAGGCCAACGAAGCCTCGACCTCGCGTTTGAACACGTCGAGAGCGGCCCCGAGCCGCTCCTTGAGAGCCTCGTCCATCGAGTAGAAGACCTCTCGGTCGGCCGGTGTGCCCTCCGGTCGCGCCCCACCCATGGTCAGACGTGTGCCGGTGTCGCTCGGCTCCAGGTGGTAGTCGACGAGGATGTCGACGGTGGCCCCGGCGAGATGGATGTCGTCGTCCTTGGTGAGGATTCGGTGGAACGGGACCCATTCCAGGATCGTCGACGGCAGCCGGACGTCTCCGTGGAAACATTGGTAGACGTCGCCGCGACCGACCCTGGCACGCTCAGCTTCCTCACGCACCTGACGGTCGGAGCCGACGAGAATCCTGCGGAACTCGGGGTCGGCGAGACGGTCCCAGACCTGTTCGATCGGCGCAGCGATGTCCACGGAGGTCCGTCCCCGGTACTCCGATTCGTCGATGTCGATCACGACAGCGGTCCTGGCCGCTTCCCACACCGGTGTCATGTCAGCCACCCAGCCGTCGACCTCACCGGCGTCGTAAACCTCACGATGGTGGATCCACTCCCTCGCCAGGTCGGAGAGGCCGAGAGCGTCGATCGCCGCGGTCGTGTAGAGCGCATACGCCCGGACACCGGTCGTTGCTGTGACGGTGTTCTTGGCGAGTCGATGCGCCACGATCACGTCCCGTCCCACCAGTTCCTCGCTGCCCCCAATCGTCTGGATGAGAAACTCTCCGTGGTGGATGAGGAATTTGAGGTCGAGCGTTCCCAGATTGGCACAGGCATTGCACCCGCACGTGCTGTTCATCACCATCTCTTCGATGGCCCGCCGGAAGGCGACGTAGATCCCCTCGATCATCTCGACGAACGTCTGACCACTCACAGCATTCGTATCGATGCCGTAACTGAAGACCGCGTCACCCTGGAGGTTGGAAACGGATAGCGGCGGACGTGTCCCTTCCACCAGAACGCCCAGGAGGTCGGTGAGCACTCCGTGGGCATGCTCCAACTCGGAGTCGTTCAGATACATGGTGTATCCCGTGATGTCTGCGATGAAGAGGATCCCTTTGGAGGCTTTCACGGGGGACGGTTTCGCCACCGGCGCACAGTACCGGGCGGTGGCCGCTCAGCCCGACAGCCTCCTCACTCATCCGGACGAACCAGCAGGTAGGTCGTCGTGGGCCCCTTCCCCTTGAGCACCACCGAATCCCTGCGTTCGAACTGGTAGCGGTCGCCGACCGCGGCGACTACCGCCTCGGAGACCTGGATCCGATCGGTGATGCCTGAAGATTCCATCCGGCTGGCCACGTTGACGGTGTCCCCCCAGAGGTCGTAGATGAATCGATCGTGGCCGATGACCCCGGCGACCACGGGTCCCGTATGGATGCCGATACGCAGTCGGGTTCGGTTGCCGTCGACGCTTCGATCCGACGCAACAGCGTCGAGCATGTCCAAGCCGAGGTCGATCACCGAGACGGTTTGATCTCCCTTCGAATCGAGCAGGCCGGCGGCTGCCATGTATGAGTCGCCGATGGTCTTGATCTTCATCACGCCGTGTTTCGCGGCGAGATCGTCGAACTCGGAGAACACCGAGTTGAGCATCGACACGATCGCTTCAGCGTCGAGCCCGGAAGCCAGCGGCGTGAACCCGACGATGTCGGCGAACAACACCGTCACGTTCTCGAATCGATCGGCGATCGTCGTCCGTCTCCCCTGGAGCCGTCGTGCAATCGGCTCAGGCAGCACGTTGAGCAGCAGGGTGTGAGCGGTGGCACGGCTCCGTTCCAGTTGGCGGAGAAGGTAGATCGAGATGACCCCTGCCATGACGCCCAGAGACAGCAGGCTGGGCACATTGAAGGCCAGCAGCGCATCAGGCGTGACTTCCGGGGCGATGGTCCGAGCCCAGGGGTCGATGATCGCCACGACGATCAGGACGACCACGAACAGGCCGAGGTGAATGGCACTGTGGCGTGAATCGAGAGCCAGGGCAGCACCGAGCGGGGCAAAGATCGCCCACGGGATTGCGGCCAGGCCCGACGTCATACCCCCCGAGAGCACCTGGACGAGACTGGAGAACACGAGGACGTCGAGGAGCAGCACCCAGGTGATGGCAACATATCGTCCCGGCCACTGCAGCAGGGCGAGTCCGCCGGATGCCAGGACGACCGCCGAGAGGACGTAGACCCAACCACTCGCAGTGAGGTCACCCTGAAACAGACTTAGGGCGTTGAACACGGTGGCCAGAGACCCGACGAGCGCGGCCACCACCACGAGCACCTTCTGAAAGCGCCGGGTGTCGGTGTCCGCGTCGCGACCCACTGCCCGATCGATGCCGCGATAGATCCTCCACCAACTGCGCCGGACCAGCCCGACGTTTGTGGTCCGGGGACCGGGATCGTCTCCCAAATCGGGCCACAGGTCTGACATTCGGCAGGACGCTAGACGCCGGTTATCCCCACCGATCCGCCATCGCGCTATTCGAGATCCCTCATCCACTTCAAAGCGCGGCGGGTGACCCGGGGTACAGGTATCTTGGATCGATTCTGAGGGAGGTTGGTTGAGCGAGGAGGCCGGAACGACGGTCCAAGGGACTTTCAGCATTCTCTTCACTGATGTGGAGGGCTCGACCGATCTGCGCATGCGGGTCGGTGACGTCGTGGCCAACGAGATCATCGGGCTGCACGACGAACTGGTTCGCTCCCGACTGGAGATCGCCGGTGCGGTGGAGACCAAGTCGCTCGGCGACGGGTTCATGGCCCTATTCGGCTCGGCCAGTCAGGCGATCAATACCGCGGTTTCCATCCAGCGCGCCATCGAAGACCACAACCGGGCCAACCCCGACATGGCGCTCTCGGTGCGGATGGGAGTGAACAGCGGTGACGTCACCCAGACGGCCGGCGACGCTCACGGGACAGCGGTGCACGCCGCGGCCCGGGTCGCCGCCACCGCTCAGGGTGGGCAGATCCTCATATCCCAGGTGGTCCAGGACCTGGCCGGGTCGCTCGGCGACGTCCGAACCGTCGACCGCGGGTTGTTCTGGCTGAAGGGCTTCCCCGATCGGTGGCGTCTGTTCGAAGTTCTCTGGCGAGACAAAGGTGAGGACGAGCCCCGTGTGACCCGGGAGACCCGGGCCGCATCCGCAGCCGCTTTCGATACCCAGACCGCCCGGGCCCAAGGCCCGGTAGTGGGGCGAGCCCATGAGTTGGAGGTCATCGGCCAGCAGCTTGCCGCGGCACCGACGTCAGGCCTGCGGGCTGTGGTGCTCGAGGGCGAGGCCGGGATAGGGAAGACCCGAATGCTGGAAGCGGCTTCCGGTCTGGCCGAGGACGCCCCCGCTCCGTTTTGGGTCATCGAGGTGAGCGCCGACGAGGAGTTACGCGGCCCGTTCCTCCTCTTCCGAACCCTGCTCACCTCACCGGCGATGACACAAGTCGCCCGGGAGGCGATGGCGATGGAGCCGCTCGACCAGGCCCAGGAGGCCATCTCCGGTCGGAGCGCCCGTCTCGAAGGTCTCTCGCCGCAGGAGCAGATGCTCCGCAAGTTCGACGAGGTGGCAGCCACTCTGCTCGCCCTCACCAGGGAGCGGTCGTTGGTGCTGATGCTGGACGACCTGCAGTGGGCCGACGACGACAGCATCCAGCTGATCAGGTATCTGGTGAGAACGATGGGATCGGCACCGATGCTTCTCCTGATCAGTCTCCGCCCCTACTCCGACTCGGCCAGTGGCGGAGCGTCGAAGCTGATAGCCGACCTCGACAGGATGCGGGTCACCCAGGTGCTCCGGTTGCAGCGTCTGAACCTCCGGCAGAGCGAGGAGCTCCTGGTGAACCTGCTCGGCGGTCCGTTGGACGCCAGCACGGTCGACAGTCTCCACTCCCGCTCCGAAGGGGTGCCCTTCTTCATCGAAGAGCTGGCTCGGGCCTACCGGGAAGTCGAGGCGTTGCAGCTGATCGACGGCACCTGGACGATGACCAAGCTCAGCGGCCCGACCGTCCCCTCATCCATCCAAACCCTCGTCGAGCGTCGCCTCGCCCAGCTCACTTCGGAATGCCGGTCACATCTCGCCGACGCCGGGATCTTGGGACGACGTTTCCGCCTCGCCGACATCGCTGAGGTCCTGACTCGGGTCGACCATGAGGCCAGAGCCGACTGGGAGGTCGCCGAGTATCTGCAGAACGCAATCGACCTCGGGTTGCTCGTCGAGGAGCGGCCAGGATCTGCCTACGACTACTCGTTCTCCCATGATCAGATCCGAGCCTCGCTGCTCGCCTCCATCCCCAGGCAGCGGAGACGGGCCATCCACGCCGCACTCGCAGCGATCCTCGGTGAGGAGGAGGGCGTTGAGAACCTGTCGATGCTCGCCCACCACGCACTGGAGTCGGGAGACCAGGAGCTGGCGGTGACGAGTGCGATTCGGGCAGCACAGGCGGCACTGGCCCTGTCGGCGCCCGAAGAGGCAGTGCGTCTCATCGACAGCACCCTCACCGCCGCCTCTGACGCCCCAAGTCGCATCTCGATGCTCCGGATCAAGGACGACTCCCTGGCCGTCCTCGAACGTGACGTGGAGCGCATGGCCAACCTGGCCGAGATGACGGCGCTGGCCGCCGCGGTCAGCTCGGTCGATTTGGACTCGGAGGTCAAGCTTCGAAGGGCAGCGGCTGCACGAGCAGCGGAGGACTACGACCTCGCCGCCGAATTGGCGAGATCGGTGCGCGCCAGCGCCGTGACCGCAGGGGACAGCCAGTTGGAAATGTCGGCTTGTCTGGAGCTGGGGCAGGCCCTGAGCAGGTCACCTATCGGCGAGGCGTACTTGCCACCGGTCGAGATCGACGTCGACGAGGCCGAAGAGCCCTACAACCGGGTGCTCGACCTCGCCCGTCAGCTCGGAATCCGTTCCGCGGAGGCGACCGCCCTCCGCGAGTTGTCCGTCCTGGAGGCCGGGAAGGTCAAACACGAGGCAATCAGACTCCAGGAGTCCGGGGTCCCCGACCTCGTGATCGTCATGCAGGCGCCCGAGCTCTTCGCCGGAGTCAAGGCGCTGGCCGAACAGTCGTTCAAGATCTTCGAGGAGTTGGGCGACAAGCAGGGCTCGATGTCGGCGCTGATCACGCTGGCCTACGCCCACGTCGCCGACCCGAGTGCCCAGGGCATGGCGGGACGTATCGAGCACGTCCGGGCGCTCCATCACAGTCGAAAAGGCGACGTAACCGACAGCCAGTCGGCGATCGACGACGCTCACATGCTCTACGGGATCCACACTTTCGCCCGCCTCAACTTGCAGCCCGGGCTCGCCCTGGAGCGGGGCCGGGAGGCGTTCGACGCCGCCCGGGCCTTGGGTGACCGATGGCTGGAGGCGCTCTCCGCCGGAGGGATGGCCATGACCTGTCTCCAGGTGGGCGGGGGCGACGACTGTGCAGCGTGGCTGGACCGGGCGGTGGCAGCCGCCATGTCGGTGGCCTCGACCTCGATGGCCCGCCGCCTCGAACTGTGGCGTGGGGCGCACGCCGCCTCCCGTGACGACGTCGAGACCATGACCCGCCACTATCGCCGAGCGGCAGAGCTCGCCGGTCAGGCCCGCCTCGGAGAGAGCTGTCAGGCTCTCTCCGACCTCGCCTTCGAATACGCCAGAATCGCCGTCTTCGGAGACGATCCCTCTCTGTTCGAGAAGGCGCGGGAGACCGCGGAGGAGGCCTTGGGGCTGGCGCGTCACATGAGAGGAGAGACCCCATACACGGGGCTGGCACACGCAACCCTGGCCCTTGTGGCAGAGGCGAAGGGAGACATCGAGACCGCCGCCGAAGAAGTACGCAACTCGCGTGGCTTCCACGGCGAGAGCCACCTGCTCTACCTCGTCCCCATCCTCTGGGTCGGAGCCCGGATCCTCATCCGAAACGACCAACCCGAGGCAGCGGGTCTGACCGAGGAGATCCTCGGCGGGCTCACCTACCTGAGCTCGTCCATAGCCGACCCGGAACTGCGGGACCGGTGGTTCTCCAATCCGATGCGGCGGGAGACGGCGGAGATCGTGGGGTTCGACCCGGCACTGGTGGGCGAGGTCGAGGACGTCCAGGTCGAGTTCACCAAGGAAGACCTGGAGCTACTGCGGGCGGTGACTGCCGGCTCGGCTCCCCAGTCTGGTGGCGACCGACCCGGCCCGGTCGACGAACTCCTCGCCAAGTTGGGCGTGTCCTCAGAGAGTGAGGCCATCGAGTACGCGATCAAGGCGGGTGTCACATGGCAGTGAGGATCGTCATCGATCGTCGTCGTTGCATCGGCGCCGGTACCTGTGTCACCCTGGCTCCGACGGCGTTCCAGTGGCGGAAAGGCGACTTCCTGAAGCCGGAGGTCCTCGATCTGAGCACCGTCGACGAGGACACGCTCAGGGAGATCGTCATTGCATGCCCTACCCAGGCCCTGGTGCTCGAAGAGGTGATCGATTCCTGACGCCTCAACTCAGAGACCACCAACCCACCGCGAGCCCGATTCAGGTATGGCCATACGTATGCTCGGTTGGGAGTTGTGAGTCCAGAGCGACGAGCCTGCGGATTGCATCCAGATGACCCTCGAGCATTACAGACAGGAAGCCTTCGACTTTTCTGTGCCAGGCGTGAGCCGGGTCATCAGCCACGACGTCTATGTCCGACAGAAAGAGGATTCCGCTGCGGTGATCGTCCTCCACGAGCTGTTCGGGCTTTCACCGGCAGCCATCGATCTGGGGGACTTCCTCGCCACCTCGTTCTCGGTGTACCTGCCGCTGCTCTTCGGAACACCGGGCAAGGGCAATCTGGCCAACGCGGCAAGGGCGTTCTGTGTGCGTCGCGAATTCACGTTCCTGTCCACTGGAAAGACATCTCCGATCAGTACCTGGGTCCGGGGTCTAGCCGGGGTGGCCGCGCAGAGAGCTGGAGGCCGACCTGTCGGCCTCATCGGCATGTGCCTCACAGGCGGTGTGGTGTTCACTGCAGTGGCCGATACGGCCATTGGCGCCGGCGTCGCTTCCCAGCCATCCCTCCCTTTCCCGATCCTCGGACGTGTCACATCACAACGTGTCCGCGGAGACCTGGGAGCCTCCCCCGGGGATCTGAGCGATGCGGCTTCTGCTTCGACTGACATCATGATGTTGCGGTATCGCAAAGACTGGATGTGTCCACCCGATCGCCGTGATGCGGCTGCTCGGGTTTTTGGCGGCGTCGACGAGAGCCGACGCGACGACCACGACCCCTCAGTCTCGACTGCCGAGGGCAATAGGCTCTCCATCGTCGAGGTCGACGGCAGTAGACACAGCGTGCTCGGAATCGACTTGAACGCCCGTGCCCGCCAGTTGGTCATGGACTTCCTAGAACAACGAATCGCGGGTCAGGGGACATCGGATTGAACCGGAGGTTGGTATTCAAGAGCCTGGCCCGAGAAGCCACAGGGCGACCAGACCCGGCAGCCAGAGGAGACCGCTGAGGAATTCGGCACGCCTCATTTCTCCGTCGGGGTGACGCCACAGCCAGACCACCAGGGCGAACATCGGCAACACCGCCCCCAGCCAGATCACAGACAGGAATCCGACGCCTCCGATCCCACCAAGCACCGGGACCAGCGTGAGCACCGCGAACAGCACCGCGGTCAAAGAGATCGCCATAACGGTTCTTTGTCTGCCCCAAACAACTGCTGACGTGCGCCACCCGGCGAGACGATCTCCCCGGACATCGCCAATCGATTTGAGCAACTCTCGAGGCAAGAGAAACAAGGCAACCAGACCTCCAGCCATCCACGCCGCCTTGGTCACCGTCCCCCCCGTCGCCCACGCTCCCCAGACAGCGGTGGCGCCGAACAAGAGCGCCACCCAGACGTGTCCCAGCAGCGGGACGCGACGCAAAACCATGGAGTAGGCGACACCGGCCAGGAGGAAAGAAAAGGCTGCAATCACCGCTCCGGGACCCAGTTGTGCCGCGAAGACCATGCCCCCGATGACAAGCATCAAAGCGGCCATCCATACGTGAGAGACTTCGACGGTGCCCGCAGCAAGTGGACGGTCGGGCCTGTCGACGCTGTCTACCTCCGCATCGATGATGTCGTTGACGAGGTTGCAGCAGGCGACGATGAGCACGACAGTCAGAGCGGCAAACCAAGGCGCAGCCTGCGTCAACTCGACCCCAGCCAGGTACGACCCGAGCAGCGAGGCGGCGCCGGCCGACAAACACGGTTGAGGCCGCGTCATGACCAACAGCTCGCTCATCGACTCGGGGAGGACTGCACGGTCCAGTGAGATTCAGGTGGCGGTCTTGGACGGAACAACCAGCGGTACCAGGCGAAGGGTAGAACGTAGAAGCCGACGGCACCGGCAAGCGCCCACCAGGGGAGCCGGGCACCCACCATCAAGAAGACCGACCCCAAGACCAGTATGAGATGGCGGGCGCCGATGACCAACTGCCTATGACGGTCAGTTGCGCGCGCCGCCATCAGGAGAAACCACGTTGAAGTCAGGGATACCACGGCCATAGCCAGGAGGGTCAGGACTCGCGGCTCGTCCCAACCGAGCGCCGTAGGGGCGAAAGGGAGAACAATCGTGACTGTCTGCAGCAGCAGGGCATAGATGAGATACGCGCCAGCGACCTTCACTCCTCCAGCTGGCCCGACCTGGGCGCCAAACCACGTAGCCGTTGTTCGCGCCCCGTGCCGTCGATCATTTTCCAGGTCACGAATACTCCCGTGGACCCCGTTGGCCAACGTGATGAAAGCAAGGAAGTAGAGCGCGAGAACGACCGTCCATCCAGTCGCTCCACCGACCAGCTGCGCGGCCAGCCAACCTAGGGCCGCCCATGCCACCCCTTGGACCAGGTCGGTCACCGGTGGGACAACAAATCTCTTCCCGAAGAGGTCGTAGACCGACACGGCCAACACCAGCACGATGAGAGTCGCCACTGCGCCGCGGCCACCTCCTACCCACAGAGTCAAGAGCAGGAGGATCGGGATCTGAGCGAGGGCGATGGTGAGGGCAGTCCGACGTGAGATCAGACCGACCACCAATGGTGACTGCCTCCGCCTGGGGTCAGTCCGGTCGATGGGCAGGTCGACCACGTCGTTGAGCAGGTAGGCATATACGTGAAACGAAACCGCCACCGCGAACAGACCAGGAACGAGCTCTGGAGTCAGCGGCGACGATGCTGTCGCCGCACCGAGCAGCACCATCGTCACCGAAGCTCCCATGGTGTCGATACGGAGGAAGCGAGCGAGTTGAATCGCCGACATGGCCGTCCGATCAGGCTACCCACCCGCGCCCAACCGGATGTGCTTGAGTTGTGCTGGCTCCTGAGAGGAGACCAATCATGGGGACCGTCCAACACGAGCCGGCACGGTCCGGTGTCACCGAGATCCGAGTTCACGGGGTGGGCGGAACAACGCCCGTGGCCATGCTCGGGCGGTCCGATCTAGTCCAGGTCGCCGGTGACGACCTGTCCGGCTTCTACCGGGTGGCCGAAGCCACCGGATGGCGCACCGTCGAGGCGTATTCCTGGGGCGGCCTCACCGCCAGGTCAGCCGCCAGGGCGTTGTGGGCTCTTCTCCTCCCCTTCAGCTTGGTCAATATCGCCGGTTGGATGATCGAGCCTGTCCGGGAGCGGCCCAACACCCCGGGCAGGGGGTGGTTCGGCGCCATCGACCAATGGCTTGCGCGGTTTGGCGCGAAGATCTCGGGACGATTCAAATCTCTTCGACGCGCACTACGTGGATTCCAGGAGTGGTTGGTTCATCTGCTCGCGCTGATCTTCACGGCCACGTACATACAGCTGACGGCCTATCTGTCGGCTGACCTTTTCGCTTTCCAGTGTGGCTCCAACTCGTCTTGCCGCGAGCGGCTACCCCTGGCCGGATTCTTGGGTACCGACCTCGAAGTGGGTCGTCGTTTGGTGATCGGCACTGGTCCACCTCTGGCCCTGCTGCTGCTCTTTCTCTACCTGGCGCGCAACAGCCGACTGTCGTACGAATCCTTCAAACCACAGGTCGGAGATCTCAAGCCGACGGGCGCGACCCCGCTCGAGGACGCCTCCATCTGGGACAGGGCGCGATATCAGAAGATCATGGCGCGGCTCCACGCCGTCGCCAGCCTGAGCGTGTTGATCGTGACCTTCTCCGGCACGATGCTGCTCCTGGAACCGGACGGATGGCGCGACACCGCCTATCGGGTTGGCGTCATTGCTGCAACGACAATCGGTGTTGGCGCGTTCTTTGCCGTCGCCTGGGTGGCGTCCAGACGTGACTTGGTCACATCCGGACCGCCGGATGAGACGGAGGAAGAGCGAACCGAGAGAGAGGAGCGGGAGAGAAGGATCTACCGGATCTCGAACCAGGTGAGCACCATCTCGATTCTGGTTGCGGGTGTCTCCTTCGTGGCGCTGATGGTGATTTCCTGGCCGGTCGAGAGCGTTGTCGAGCCCTCAGAGGTGGTCACATGGTTTGCCGACGCTCCTCAGTGGCTCCTCATCGCGGCGATTGCGGTAGGCGTCCTGATCTCGGCCGCGCAGGCGTTGCGCTGGCTAGCGGAGAGCTACCTCCATTCCGAACAGTTCCTGGTGGTGGTCGGAGCGATAGTGGTGGCCGTATTCCCCCATCTCCTCGTCGTGGTCGCCGTGGGACTCGTGTTCGTAGTAGCCAACGTGGCGGCCTCGACGGGCCAGGGGGGCAAAGCCATTGTCGTCGACCTCGTGATATTGACTTCACCGGCGCTGCTCGGACTGATCTTGTGGCCCATCTTCGAGGAACAGGCATATATATGGGTCGGGATCTTGCTGTCAGCGACCACCGCCGCGCTGTTCTGGATGGCACGTCGCCCCGAGCAAGGCTTTCGCTGGGCAGGAACAGGCGCCGTGGGTGCATTCGCCGCAGTCGTTCTGCTCGGGATCTTCTCCGGCCTCATAATCAGGGTGGCAGCCTGGCTCTCCGACGACCACACCACCATCGTCTACCCCGACTTCTACCAATGGGCCGTGGTGATCGTGACCGTGGGTCTGGTCCTGGTGATATTGGCCCTGGTGCTCTACGGAGTGCGAGTGTGGTCGATCAACGGTTCGACATGGAACGAAGAAGCTAAGCAACGCCTGCAGCGAGCCTCGTATCCCGCGGAGGTATCCAAGGATCTGACAGGAATCACAGCCAGGTACCGCACCCTCGTAGAGACGATCCGAGCTGTCGACGTGATGATCACCCTCGGGGGCGTCGTGATGTTCGCCGCCTTGGTCGCCTGGGCGATCGACATCTTCTTCGGGGACAGGACCTCTCGGGACTGGTTCCCTGACGATGAGTCGACCTGGGACCTGCTCTTCGACGTCTCGTCATGGCTGGCGCTGGCCGCCATCGTGGCTACCTATTTCGCGGTTCGATCGGCAATGCGCAGCGAAGCAACACGGCGCAAGATCGGGATGGTGTGGGACGTCGCCAGCTTCTTCCCACGCAGTTTTCACCCACTGGCCCCTCCCGCCTACGCAGCCCGGGCAGTACCCGAAATCCAGGCGCGTGCAACGGAAGCGGTGAACAGCGGCTCGAGTGTGGTGTTGGCCGGGCACAGTCAGGGCTCGGTCATCGCCGCTGCCGTGATGGCTTCAATACCCGAAGACGTCAGGACGAAGACCGCCCTGGTGACGTACGGGAGCCCGATCGGCAAGTTCTACCGGGACTACTTCCCCGCCGCCTTCCCCGACGGCCTAGTCCGCACGTTGGCCGAGACGATCGGCCCTCGGCAAAGAGCGCATCCTCTCTTCTGGATCAACTTCTACCGACCCACCGACCCCATAGCCGCGCCTGTACTGCGACCTTCGGAGTTGCAGGGGAGGTCGCTACCCAAGCTCAGCGAGGTGGCCTTGGCCGCTCGCGGCAGGTCCGCTGACCGATGTGACGTTGTGCTCGAAGACCCCTGGGAGACGACCCTCAGGCCCTATCGACCTCTACCCCGGCTCCGGGGTCACTCCTCATATGAGTCCGACCCTGCGTGGGCCGCCGGAGTCAACACGTTTGTCACCTTGCTCGGGCGGGCCCGCGACGCCGAGGAGCTGGTGGTGCTGGTCAACGACTCCGGTGCTCAAGTCGGGACGTCCGAGAGGATTTCGGCACATCGAGAAGGTCTTCTGCATCGGGCAGTGAGTGTGTTCGTGTTCGACCCGGCCGATCGTCTCCTGATCCAGCAAAGGGCACCTGCCAAGTCGGTGTTCGCCGGTCGCTGGGCCAATACGAGTTGCACTCACCCTCGTCCCGACGAAGGTCTCATCGATGCGGGGCGCCGCAGCCTCCGCAACGAGCTGGGCATCGACACCGAGCTCGTCGAACTCAATGCCTTCACCTACCGAGCGAGAGACCCGGTTTCGGGGCTAACCGAGGAGGAGTTCGACCATGTCCTACTCGGAATGACCGAGGCGCAGCCCGAGCCCAATCCGGAAGAGGTCTCCGACTATGAGTGGGTGACAGTCTCCGAGCTCAGGCTGCGGCTGATGGACGATCCGGAGGGGTTCGCTCCCTGGCTCGGCCCGGCCCTCGAGGTCCTCGTTGCATCAGGAGTGATCGAGGCCGATTGAGGGCGCCTCTTGACTGCGGCTCCAGAGAAGAACCGTACGGACGTCGCTCGGAGTCCGCGGAGCTCATGGGCCAATCCAGACAACACACTGGCTGCGCGATGCAGAGTTGGAGTGCGTGGGTGCGCAGGTCGACCCAGCCATAGGTGGCGATCTAGATCGAGATTTGTCACGTCCGGGCCCTACCAGCCCTCCGAGTTGCTAATTTTCTCCGAGCTCTCCATAAGGAATGGGGGTCTGTCGGTGGATCGGCTCATCGCTGTCTGCGGGGCGACTGGACGCCAGGGCGGAGCCGTGACCAGAGCACTTCTCCAGGGTGGGTGGGACGTTCGAGCGATAACGAGACGAACGGATAGCGCACAGGCAAAGGAACTCGCAACCCTGGGCGCCGAGATCACCAAGGCCGACATGGAAGACGTCGAATCGCTGCGTCGCGCCTTCCATGACGTGTCAGGAGTCTTCAGTGTCCAGAACGGTCTGGTGAGTGGCTTCGATCGTGAGGTGATCCAAGGGCGCAACGTCGCCGACGCCGCTTCTCACTGCGGTGTCGATCACCTCGTCTACGCGGCCGCCGGGACAGGAGAACGCGGGACGGGCATCCCGTCGTGGGAGGCGAAGCTCGATGTGGAAGACCACATGAGCCGGTTGGGTTTGCCTTTCACGAGCCTGCGGCCGGAAGCGTTCATGGAGCTGATGACCGACAAGAAGTTCTACCCGTCGGTTGGAACGTGGCGGATCTGGCCGAGGCTGAGCGGGGAGGACAAGGGGATCGCCTGGCTGGCGGTGGAAGACGTAGGCGTGGTTGCCGCGTCGGTTTTCGCCGAACCCGACAAATACGTTGGAGAGAGTCTCGTCTTGGTGGCCGACGTGAAGAGCCTCGCCGAGTGTCGAGACATCTACCGCGAGGTCATGGGCAAGGACCCCTCGACATTCCCGATGCCCGTTTGGCTGTTCGACCGGTTCACCCGGGGCGACGTCACTGCCATCTGGCGTTGGGTGGAGAGGGAGGAATTCTCCACTGACACGACGCTGACGAGATCAATCCACCCCCAGGCTCTAGATGTAAGGGAGTGGATGGTCCGCCAACGTGCAGGAGCAGAGACGACGAAACAACGAGGGAGGTAATCGATCATGCACGCAAACGTTGGGCGACTGGAGACGTTCCTCGAGGCGTACGCCGCCAAGGACTCATCCGCCCTGCGTGACTGTCTGGCCGAAGATGCCGTCTGGCATGTCGGTGGGACCCATCGATTGAGTGGCGATTACCGTGGCGCAACCTCGATCCTCGAGTACTTCGAGACGGTGAGTGAGGAGACCGGGGGAACTCTCCGCCTGGAGCCGCTCGAGTTGATCGCCAACGACGAGCGCGGGGCCGCCTTCCTCCGCGTCGTCGGCGACCGTGGTGAACACCACCTGGACGTGACCATGGCCGAGGCGTTTCATTTCGATGAAGACGGGCGCATCCGCGAGTTCTGGGCTCACGCCACCAACCAAGACGCAATAGATAGGTTCTGGAGTTAGGAGAAGAGAGTGGGAGAGAAGGCCGACAGGCTGACAAGAGCAATGACACTGATCAGCCAGGGTGATGTGGGAGGCTTCGGCGACCTACTACTCGCCGACGACGTCAGATGGCACTGGCCGGGCCGCAGCACGGTCAGCGGCGAATACCGCGGTCGCGCCGAAGTGCTCGATCTGCTCAGTGGTTTCCACCGACTCACCGATGGCCGGTTGCATGTCGTTCCCATCGACCTGCTCGAAGGAGAAGACCATCTCATGTCATTCACAAAGGTGACCGCCGAGAGCGAGGACGGCAGTCTCGATGTGACGATGGCCGACGCCATGCGGTTCGATGACGACGGACGCGTCGTCGAGTTCTGGACGTTGTCCAACGATCAGGAAGCGGTCGACGCCTTCATAGGCTGACCCCAAGGCCGAGCGAACCGCATGTGCGTTTGGTGACCGGATTCTCCGGTCCCGACACCTGTACTCCGGCCAACCCCCGTCCGATCATGTACCAGACCGTCTCGCCCATGGGTTTGAGCGGGCAGTAGCGGGTGTCGCTGCCCTTCGCCCAGCCGAACCGAGACCTCGGAATCGGTCTTTCGCCTCTATTCGCCTCATCAGGGCTCCCATAGCGTCGATCGGGACGGAGGTGAATGATGAGAGCACTCGTGATTTACGAGTCGATGTACGGCAACACACGAGCGATTGCCCAAGCCATCGGCGAAGGCCTCGCAAGTCAGGGCGTGGAGACGGCCGTGGAGCCGGTCGCCGAAGCCGATCCCGCCAAATTCGACGGCGTGGAACTGTTGATCGTCGGCGGACCCACCCACGCCCACGGCATGTCACGGGTGTCGACGAGGCAGTCAGCCGTGGACACCGCGGATAGAAAGGCTGCGCTCAGCCTGGAAGGGTCAGCGTCCGGACCCGGGGTCCGGGAATGGCTCGATGCCCTTCCCGACCTGGAGATCGCCGCAGCCGCCTTCGACACCAGGATCGACGCCCCGGCCATCCTGACCGGCCGCGCCGCCAAGGGAATCGACCGCAAACTCCACGACATCGGCTGCCGGCGCACCGTGGAACCGGAGAGCTTTCTCGTGACCACCGAGAACCGGCTGGTCGATGGGGAGGTCGATCGGGCCCGAGTCTGGGGATCGATGCTTGCCGGCCGGCGTGTCACCACCGGGTGACCAAAGCGGGCTTTCCGCTACTGCACCTGGGGGCGACGAGAAGGTCAGAACCGTTCGAGTCGCCTCGCCATTTCGTCCACCTGGGCCAAGTCGAGGTTGGCGAAGCTGAATCGGAGAAAGCCACGATCTTCGGGGGTGAAGACCGCACCCGTGATTGCCAGGACACCGCAATCCGTCACCAGACGCTGCACCACCGCATCGGTTGCGCCGACCGGCTCGGGATGTCTCACCCAACCGTAGAAACCACCGGACAACTCGAGTTCGAAGCCACCCGGTGAACGACTCATCACTGTGCGGAACCTCTCGTGTTTGAGAGCTACTTCGCGCGCCTTCTGTCTCCGCCACTCCCCAGCCGAGCGCAAGCCCTCCAATGCCGCCTCCTGGCCGATGCGGGGCGCACATATCGCCACGCAGTCCAACAGCTTCATCACCTCATCGAGCAGCAAAGGCGACCCGATCACCGCACCCACTCGATACCCGGGGATGGCGAAATCCTTGGAGAAACTGTGCAGGCTCACCACGTGCTCGGACCAATCCGAGCGGGCGAAGATCCGATGTGACGGCGAGCAGTCGGCACGGAACGACCGGTAGGTCTCGTCCAGGACCAGCACGAGTTCTCTCTCCCGGGCCAGGTCGGCGAGGTCTTCGATCAGGTCGGGAGAGGCGGCGACACCGGTCGGATTGCCCGGTGAGGTCACAACGATGATCCGGGTCCGGGGGGACACCTTGGCGGCGACGTCGTCGACGACCACCTGTCCTGTGGAGGGCGAAGTCTCGACGTACACCGGGATCAGCCCTTCGAGACGAATCCACATGTCGTGGTTGAAGTAGAAGGGAACGGGAACGATCACCTCATCACCGGGCTCGGCCAACGCCGAGGCGACGAGACAAAAGCCCTGGTTGCTGCCGGCAGTGATCAGGACATTTCCCACGGGTATTTCCGTCTGGTAGTCCCGACTGAGGTCCTCGGCCAGGGCTTCCCGCAACGCCGCCAGTCCGCGCCCATCGGTGTACCGCCCACCGTCGGGCGAGACGGCAACCTCCCGAACCCGCTCGACGATTGAAGGGGCGGTGGGGTACGCCGGGGCTCCCTGGGCCACATCCAGGATGTCCTCGACCTCATCCAGAAAATGGTCGAGCGCGCCGACCGGTGGATGGATCTGGTCGAGGGTTCTCTTCACCAGCCGCACCAGAGTCTCCTTCGGGGATCGGATCGGCTCCAGTGTGGTCGAGTCGGCGCAAGACATGATGCAACCGCGACGTCCCAGACTTTCAGTCGGAGACGCCGGCGACGCAGACCCCACGGCTGCCTCACATCGACTGGCGGTGTATCTTCCCAATCAGAGGCGGAGCGGGATCTGGGCGGCGACGCTGCAGGTCTCTCTTCACACAAAGGCGGCTCCGGGCCTCTCGTCCGCCTGGTACACGGCAACGGCTGCGAGCCGGAGCGACACCCCATAGGAGGAGAAGCGATGCCGCTGTTCATGGACACCCATAGAAACGTCCCTGACCTCACCGCAGAGGCGGTGGCGGGAGCACATCAGGCCGACCTGGCGACTCAGGAGAAATACGGAGTCGACTACAAGCAGTACTGGTTCAACGAGGCCGAGGGAGCCGTCTACTGCCTCGTCGAGGCCCCCGACGCCGAGTCCGCGATAGCTGTGCACAGAGAAGCTCATGGTCTGGTTGCCGACGACATCGTCGAGGTCCACGAAGGGCACTGACCTCATCCTCAGCGGCCCGACCCGATAGGGGGATCCGGGGCACCGTTCCGGTATCTCTGTCCGTGGTTCGCCCTGGCACGTGCTCAACTCGGCTCCAGAGAATCAGAGCCGGCGGTCGACCACGAACTCGAGGACTCCGTTTGGAACCTGCGGTCGGGCGACTCGCGCGGAATTCCCCGCTTGCGAGCGATCATCCCGGTATACCCGGTAGCGCAACAGCGAAGCCAGGATGAAGGCATGGATGGGGACCCGCCCCCGACCGGTGGACTCGACCGTGAAACCTCCGGCAATTCCGCTCACCGACCGGGATTACCCCCTGGGCCGCACGACTCATTTCGGATGCCGCAACTCAAGTCGCCGCCCTTCTCACCGATGGCCAGAGGAGAACGATCGGCAACTGAGGAGGATCGATGTTCTCAAGAATCACCGACCGCCACCCTGCTGCCCGGTGGCTGATTGCATTAGCGGCCATAGTCGTCGCCTTTGCCCTTGCAGTTCCGGCCCATGCCTCGAACACGAGGGTTCCGGGTCACCAGCACGATCGGTACGACTCAGACGGAAACGGCTATTCCGACGAAGGCGTCAAGGTGACCGGCAAGTACGAGTCGCTCTATGCGTATGACGACAACGCCGACTGGTATTGGGATCTCGGAGACGGCCGAGTGCAGGGCACCGTTGACGCTGTCGAAGAGCTCGACAGCGAGACCCTGACAACCTGTGCCTATCAGGTGGTGTACCGGGCAGACTTCGGGAACGATCCCTTCATGGACTCAGGGTGGATCACCAACAACATCAACTGCTCGGGCTACGACGACAACGGCACCTATCACTACTTGATCGTCCATGAGACCGATCCCCGTTACACGGGCAACCCTGACTGGGCGATTTGGGGCACGTGGGAGTACCGCGTACTCACCGAATCAGGGTCAGGAAATCTGGTGCGACCGGAGCGGCCCGTCACGTCGTAGAAGCGCTAGGCCGGCTTTGATTCCCGCGGTGGTCGCTGGGCGGCAACTCGATCCGTCGCCCGGCGACCGAACTCGGTCGGCTCCCCCCCTCGAATCTCCCGCAACCACCGAACCCTAGGTCCGAGATCGACCCGACGTTGGCCCGGGATCACTTCCCGAACAGTGAGTGGGTCCGCCGCCATCGTCGCCCGGTCACCTGTCGCTGGTGCTGACGATGGAGGGCAATGGCGATCCCGAGGGTCAACGCAGCGGCCAGCAGTATCCAACCTGCGAACAACTCGAAGGTGATCAGTAGCCAGCCGATCCCGCATCCGGCCGACACTCCGTAAAAGAAGCGGGCCCGAGGCATCGCTCTTCAAAATAGATGCTGACCCCGCCCGAATCCCAAAAGACGCGAATATTTGGGCCAACACCCGGGTTCGGCGGCTGTAGAAATCGAACCGTGAGCTCACAGATCAGGCCTCTGCCACGCGGGGTCGGCGGACCGTCCCGGTCCGATCGACAGGTTTGCGACGTCTGCTTGGCGTAACGAATGTGCCGGGTGGAGTTGAACGCCCGGGTTCTCGCGCCCAACCAAGTGACCTTTGGCCCTGTTGCGCTTTGACGGAGTCTCCGATGCTGGAGTCGAAAGGAGGACCTCGATGAGCGAATCCGGAAGCTACGTCCTCTTCGACATACCGGAGGGCGAGACTCCCATCGACAGCGACTTCCTGATTGGTCTCGGACATCCCGTGGAGGTTTGCCATGGGCCTGGTGGTGAGAGAGTGTGCCCCCTCGTCGCCGGGAAAGGGTGCCCACTAGCTGAGAATGCCCATGGGATCGTCTTCGAACTCGATCTCGAGCGTCCCGAGCACCGCGCCATCCTGAGGAAGTACCAGAGCGAACTGCGTGACGACGTGCCGATTCGGGTGATGGTCCGGCCGGGGCAGGAGGAGCAATACGCCACCCTGCTCAAGGGGGTGCGGGTATGGACTCACACTCCGGTCGCAGGCGACCTCGATGCGATCGCCGCCGAGATCGAGGCGGCAGACCAGCTCCGCTGAATTCGATACTGTCCCGGCTCAGAGCTCCCGGGGAGGTCTGAGCCGTCACCTGTCACCCGTCAACAGCTCGAGCATGTTGGCCGACCTGAAGGCGGCGATGGCCAGGTAGACGGCGGCTGCGAGGTTGCCCAACACGACGAGGAGAGCCCACCACACGACCGTGCCGAGCCAGCTTCGCTCACGAAACGCGACCCAAATGCCGAACAGGGCAAGCCCCACGTAGAGGTCGATCAGCGTCACCTTGCCCCAGGCCAGGGCGAGGATCTCCGCTCCTTCGGCCCCGAAGTCACCTGATGCGAGCCCGAACGAGATGGTGCCCGCCATAACGAGCACAGCGACCACCGAGACAGCGCGAACAACGACCATCAAGACCATTACGTATCCAGCGGGCGAGGCGGATGAGAGAGTCTGCCCGCGAGGAGCTAGCCGCCGCGTGCCCGGGAGAACGCCGCGGCCGCCTCCTCGGACACACCTTCCAGCGCAGCCGCAACGGCATCAGCAACGGCCGAGGCGTCGAACCCATGTGCCCGTGACATCTCGGACTGCCAGGCCAACATGTCGGCGATGACGGTGTCATCGCCGGTGAGCAGCGCCCCCTCGATCGAGCTCAGCAGCAACCCGGCCTCGCCCAGCGCACGGGCACCCTCCTCCCCCAACGCCGACTCGACCTCGGCAAGCACTGCAGACCTGCCCGCCACGAGCGCCTTGAGGCCCGGCGGCACCGGTGGCACCGGCTCGAGGTCGGTGCCGGCATCCTCGGCCCATCTCTCGACGACGTCGGCCACTTCTCGAAGAGATCCGACATACGCATCGGCTCCGACCGCGGTCGCCCAGGCCCCGTCGGGCCCGAACGCCTTCCCGCCCGCCACCACCGGCACACCGACCTCGTGTGCGGCGGCGATCACCTCCCTGGCCCCAACGAGGTGGGTGGTCATGGCGGCGGAGAGCACGAGCGCAGCCGGCTGTTCACTCTCGAGGAAGTCGCGCATGTCGGGTCCGGGGACACTCGCCCCCAAGAAGTTGGTCCGATAGCCGAGGAAGACGAGATGGGCGGCGATGGCCCTAGCCGGCAACGAATGCAGGTCACCCTCGGCGGTGGCGATGACCACCAAAGGAGCATCCTTGGGCTGGTCGAACAACCCCACCAGCAGGGCGATCACGGTTTCGATCGCCGCGGTCACCGCATGCTCTTCGGCGATCAGGTAGTCACCTTGGGCCCATCGACGGCCCACGGAACGCTCGGTGGCCATGAGATAGTCGAAGAGGAGATCGTCGAACGGGACACCATTATCCATCAGGTCGGAGGCGATGCGGTACAAGCCACCGACGTCCCCTGACATGGCGCTGGACAGCAGGGCGAGTTCGATCTCGGGATATTCGGGCCCAGGCAACTCTCTCTCTTCGTTGAAGCAAAGCGAGGCTAGTGCCCCACCTGGGCTGGGCCGAGGCGCAGAACCCGTCGTAGAGTCTTACGTCGTGGGCGCTCACTCCGAGACAAGCAACGTCGACGACGCCGCTCTGGCGGCCGCCGTCTCCAAAGGTGACCAAACTGCCCTCGAAGAGGTGTTCGATAGGTACGGGGGAGCCGTCCGCTCCATGGCGCTCCGGGTCCTGCGAAGCGAGGCTCTCGCCGAGGACACCGTCCAGGAGGTGTTCGTGTCCTTCTGGAACACTCCCGATCGCTTCGACCCGGGCAGGGGAAGCCTGCGGACCTTCCTCCTCACCCTGGCGCATCGGCGCGCCATCGACATCGTCCGTTCCGAGCAGGCCCGCTTCAACCGGGAGGAGAAAGTCCCCGAGGACGTGCCGCCTTCAATCGACGACGAGGTCTGGAGCCGAACGGTCTCGGCGGAAGTACGTGAGGCGGTGGCGGCCCTGAGCGAGGGTGAGCGGGAGGCGATCAGCCTCGCCTACTTCGGCGGGCTCACCTACATAGAGGTGGCGGAGCGGCTGGGGCTCCCCGAGGGAACCGTCAAGAGCCGTATCCGTTCCGGCATGCGGAGGCTGGGGACCATGCTCGCCGAGGTGGCGTCGTGAGCCATTCCAACGACATCCACGACCAGCTCGAGCTCTACGCGGCGGGGGCCCTCGATGACAAGGAGTTGATCGCCTTCGACAACCATCTCAGCCGTTGCGCCCTGTGCAGGTCGCGCACCCCGGCTCTGTTCGAGGCAGTGGCCGCGCTCATCCCCGACTCGCCGCCACCGGACGGGACCTGGGACCGGATCGTCTCCGCCATCGGGCGCGCATAGGCAACGGTCCTGGGACGAGATCGGGTCGATCGATCACCGGAATCAGCTCACGGGCAGGGGCTCCATAGCCACCGCCAAAAATGTCACCGGCGACATTGCGGATCCCCTCCGGCCATGTTCCGCAAGGCATCCCGAGCGCCGGCCAAGTGTCGGACCTCGGTCAGGTCGGTGACGTGAGAGCCTGAGCGGCGTCAGCCGAACGTGAGCCACCAGGCCAGCGCCGTACCCCCCAGGGCGATCGGACCAAACAACCATCTCTCCCAACGTGTTCCCTTGAGGATTGAGGCCAGGCCGGCGGTACCGAGAAAGCCCATGACCACGACTCCGGCCGACCTCTGCCAACCCTTGTTGAGCAATCCGAAATCGGTTGCGCCGCTGAGTTCGAGAAGCACGATTGACGAGCCGAACATCCCGAGGCCGTACAAGAAGCTCCACGCCCGTTGCTCGCCAGGGAGCCTGCCGACGTGACGACCGCCCCACACGATCTCACCGATTCGAACGCCGAACGCCACGACCCAGTAGACGACACCGATCATCGCCAGCAGAACTGCGACCACGGCACCCGCTACAGGGGTATCGACGTCCAGAGGAAGCTCTGAGGCCGCGAGTAGTAAATGCGATACGGTCAACGGGTCGCCACGTTATCAACCAGGCGCCAATTACAGGGGGTGACGCTGTGACGTCTCAGTCGGCAGCTTCTCCCCGCTCCGAGTCCCCGAAGAACCGGGCCAGCACCCCGAAGTTCGGGGCCCAACCCACCCCGAATACCTTGCCAGAGATGATCGGACCGCCTGGGTTCCAATAGGTGCGGCGGAAACGATCGATGGTGGGAATGCGGAAGTCGTAGGGAAAGAACGCCACCTGGCCGTGCCAGGTCCTCTCGTCCTTGGGCTTGCGCAGCTCCTGGATCACGGCGACCAGCCCGACGATCGCCAGGATCAGCTTCCAAAGATCCTTCGGCGATGGCGTCCAACCGTCGTCACTGCGATTCTCGTGGGTATCCGTCACAACGACTCCTGTCCTCGGCAGCTCGACCATACACCGTATGGTCGGGGATCCTTCAAGGCTCTTCCGGCAGCGGTCGCCCCAGTCACTGAGACAGAGATCTCGCTCATCACAGCAAGCCCTCCCGACTTGCGCCAACAGATTCAGCCGGGTCAAAACATCAAAGACAGCCCCTCGATCGCGTCACGTACCGAACTCATGTCGGGGAACCGTGCGGCAGACCGATCGGCGAGGTCCCTCACCTCATCGACTGCCGAATCTCCACTGAACTCGTAGTACTCGAAAGTCGGCGCTGCGAACGTACCGTCCTCGAGCTCCTGCTCGACGAGAAACCGTGCCGATCGCGACATGAGGTCTCCCATCACAACGTAGAGCAGACCCACTGCCCGATGCTGCTCCCCCCTGCCGCTGAAGATCTGATCCAAGGTCAAGTACAGCCCTCGATAGAGCGCGTTGAACAGGTCGGAGACCACCCTGATCTCCTCGGGATAACCAGCCGTTGTCGGATTCGTCCGCACCGGGACAACCCGACCGAGTGGGCTCCGCCCCTCGTATATCTCAACCAGCTTGTGAAAGTGGGTCAACTCCTGATGGGCGGGATCGGCCCATCTGTTGTCGCTTAGACCCTCACCTTGATGGATGATGATCTCGATGGCCTCGATCGCCGACCCCAGATCATGGATCAGCAGCAGACCGCCACTGTCCTCAGCATCAAAGGTCACAGGTCTGTAATAGGCCGGGTTGGCCATCTGGGACCCGGTCTGAGGGTTCACGAACAGGTCGACTCGATCGGAGATCTCCTGGAGACCCATCTCGAGAGCGTGGTAGAACTGACCCAGCGACTCATACTCGTCGAGCTCGGGTGGAGCGCCATGGACCTCGGGTTGCTCGATTCGCATGAAGACATCACGGATCGTCTCCATCGAGCAAGCAGCCAACTCCAGGGGGAGCGGCGGCCGATGATGGGGAAGGTCCATGGGATACATGGGCATGTAGCTGCGATCGCCATAAGAGGGAGCGCCACCGACGGCCAGCAACAGATTCGTGGCCAACGCCGCATGCAGCATCTCCTCGGCGACGATGCTCCGGATCAGTCTCGCCGCATCCGATCCATGGTCCTCGATCGAGTACATGGCGAACAGATACGGCGGAATGGTGGAGAGCTCGACTCGTATCGCCAGCTCGATATGACTTCGCAGACTCTCTACCGTTTCTATCGGCATCAACCCTCCCTGACGTCTGAAGCTACTCCGCGTGCGACCGTATCGGCATCCTCTCGCATTGCGAAGTGACGTTCGGCCTGTTGCGTATTCGAGATGTCTCCGGGCTGGAACCAAAGGAAGGCTCAGGGGCCAACCCGGAGTTCCGTCGACAGCGGTTGCGCCGCCCGACAAGGGAAACGTCATCCTCGACGGCGACCCGCCTCGATCGTCCGTGGGACGAGGGCCGTGCGTATCCTCCCGGATCCACCGGGATGACACCGATCAACTCCACCGATTGGGCAGGGATCGACCCTCGAGACCAGGACGCCTATGACCGGCTCCAGGCGAAGCTGGTGCCGCTCTGGGCGTCACTGGACCATTTGAACAAGGACGAGCAGACGATCGTCGTCGTGCCCTCGGCAGATCTCGACGTGGGTCTCACGGCGAGCCACATGCAGGCCTACGAGGAGCGCTTCCTGTTCATGCTCTTTCTCCTGAGACAACCCCGGGCGCGGGTTGTATTCGTGACCGGCCAGAAGATCAGCGACGAGATCGTCGACTACTTCCTCGACCTGCTTCCCGGTGTCATCGAGTCGCATGCCCGCAAACGCCTCTTCTTCATCTCCCCGATGGAGGCCAGGTGGGGGTCTCTCTCCCGGAAAGTGCTCGACCGACCCCACCTGGTAGCAGAGATACGCGAGCTCATCCCTGACCGGGACCGGGCCCATCTCGTCCCCTTCATGACCACATGGGATGACCGCGAGCTGGCGATGAGGCTCGGCATCCCCATGTACGGCGCCGACCCGGCGCACATGGTCTACGGGACGAAGACGTCGGGGCGAAGGATCTTTGCCGAGGCGGGGGTCGAGCACCCGCCCGGCCGCGAGGATCTCAAGACCCGGGCCGAGGTCGCCGAGGCGATCGTAGCTCTGGCCGGCGATCACCCGACCGCCGATCGGGTGATCGTCAAGCTCAATGAAGGCGTTTCCGGGTTCGGCAACGTGACCGTCGACCTGAGCTCACTCGGGGCGGTCACCGTCGAGACGGTGGACACGGCTCTGAGCGAGGTGGCGATCGACGCCGCAATCGGGGATGTCGACACATACTTCGAGCACCTGCAACGGGAAGGCGCTGTCGTCGAGCTGCTGGTGTCGGGTGGCATCGTGAGGAGCCCGTCGGTCCAGCTTCGGATCACGCCGTTGGGAGAGGTCGAGCTCCTCTCGACACACGACCAGATCCTCGGTGGTGACAGCGGGCAGGTCTTTCTCGGCTCACGCTTTCCCGCAGATCCGTCATACGCCGGTCAGATCTCGGAGAGCGCCGCGCGGGTTGGTGACGTCCTCGCCGCCAGAGGGGTGATCGGCCGGTTCGCCCTCGACTTCGTCGTGGTGGAGAGGTCCGACGGCGAGTGGGATGTCTTCGCCATCGAGATAAACCTCCGCAAGGGAGGGACGACACACCCCTTCCTGACCCTTCAGTTTCTGACCGACGGAGCGTACGACCCCGACCGTGCGGTGTTTGTCGCACCCGACGGCGCACAGAAGCACTACGTGGCCTCCGACCACCTCACCATCGACGGTCTCCAGGTGTTCCGCCCTCAGGACCTGCTGGATCTGGCATTGCTCCACGAGCTGCACTTCGACCAGACACGCCATACCGGGGTTGTGTTCCACATGTTGTCGGCGATGCCGACCCATGGGTTTGTCGGCGTCACCTGCATCGAGAACACAGCGGAGGAGGCGGAAGCCCTCTACGAGCGAACCGTCGAATTCCTCACCGAACAGGCTCGTCTCCACCAGTCTCCCTGGTAGCCGCTTGGCCGGCTACCACCCTCGACTCCAGCGAGGCTCGAAGATGCGGCTCCAGCGATTCAGGGCCGCCCCGACCCCTGGCCCCTCTCGGAGCCATCGGGCTTGCCCTTCTCGATTTCGTCGGGCTTTCCGGGTGGCTCGACGGGTTTGCCAGCGTCGCCGGACCGGCCGGCCGTGTCGCCCGCAGCGGGGTGTTCGGGTCGTCCTGCACCGTCCTTCGCCAGTTCAGAAACCGTTTGACCGTCGACGGTGGCCGCTTCGTTCAGGTACTGCAATAGCGCTTCCACACGGGAACGGGTTTCTTGGTTGGCTCCGCCCGGGGCGTTCGCGACCGCGTTGGACCCGCGCTCGAGCCCTGGAGCCTTCCCCGTGTTCACCTCAGGGGTGACAGCCGTTTGGTTCGAGCCCTCTTCAGAGTCTGATCCTATCGGCAGGATCATCTGGCGCTCCTGGAGTCGCTCCGCCTCGCCGCCATTTCGGATTCCTATGGCTTCGAAGGCACGGTCGATTCCGTAATACCAGTCCCCGGGGACTGCTCCGTCCGCCCATGAGACTCCTGTCATCCCGAGAACGAGCGTCAGGCTGATGGCGATCGTCGCCAACTGGGGGCGAAGCCCGCGCAGTCTGGCTCCGCCACTGCGAGAGACGTTCCTGGAGTCCACCGTCGCCCGCATGGCAGCGGCTGCCTCCGCACTCTCAGAAGCATGGAACTCGATGAACTCGTCAGGGAGCTCCTCTAGCGCCATCGCTCGGAGCGCCTCCACGAAACCGCGAAGAGGCTGCAGGTCGGTGTTCACCGGAAGCCTCCCAGCGATGAGGTTCTCGATGTCCCGGTCGAACATCTCCTCCCACCGATCGACCCGTGTCTCGGTCACCCGACTCACGAGAGGATCACCGGAGGTGAGATGACTCCCCGCAGCTTGGCGAGACCCTTCCTCTGCGCGGACTTGACGCTGTCGACACTGGATCCGAGCACGTCGGCCGTTTGCTCGACCGAAAGCCCGGCAACTATGCGCAATGAGAGCACGTCTCGTTGCTCCGACCTCAGGGCCTCGAAAGCTGTTCTGACATTTGGCGGGATCCGGCTGTCCGAGTCGTCGATCACGATCTCGATGTCGCTCTGAAGTCGATCCAGGACTCGGTCGGCGAGCGCTGACCTGGATCGACGTCTGGGATGGAGCTCCTCGGCGAGTAGCCGTCTGTAGGCGATGGCGAAGACCAACGTCATGAACGCCTCTTTCGTCCCTTCGAAGGAGGGAAGAGTCCTGGACAACTCGAAGAAGACGTCACCTGTCGCTGACTCGGGATCGGACGCCCCGCGTGCCCGAAAGAAGCCCATGACCGGACCGGAGATCTCGCGATAGATAGAGGACCACGCCCAGGGAGCTCCGACCTGCGCCGCCTTCAGGACCGAGTCGAAGCCAGGGTCGAGGCTCATGCTGCCTCACCTTTGACGACCTGGCCCAGCCTCCCGGGTCGCGCCTCGGATGCGCGCGACGGTCTTTCCGCGTTGTCGCCCCCGCGGGGTGATGGTTCACCCATACGTCTTCATCGGCATCACCTGGATAGAACTTGTGCACCATCTTAGCGACGCGCGAATGAACTAGACCTTGAAAACGACCATCCTCGCCGGACATGTCACGGCCTGGTTGAATCGGCGCGTGCCACCCATCGTCACCCGGGCCCGGTCATGGGGTTCGCGACTTGCCATCGAGGACGTTGAGGGCGCCCACACCTACGACGACCTCCTCACCGCGTCTGAGATCGGCGCCGCCCGGCTCCTCGCAGGGCGTGACGACCTGGCCGAGGGGCGGGTCGCTTTCATGATCGAACCCTCCTACGCCTATGTCGTGGCGCAATGGTCGATCTGGCGAGCGGGGGGAATCGCCGTGCCTCTGTGCCTGACCCATCCCGCCCCCGAGCTGGAGTACGCCCTCGACACCACCAGGCCGGAGATGGCGGTCTACTCCCCTTCCTACGCCGACGCGCTCGCCCCTCTCGCCGAGCCGAGGGGCATCCCCCACATCTCGATCGACGAACTGGCTGGCGAGCCCGGGTCCCTGCCGGAGGTGGATGGCGCGAGACGGGCAATGATCCTGTTCACCAGCGGCACCACCGGTCGCCCCAAGGGGGTGGTCAGCACCCACGCCAACCTGACAGCACAGATCGAGTCTCTCGTCGACGCCTGGGCCTGGTCGGACGAGGACCGCATCCTCCTGACCCTCCCGCTCCACCACGTGCACGGCATCGTCAACGTGCTCTCCTGCGCCCTGTGGAGCGGAGCGCTCTGCGACATGCTGCCCGCCTTCGACGCCGCGGCGGTCGTGGAGCGGATATCCACCGGGGACCTGACGCTGTACATGGCAGTCCCCACCCTCTACCACCGGCTGATCGCCTATCTCGAGCGCATGCCGCAGGAGGATCTCGGACGCTTCGGCGTCGCCGCCAAAGCCCTCCGTCTCATGGTGTCGGGCTCGGCAGCTCTCCCGGTACCGGTCCTCGAACGATGGCGTGAGCTGACCGGCCACACCCTGTTGGAGCGGTACGGCATGACCGAGATCGGGATGGCGCTCTCCAACCCCTACGACGGAGAACGTGTACCCGGGTCGGTGGGCAGCCCGCTGCCAGGGGTCGAGGTGCGGTTGGCCGGCGACGACGACCAGCCTGCCCCAGCGGGTGGAGTGGGTGAAATCGAGGTCAAAGGTCCGGGAGTGTTCCTCGAATACTGGGAGCGTCCCGAAGACACCGACGCGGCGTTCACCGAGGACGGCTGGTTTCGCACCGGCGACACCGCGACCATCGAAGACGGTCGCTTCCGCATACTGGGGCGCACCTCTGTCGACATTCTCAAGACCGGGGGCGAGAAGGTCTCGGCCCTCGAGATCGAGGAAGTGTTGCTGGGCCACCCCGCGGTCGATGAGGTGGCAGTGGTGGGAGTCGACGACCCAGAGTGGGGCGATCGGGTGGTGGCCGTCATCGTCGCCCGCGACACAGTCGAGCCCAGCGAGCTCCGCGACTGGGTCAGGGCCCGACTCGCTCCCCACAAGGTGCCAAAGCAGTTTCACTTCGTCGACGATCTGCCCCGTAACGCCCTGGGCAAGACCATGAAGCCTCAGGTGGTGGAGATGGTCTCACCGAGCTGAGACATCCTGACACTCCAGCCGAACCCGAGTGACCCCTACCCCTCGGCGCCGCCGGTGAAGCGGAACTCGGCGAGATGCATCGACGGAGCTCTGACCAGACCATGGCCGAACTCGCAGTCGGCGTAACGGAGGTCGTTACCGATCCCGGCCACGTTGCCCGGGCTCCACGCTGCCAGGAACGACTGGGTGAACCGGAGGTTGGTCACCGCACCGGTGATGGCGCCGTTCTCGATCATGAAAGTCCCGTTCCGGGTGAGACCGGTGACCACCTGGGTCTTGGGGTCGAGGATCCGGCAATAGTTGAAGGTGGCCACGTAGACCCCGCGGTCCACGGCGGCGATCATCTCGTCCACGGTGTGGTTGCCCGGCGTCACCACGAGGTGCTGGGCGAACGGGAACCAGGAGACGCTCTCCGTCCAGGCGTGGCCTGTGCTCTTCGCTCCGGCGGTGTGGGCGGATCGGCGATCGTGGGCGAGGGTCACGGTCACCCCCGACGACACCAGGGTCAACGACGTCTTCGGGGTCCCTTCGATGTCGAATGGGCTGGCCAAGGCGTCCGTTCCCAGAGGGTCGTCGACCAGTGTGATCCGCTCGTCGAACTGTGCCTCCCCGAGTGCGGCGAAGGACTGGCCCTCGTTGACCGCTTTGCCGTTGAGCCCGTACAGGGCGAGGAAGGCGGCGATGGTCGCTACGGGTTCGGGGCCCAGCACGACCTCGTAGTCACCCGGCTTGAGATCGAACGCGTCGGCTCCCATCCGTGTCCGTTCCGCGGCCAAGGTCCCGGCTGCCCCGCCGTCGAGATCGGCGAATGCGACGGAGGTCTGATGACCCGCACCGGCGCTCTCGTCGGTCTGCTGGAGACCGTCGATGGTCGCCCGGCTTCTCCGCGAGGTGGCGTGATGTCCTGAGGTGTTGGCGTAGGCGACGTCGGCCCAGTCGATGTCGCAGTACCCGGCAGCCCGCATCCCGGGGCCGGCGGCGACGAAGTCGGCTACCACCTGAGCCCGTTGCTCCGGTGTTGCCGCCACCGTGGACGGGTCGGCGTGGTCGGAGTCGGGTATCTCCACCCGCTCGGTGAGCCCGGGCCAGTCCGGGTCGACCGGCTGGGTAGAGGCGATGGTGAGTGCCTGATCCACCAGAGCGGCCAGCCCCTCGTCGCCGGAGTGGTTTCCGGTCACTGTGGCCACCCGGCCCTCCCGGGCCAGACGCAGCCGCACCTCGACATACTCCTCACCCACGTTCTGATGGATGAACGAGTTGGCGAATCGGGTCAGCTCGGCGGTCCCCATGGTGATCTGGGCTTCGGCGTCGGCCCGGTCCCCCACCATCTCGATCAGCCTGCCCGCAATGTCGGCTGCTCGTCTCACCCGGTCACCCCGACTCGCACCTCGGCGAACCGGCCCGGCGATGCCGAGTGTCCGGTGTGGGCGATCTGGATCGGCTGGCCCTTGCCGCAGTTTGGCGTACCCCAGTGCACCCACTCGTCCTCGCCGCCGAGCATGTCGAGCTGTCCCCAGAACCGGGGGGTGATTCCGGTGTAGGTCGGGTTCTTCACCATTCGCCCCAGCCGGCCGTTCTCGATCTCCCATCCGATCTGACATCCGAACTGGAAGTTGAGCCGCTTGTCGTCGATCGACCAGGACCGGTTGGTGGACATGAGGACACCTCGCTCGGTCTCGGCGATCATCTCCTCGAGGGAGGAGTCCCCGGGTATCAGGCCCACGTTCGTCATGCGGACCATCGGGAAGCGCCCGTGGCCGTCCCCGCGGACCATCCCGCCCGGCGGTAGACCGACCCAAGCGGCCGAATCGCGACCGGAGAGCACTCCGACCCACGTGCCCTCGTCGACGATGGGGACACGTTGTGCCGGGGTCCCCTCGTCGTCGTATCCGAACGTGCCGAGGGCTCCGGGGAGGGTGGCGTCGGCGGTGATGTTCATCAGATCCGACCCGTAACGGTGCTTACCGAGCTTCTCCAGTTCCAGATGCGAGGTCCCGGCCAGCGCCGCCTCCCAACCGAGGATCCGATCCAACTCGATGGCGTGCCCCACAGACTCGTGGATCTGCAATGCCAACTGACTCGCCTCCAAGATCAGGGTCATCTCCCCCTCGGGGCATTGCGGCGCCTGGAGCAGGGAGGCCGCCTCGTCGGCGATCCGTGGGGCGTTGCCCAAGTAGTCCCAGGCACGCACGGTCTCGTATCCGCCGGTTTCGAACTGGCCGAACGACTGCGGGTAGGAGCGCACCTGGGTCTCGCTCTCACCGATGACCGTGGCCTCGAATCCACCCCCGGTCTCGACTAGATGCTGGTGGATGCGATGGCCCTGGGAGGACACGAACCACTTGTGGGTGTCCCATCCGGCGAGGGCGGCCAGTGCCAGCTTCACCTCGTCGACCGTCCGGAGGGCGTTGGACACCGCGACCAGCATGTCCACCTTCTCGGACAGCGGCACGTCCAGAAGGGAGACCTCGTGCGGAGTCTCGTACTCCGCCTCGACGGCAGCCACGTCGGCGAGGTCGAACGGAGTCCCCGCCACCTGAGCCGAGGCCTTGGCGATCTCGGCAGCACGTCGCCCGGCGGCGGCCAGCCCGGCCGGTGTGATGTCCGGGGTGGCGAAGAACCCCCAGGAGGACCCGATCAGTGCCCGGACCCCTACGCCGGACGACTCCTGCCGCTGGAGACGCCGGACGTTCCCGTTGAACACCTCGATTGTCTCCTCACGAGCCTCGATGTACCGGGCATCGGAGTAGGTGGCTCCGCCGTCGAGCGCCGCTTCGACGGCGGCGTTGGCGTGGTCGAACATCAGGCGAACCTAACAGCGGAGACGGGGAGTCCCTCCAGGTATGCCCGGCATCGCTGCCAGACTGGGACCGATGAGGACAATCGGCAACGTCCTGTGGTTGGTGCTCGCCGGCTTCTGGATGGCGATCGCCTACGTGATCGCCGGGATCCTGAACTGCATAATCATCATCGGCATCCCATTTGGGATCCAGGCCTTCAAGCTCGCCGGCTACGCCCTGTGGCCGTTCGGGCGCGCCGTCGTGCATCGGCCCGACCGCGACATGGCCGTGTCGACGATCGGCAACGTCCTGTGGTTCTTCTTCGGTGGATGGTTCCTCGTCCTCGGGCACGTGATCACGGGGATCCTGCTGATGATCACGATCATCGGGATCCCTCTGGGGATCGCCAGCTTCAAGATGGCGGGGCTGGCTCTCGCTCCGTTCGGCAAACAGATCGTCCCGATTTCGAGTCTGCAGGCGATCGGAACGGCGGCTCAGCTACCTCCCGGCACGACAGTCGTCTCGACTGTGCCCATGCTCGACGACAAGGCGAAGGCACCTGCACCGGTCATGGACACGTCCGGCACTGAGGACTGACGCTTCTACCCCCAGGTGAGGGCACAGAGCTGCCACTCCCCTTGGATGCCTTTCAGATAGTGCGAGCCACGGATTTCACCAGTCCGTCACCCACCACCTGATAGGCGCTCCGATCGGTACCGAGCCGGGGATATCTGGTCTCAGGCTCCTATCGCGGGCGGTTATGGGAGAGTCGAACCCGTTGATTCTCCGATCGATCACGGGCCGCCCGCGACGAAGCCGGCAACTCGAGGACCATGTCGACGTCGTAAGCTCTTTCGATGTCGAAACTTGCTGAGCAGCCGGACGCCGAGGGGTGGTATGACGACCCGGACGGGCGCAAGGGGCTCGAGCGCTACTGGAACGGGACCGCGTGGAGCGGGGCCCCTCGTGACAAGGTGCGGTCGCTCTCTTGGACGGCGATTGCCTGGATGCTCTTGGGCACCATGGTCGTCGGTGGACTCGTCTGGTGGCTCATCTTCACCTGAAGACTCGACAACATCGCCGGACGACGCTCAGTCCCCTGCAGACAGCAGCCGCCTCGGTAGAGATCCGGGACACCGACCATGGTGGGCTGATCGAGAAACTCCCTCGTCGGGTTTCATGGGCGCACGTGGTGGGTATCGTGGATCGCCGAGCCCGGATGGCTCGGGCTACCGCGAACTACGGAGGAAGAGTTCATGCGAAAAATTCGCAAGACTCTCGGTCTCGTCGCAGTGCTGTCCCTGTTACTCATTCCAGCAGTACCAGGATCTGCCGCGGCATCGCAGGCCGAGATCGTCGACAAGTGTGAGGACCTGTTTGGCGAAGCTTTCGGGGCGCCAAACAGTGAGCCACTTGCAATCTGTCAATGGGACATGGCGGTCATCGATGCCGGCGATGCGAGCTTCGCCGAAGCGACGGGCGCTGGTGTCAGTGTCGGTGTCATCGACGGCGGAGTCGACTTCGACCACCCGGACATCGCTCCCAACCTCGACGTCGACAGGTCGTGTTCGTTCATCTTCGACGACACTCCGACCGCCGACCCTGCCGAGATCGCCAACGGTGACTGTACGAACAAGGGAGCTGTGCAGGACCTGAGTGGCCATGGCACGCATGTGGCATCGAACATCGCTGCCCCGATCAATGGAATCGGAATCGCAGGGATCGCACCCGAGGCCACGATCGTGGCATTGAAGGCTTGCACGGAGGTCGGGTTCTGTTTTGGTGATTCAGTGGCAGCGGCGTTGCGGTACGCCGGTGACGTGGGCCTCGACATCGTCAACCTGAGCCTCTTCGCAGACCCATATCTGTATTACTGCAAGAGCGAGGCGGAACAGCGGGCGATGCTCAAGGATCTGGAATCCGCCGCCAAGTATGCCCAACAGAAGGGTGTCCTGATTGTCGCATCCGCCGGCAACGAGGCATCGGACCTCCAGCATCCGATAATCGATGACGTCAGCCCGGATTGGCCACCCGACACGGCTGAGGTGCGTGAGGTGAAGAACAACTGTCGGGTGGCTCCCGCCGAGCTACCGGGTGTCGTCACCGTCTCGGCCATCGGACCGCTCGGCTACCCCGGATATGACCTTTGGATTGCCGACTACTCGTCAGTGGGGATGTCTCGTGTCGACGTGGCCGCCCCCGGAGGTGACTATTTCCGGGCCACGAACACGCGTCAGGACGCAGTACTTGGAGCGTTGTCCAGCACAGGCGACACCGACCACAGCATCTGGGAGATATTCGACGCCGCCGAGAACACGGGCCTGCCTCAATTCGACGGGCTCACCGTCCTTGCCGATGGCGGGTACCGCTATGGGTTCTTGAACGGGACCTCGATGGCCTCACCTCATGCCGCAGGCGTGGCCGCACTCATCGTCGAAAAGCACCCGGGCTGGAGTCCGGCTGCGGTCAAAGCTGCGCTGCAACGAACCGCAACCCAATTGTCGTGCCCACCCGAGCAACTCGACGGTGACCCTCGAGTTTGCTCCGGCAACGGCGGCCGCACATCGTTCTTCGGACACGGTGTGGTCAACGCCCTGAACGCAGCCAACAGTTAGAGGCCAAAGAGGGGCGCCGGTTTCGCGCCGGCGCCCCTCTCCCAAGGCCTGCTCGTCCGTAGACCCGTCAGACGGCGGCGACCAGGGACGAGATGAGCCTTTGGATCTCTCCGTTCGGTGCGATTCCGAGGTCGCGCCGCAACAGGTCTCGAAATTCGATCAGCTGCTGCATCGCCAGCCCGCCGTTGCCCTCGGCAACATGCACTTCGGCGAGCAGAAGTCGAGCGCTCTCCCTGTAGGGCTCCGAGGCGATGATCGCCTCACAAGCCTGTTCGGCTTCGAAGAATTGGCCTTCGTGGAAGAAGCACTTGGCCTCTCGCTCCAATGCTCGCACCCGGAGGACGCTATAGGTCCGGCGCTCGGCATCTATCCACTCCTCGTCCCACTCGGGCAAGAGATCGTCGAAGAGAAGCTCGGCTCGATGAGCCAACACGATGGACTGTCCGTCTGACTGCAGCGCGTGATGACACGCGGCCAGCGCCTCGCTGTAGTCGACGGTCGCTTCGCGGCAGAGGTCCACCCCCGTCTTCCTTGAAACCACGAGGCCCGAGACGATGGAGTTCGCCTTCCAGATGACGTTCCGCAGTCGGGCCCGGCCTCGCGCCGGAGGACTCTCCGGCCACACGGTCTCGATGACGACGTTGCGTGGGATCGGTCGGTGCAACACCGCCAGAAAGCCGATCGCTCGCTGAACGGTCGGCGGGAGGTCTATTTCAGACCCGTTGACTCGCACCCGAAACGACCCGAGCACCCTGATCTCGACATCTCCGCGTCGAGCATGTTTCGCGCCGGTGCCTGATTCGTTCGACGACGCGAAACCCCCGTTGGTCCGTCCGTGATCGGACATTTCCCTCGTTCTTGTTGGCCTCCCAGCCGAACCCCTATTGGAAATATACGCCCCATGACCGCACACATCGAAGATCGCGAAAAAAGTATCACCAGGGGTGTGAAGTGGCCATCGTGACATTCCGAAGACGTTGCGCGGACGCCCCCGAAACGCCCCACCTGTAGACACCGCTTCAGGCAATGGGACCGTAACGGTCTCTCGACAACGGCAACTCGGGGTGAAGGTCGTGGCTCTGACCGATTTCTCGGACCTCTTTGGGAGCTTCCACGAGCGTGGTCTCAATCAGGTGATACGGCACGTGATGGCCAAGCGCCCTTCGCTGTTCAACTACGGAACGGCGTGGGTGGCCCAGGACTGGGAGAAGAGGCTCTGCTGTCGTCCCGAGGTAGCTCCGGAGGTGATCACCAGGTCCAATCCGGTCGTCACCGTCGAACAGCCCCTACCGGTCCCGGGCACGAACAGCATTCTCGGGCTGAACTGGGCCCTCCAGATCGCGGATCTGGCGATCGACATCCACGCCAGCGACCGGGAACTCCCGAAGGAGCTCGGAGGCAAGCTCGCCAAGCAGCAACTCGCCCTGTTCGCCCGGGTGTGCGGGGGCATCGGATGTCCCTCCCGGAGGTTCCTCGACGCTTTCCCACCTGTCGCCCTCGATCCGTGGACCGTCCCCGGCGCTTCCAACACGCTGATGCGAACGGCGGTTGTGGCGCCACCCCGCGATCCGGTCACTTTGCCCACGGAAGGTTTGACGTGCTTCGAGCTCGACCTCTACGCCACGGCGCACGCTCGGGTGATGGGACCCGCAGGAGCACAAGTCCTCGAGATCGTCGTTGACGGGCTCGAGATCGTGGACATCGAGCCGCAGGGTCTGGAGAACAGTCTCGAGTGCTATGCCATGACCCTCATCCGTTTCGTCCTGATGCCGAGGATGCGAGTTCTGCTGCCAGTCTTCGTCTTCAACCTTCCGCTGGGTCTCGGATCGGTGACTGTCAAGGCTGCAACGACGGTCCCCAACAACCCGGCCGCCGAAGACGACCAGATCAAGTTGTTCGTTGACATGGAGGTTGGGCCCTGATGGCTGATATCACCGTGGCCGCTTCCGAGGACGCCTTTCGGGAGTTCTTCGCACACGTGAGGGACGAGTTCGCGTTCGCACAGTCCGACTCGGCCGACCTCGGCCCCTTCGTCGCCGGCTACTCCATCGACATCCGACTCGAGGACGGGACCGTCGACCTGCGCAACGACAACACCATCAGCATCTCCGAACTCGACATCGACCCGGTGGTCTTCTCCGGGTTCATCGGTGTCGACATCCCGGAGATCTGTATCGGCGGGTTCTGCATCCTCCCCTCTCCCTGGGGCTGTGTCATCCGTGCCCCGCGGATATGCGTGTTCGACGACAACCCCGACATCTCCCTGAGCCTCGACCTCGCCCCATTTCTGCGGGCCGAGGTGTCGTTCATCGGAAGTCTGTTGACCCGGTACTTCGTCAACCCGGCCCGGCCACCGGGCATGGACTACCTGACCGCCGAGGACACCGGTCTCGAGAACCAATGGCAGATCTTCATCGACACGGAGGCTGTCGACCTCGATCTGTTCGACTTCGCTGACATCGCCGGCGACCTCTTGGAAGCGGCACTGGACGCGGCCATCAACACGCTGCTGGGGCCTCTGCCGGGATGGGCGAAGGACTTGGTGAAGGCGATATTCGGCCCGCTCATCGATCTGGTGAGAGCCGTCCTCGACCTGCCCGACGACATCGACGAGTGGCTGTCGGATCTGTTCGGGGTCAGTCTCGGGCTCATCGACCTGATTGCGCAGGTCCTGCTCGACTTCTTCGCCCGGGAGAACCCAATAAACGTGATCGAAGATCCGTTTCCCATCCTTCCTGCTGCGGGCGGGTTGATCCCGGTGAAGGTCCCACTGACCGATTTCACGGTCCGGGTCACCGATGACGAGATGATCGTCGAAGCCAACGTCGGATAGGAGGAGAGAAGTGTGAGAACCGCAGTCTTCAATCAGATCGGTCTCGACAGCGGAGCCCTCGGTCTGCTCGGCTCACTCGTACACGCCTTCGCCGATCCCGGTCACTACGTCGGCACGGCCCTCGTCGGCGATGACCCACGGGGCGAGTTCGAGATCGTGGTCGCCGACGACAGCCCACCTTCGACCCACATCGATCTCAGTGCCCTCGGCCGGCTACGGCGCGATCCGTGCTGCAACCCGGATCAGCCCGCGTTTCGGGTCGCACCCGGGGGCCGAGCTGTATTCCACGTCGGTGGTGGCCACGAGAGATGGGCCGTCCTGGTGGGTGAACCCCGCTCTCGGGAGGCCGAGTTCGACAGTCGCAGCCTCGGGCACGGGGACCTTTTCGCCGCCACCGTCCTCAGGCCGGGCACCTACAAGGTGCGTAATGCCCACGGCAGCGGAAGCACCGAGCTCGTGGTGCGCTACGTCCGGCCGGGCAAGGAGAAGTACACCCCGCCCGACCCGATCTCTATCGGAATGGGCAGCCAGGCTTCACGCAAGGCGGTGCGGGTCGGACCGGCGCAGGGAATCATCTTCGAGGCGACTGAGAAGGCCAGGATCGTGGTGGCACTGGTCGAGCCCGACGACGGGCCATCTGGCGATCGCTGAGGTGACTCTCACCATGTCGGACCCATCGCAACCGGCCAGAGGTGGTGATCGCGGACACGGTCGCGGCCCGCCGACTGCTTTCTCCACGGCCAAGACTCAGGTTTGGACCTCGTCTGAGGTTCGTTGAAGAAGGAGGGGGACATGCCCAAGACTCCCACCAAGAAGGTGGTCGAGGAAGCGATCGCCGCTCTCGACACTGTGCGAAAGGAATGGATGCGACAACCCGGTGTCACCGCAGTCGACGTCGGGTTCAAGATCAAGGACGAGGAACTCACCGACGACATCGCGCTCCGCGTTCACGTCGAGCGGAAGATCCCGGTGGCCGAGCTGGCCAAGAGCGAGGTGTTCAACGAGACCGGGAAGGCCCCGAAGAAGGTCGCCGGGTTCCCCGTCGATGTCATCGAGGCAACATATGGCCTCTCGCAATCGACGATGACCGAGCCCTTGGTACTCGACGATCAAGACGAGGATGCGATCTCGGGGATCGAACGTACCACTGCCTTCGACCCGCTCATTGGCGGGATCAGCTGTGGCAACCCACGGGTGACGGCAGGAACTCTTGGAGTGATCGTGTTCGACCGGGCCACCTGCCGCCCCATGATCCTGTCCAATTGGCACGTGCTTGCCGGCGCATCCACCGCAGCCGTCGGCGAGGGAATCCTCCAGCCGGGTGGGATCGACGGTGGGACACAGGTGGTGGCCACGCTCACCCGGATGCGACTGAACGCCCAGATGGACGCTGCGGTGGCGACGCTCAACGGCACCCGCGGCCATACCCGCGACATTCTCGGGTTGGGCACGGTCACCGGTATCGAGCCGGCAACGCTCGGCACACAGGTGATCAAGTCCGGCCGCACAACCGGGATCACCCGAGGGGTCATCGACGGGGTCAGCATGACCGTGTCGATCGACTACACCGATCCGGGTGTGGTGACGTTGACGAATCAGGTCCACATCGTTCCCCGACCGCCGTGGCCCGCTGTCGACTACGAGGTCAGCCGGGGTGGTGACTCGGGCAGCGTCTGGCTCAACGAAGGCAATCGTCGGGCCATCGGTCTCCACTTCGCCGGTGAGACCAATCCGGCACCGACGGCGGAGCATGCGGTATGTAGCCCGATCGGACCGATCGCCACCGAGCTCAACTTCTCGTTCGAGCCGGTGCTGTGTCCGATCAAGCCACCATGGCGTCCCTGGTTCAACATCTGCGACCGGTACCCATGGATCTGCGAGGGGCTTTTCGACTGGCCCCGGATCCCCATCCCGTTCCCGGACCCATCCCCGTTCGACCTTCCCTTCAACGACCTGGGCAACATCGGCCGGCTTCTCGGGATTCGAGGACGGCAAGGTGTCGGTGAGAGCGGGTGCAACTGTGTTGGCGGGAACAGCGCCGACGACGCCGCGCTGGCCCGACTGGCTGCAATGATCGCGGCTCACCTGCAGCAAGGGCGATGACATGAGCGAACCGGATCCCACCCTGGTCAACCAGGCCCAGGACGCACTGGCCAAGGTAAGCACCGACTGGATCTCGCGGTCCGGGGTGATAGCCGTCGAGGTCGCCCGCCGCTGGCGGGATGGGGCGCCGACCAACGACGTCGGGATCCGGGTCATCGTGGAGCGAAAGCTCCCACCGGACGAGGTGCCCGAGGGCGAACTGTTCCCAGGTTCGCTCGAGGGCATCCCGGTGGACATAGTCGAGGGTCACCCACCGCAACTCGAGAGCTGAGCCGCGGCGACGGGTCAGAAGGTCTGAGCGAAGTACTGCCGGCGATTCGACCGCTGGGTGTTGTCGAAGTAGTCCGACCACCAGTCGTCGCTCCGCAGATGTTTCGGCACATCCCCGGGCTTGCGCCAGTTCAACGACTCGCGAAAGGCGTGATGGGTATACAGCCGAATGAACTCGCCGAGATAGATGTCGGCGACCCTCGTGTTCCCCCTGACCACGACCATGTTCTCGTCATTGCGACGGGTGGAGGCGTCGCTGAAGTTGGCCGAGCCGGCTACCAC
>DASTOM010000029.1:0-72593 GCA_035762545.1 Acidimicrobiia bacterium
ACCTTCCCGAGGACACGGCCCAGGAACAGGTGATGCTCCAGGCCCTCGGCGAGGACCAGGTCGACGCCAGCGGCCGTCGTGTCGAGGAGCTCGGCATCAGCGGTGTTGGCCTCCGCCTTGGTGAGGGTCTCCTTGATGGCGATGACGCGCCTGTCGATGGTCCTGACGAAGAGGACCAGGATCGTGAGCAGGGCCGCCACCGCGACGACCACGGCGAGACCGGCCCAATTGGCGATCTGCCAGAGGGTCTCTTGGGATTCGGTGAGTGCAAGCGTCATATCAACCTCCCAACCGCTGACGGCCCCGCTTGAGACCTTCGATGACGTTGATCGCCATGGTGTTCGTCGAGTTCAGGTCGTTGAGTGCCGCGGTGTTGGTCACGGAATCGTCGAGGCTGGCGTCTATCAACGCTGCCTCGTTCCCGATCTTCTTGGCCAGGACCAGGATCGGCACCACGAGGGCGACCACGACCAGGACCACCACCAGACCGATCACATAGCCGACCAGCCAACCGGTGTTTCCGTCGAAAAGATCCATGTGCATCCTCCTCAGATCGACTCGGCGAAGTCGCTGACCGGCTTCAGGTTGGCGTTCACGGATGCGACCACTGCCGGCACGGTGCTGGTGCGTTCGGCCACGACCCCCACACCTCCGGTGAGCGTCTTCAACGTGGCGAGCGTCGCCCGGAGGTGTCCGATGACCCGGATCAGACCGAGGGCCGCTGCTGCGATGATCAGCGTCGCCAGGACCAGGGTCACTATTGCTGCTGCTGGCATGTCTGTCCTCCCCTCAACCGAGCAACTTGGCCACGGAGCCGGCGTAGCGCACTGCCCCATTCGACACGTCTGCGATGGTCTCGTCGGTCGTCGCCAGCAGCTCCGGCACCCGGTCGACCTCTCCGATGAGTTGAACACCGCCGGCGAGGATCTCGTCGGAGGCCTTCCTGATCCGCTCCAGGGCGGCAAGCACCCGGTTGAGCAAGCCCACCAGGATCGGGACCACTGCCACCAGGAGCAGAATGTTTCCTATCCACCACCAGGTCATTCGATCCTCCTCAGACTCGACTTGGCTCGTAGGGCAGGAAGAACCGCCGCGCCACCCGTTTGAGGGCCATCCATGCCGCCCTCAACCCGATGGCAAGGCCACTGGCTCCACCCGTCCCGTGTGATTCGTCCAACGCGATCCCGCGCTCGTAGGCGTCGAGCCGGGTCTGCATGTTCTTCCCGAAGTCACTCATCAATACCTGGGTCACATCGCCGATCATCCCCCGTCCGAACTGCGCCGCCGCCCCGGAGAGGTGTATCTCCTGGGTGACGTTCATGGTCGTTCCCTTCCCGTGGGGGTGGAGCTTCATCGTGAGATCGAGGCTCGCTCGATCGCCACCGGTCTCGTCCATGCCGACCGCATCGATGACGATGGTCTTATTCTCTTCGTCGCGCTCGAGGACTTTGGCTTCGCCGGCGAACTTCAATTTCACCGGGCCCATGTTGATGGCGACTGTCCCGGCGTAGTGATCGGGCCCTAGCTCCTTGCTGAGGTCGGCCCCGGGAAGGCTCGCCGCCACCCTGGGTATGTCCTGGCAGAACCTCCAGACGTCGTCGACGGGGTATGGCACCTGTATCGAGCTCTCAATAAGCACGGGTGGTCTCCTTGATGTACTTCTCGGGGTTCTTCTCGAAGGCGACCCGGCATCCCGGGGCGCAGAAGTAGTAGGTGGTTCCTTCGTGTTCGTAGGGACGGCTGCTCTCGTCAGCGGTCACGGTCATTCCACAGACGAGGTCGATGGCGGTCTCTGGCTGGGCCTGTTCGGCAGTGCTGGCTCTCGGGGCGAACTCGCCTCGAGACTTGAGAGCCACCAGCTCGGCCAGGACAGCCACGGCGATCTCATTGTGGGAGGTATGACCGAGGTCGAGACCGACCGGCACCCGGACCCGGGCCAGTTCATCGGTGGCCAGGCCCTGCTCGGCCAGATGGGCCAGCACGGCTTCACCACGTTTCTTGGATGCGACCAGACCGACGAATGCCGGGTTTGCCCGAATCGCTCGTTCCAGCGTGTCCTCGTCGTCGTGGCCCTGGGTGGCGACGATGACGATCGAGGTGGCATCGGTCATCTCGGCGGAGAAAGCGGCCGAGTCGACCAGCTCGGCGCGCCAGCCGAGGACGGCTGCCAGGTCGACGAGGGTCTTCGCCATGGGGGAGCGGCCCACCACGAGGACCTGTGGCGTCGACAACACCGGCTCGATGTAGAGCTGAAGCGCTCCCTCCGACTGACAGGCCATGGGCACCGAGATCATTCCCTCAGGAACATGCCCGAAGTCCTCGGGAGCGCCGAGCAGGATGAGCTTTGGCTCGCCCTCGGAGATGACACGCTGACCCTCCCGGATGACAACGGGCTCGGCGCAGGCGCCACCGATCCAGCCGTGGATCTCGCCGTCGGCGGTGATGATCGCCCGGGCTCCCTGGTGTCCCGAGCTGGGCCCCTGACGCCAGACGACGGTGGCCAGGGCGAACTTCTCGCCCTTGGCCGCGAGCTCGTTTGCCAGCTCGAGGATCCGCCATCCGTCACCGGGGCCTGGGGTCATGCTTCGACTCTCACCGGTGGGGCGCCGCCCACGTCGGCACCGGTCTGCAATGCCTGATACACCCGGTCGGGGAAGATGGGCATGTCGATGTTGCGCACTCCGGTGCCCTTGAGGGCGTCCATCACCGCATTGACGAACGCCGCCGGGCCGCCGACCGCGGCGCACTCACCGATACCTTTGGCCCCGATCGGGTGATGGGGGCAAGGAGTCACCACCTCGTGCAGCTCGAACCCCGGAGTCTCCCAGGCGGTGGGCAGCAGATAATCGGTGAAGTTGGCCCCGATGCAGTTCCCCTCCTCGTCGAAGGTGATGAACTGCATGTTCGCCATGGCATAGGCTTCGGTGAGCCCACCCATGATCTGTCCCTCGACGATCATCGGGTTTATGCGGACACCGCAGTCATCGACCGCCACCACCCTGAGGACGTCCCACACCCCGGTTTCGGGGTCGACCTCCACAGTGGCGATATAGCAGGCGAAGGGCCAGGTCAGGTTGGGTGGGTCGTAATAGGCGGTGTTCTCCAGGCCGGGCTCCATGCCGTCCGGCATGTTGGAGTAGGCCGCCGCCGCCACTTCCTGAATCGTGACCCCACGGTCAGGTTGACTGCGCACGTAGAACCGTCCCAGTTCCCACTCGACGTCCTCTTCGGAGATCTCGAGTAGATGGGCCGCCAGCTTCCGGGCCTTGGCTCTGATCTTGCGGGAGACCATGGCCACCGCGGCACCGGCCACCGGCGTCGATCTGGATGCGTATGTCCCCATCCCGAACGGAGCGGTGTCGGTGTCGCCCTCTTCGACGACTATGTCCTCGGCCGGGATGCCCAGCTCGTGGGCGACGATCTGCGCCCAGGTCGTCTCGTGTCCCTGGCCCTGGCCCTTGGCCCCGGTGCGCAGGATCGCCTTGCCGGTCATGTGGACTCTGAGCTCGGCGGAGTCGAACATCTTGATCCCGAGGATGTCGTACTCGCGGCTGTTCCCCGCCCCGAGCGGCTCGGTCATGGTCGAGATGCCGATGCCGAGCAGCCGGCCTCGCTTGGCTGCCTCCTCCTTCTGTCTGAGGAAGTCCTCGTAGCCGATCGCCTCCAAGCCGAGATCGAGGCACTTGGCGTACTGCCCCGAGTCGGTGAGGAACCCGAACGGTGTCCGGTGGGGGAAGTCGTCGTCCCGGACCAGGTTCATGCGTCGGAACGCGGCCTGATCCATGCCGAGGTCGTCGGCCGCCGCCTGGACCATCCGCTCCTGGAAGAACATCGCCTCCGTCACCCGGAACGAGCAGCGATAGGCGACCCCTCCCGGGGCCTTGTTGGTGTAGACGCCGCGGGCCTCGAGGTGGGCGGTGGGGATGTCGTAGCAGGCGAACGCCGAGTGCATCAGCCCGATCTTGAACTTGGAAGGCTGGGCGTCGGAGAAGAACGCACCGTGGTCGGCGAGGGTCTTCATCCGCACCCCGAGGATCTTGCCGTCCCTGCGCAGAGCGAGCTGGCCCTTCAGGTACACGTCCCTTGCGAACCCGGTGGAGATCAGGTTCCCGGTGCGGTCCTCGATCCATTTGACCGGCCGCTCCAACAGGATGGAGGCGAGGATCGACGCCACATAGCCCGGGTAGACGGGGACCTTGTTGCCAAAGCCACCACCGATGTCTGGTGCGATCACCCGGATCATCTGCTCGGGCAGTTCGGCGACGAGAGCCACAGCGGCGCGGATGATGTGGGGCGCCTGAGTCGTCATGTAGACGGTCAGCTTCCCGGTGGCCCGATTGAAGTCGGCGATCGATCCGCAGGTCTCGATCGGCGAGGGGTGGGACCTCGGGTAGTGGAGGGAGATCTCCGATACCAGGTCGGCCTCGGCGAAGGCGCGGTCAGTGCCCTCCTTGTCTCCCACCTCCCAGTCGTAGATCACGTTGTTGGGTTGGTTGACCTTGTCGTCCCGGATCAACGGAGCGCCATCGGCGAGAGACTGTTCAGGGTTGACGATCACCGGCAACGGCTCGTAGTCGACCACGATCGCCTGACACGCGTCCTTGGCGATGTAGGGGTCGTCGGCGATGACACATGCCACCTCCTGGCCCTGGAACCGCACCTTGTCTGTGGCCAGGACCGCCTGGGTGTCGTAGGACAGTGTCGGCATCCAGGCCAGGTTGCGAGCCGCCATCATCTCGCCCGTGAGGACGAGACGCACCCCGGCCATCCCCATCGCCTTGGAGATGTCGATCGAGTTGATACGAGCGTGCGCGACGGGTGAGCGGAGGATCTCCATGTGGAGCATCCCGGGCAGGACGATGTCGTCGACATAGCCGCCTTTCCCCCGGATGAAGCGGTTGTCTTCGACCCGACGTCGACTGGCTCCGAGCCCGCCGATCTTGACTTCGTCCAGCGCGGTCACGCCGTCACCTCCTCAGATGCATCATCGGGCTCGGGTGGCGCCCCGGCGTTCAGCTTCTCGGCGGCCCACATGACCGCCTTCACGATGTTCTGGTATCCGGTGCAGCGGCACAGGTTTCCGCCCAGCGCCCAGCGGATTTCGTCCTCGTCGGGATGGGGGTTCTCCTCCAGGAGAGCCTTCGAAGTCAGCATCATGCCCGGGGTGCAGAAGCCGCACTGGAGGCCGTGCTCCTCCTTGAACGCCTCCTGGATGGCGTGCAGTTCGCTGGGGCCGGCCAGCCCTTCCACCGTCATCACTTCATGGCCGTCGGCCTGGACGGCGAGCATCGTGCAGCTCTTGATCGGCTTTCCGTCGAACAGGACTGTGCAGGCACCACAGTTGGTGGTGTCACACCCGATGTGGGTGCCGGTGAGCTTGAATCCCTGCCGCAGCAGGTGGACGAGGAGGAGACGGGGCTCGATCATCGCCGACCGCATTTCGCCGTTGAGGGTGATGGTCACCTGTCGGACCGGAACGTCATCGGCCGGAGCCGCAGTGATCTCTTCGAACAGGCTCGTCATCAGGCTGCCTCCTCTCCAGCTGTCAGCAAACCGGTCAACAGACGTCTGGTGAATACCCGGACCAGGTTTCGTTTGTATTCGGCACTTCCCCGATGGTCGGTGTGAGGCTCGGCGGCGGCCGCAGCGAGCTCTGCCGCCTCACCGATCGACTCGAGGGTCAGCGGCCCACCGACGAGAAGGGCGGCGGCCTCGTCGGCGGAAATGGTCCTTGGGCCTACCGCGGTGAGGCCGATGCCGGCTCTGACAACGTTGGGCCCGACGCGGTCGATCGCTACCGCGACACCGGTCGTGGCGAAGTCGCCGACCCGCCGCTCCAGCTTCAAGTAGCCACCCGTTGCCGTGCCCTGAGGGGCGGGGATCACTGCTTCGACGGCGACCTCGTCGATGTCCAGTGTGTTTTGGAATGGACCTCGGACCAGGTCCTTCATCGCGATGCTGCGCCGGCCACGTGTGCTCTCGGCGACGACGGACGCACCGAGGGCCATCATCACCGAAGACCAGTCACCCTGTGGATCCGCGTGACACAGCGATCCGACGAGGGTGCCCCGGTTGCGCACGACAGGGTCGGCGACGAGGGGGGCGGCGGCCATCATCGTCGGCTGATGCTGGGCGAGGAGGGACGATCGCTCCAGGTCGGCGTGACGGCACAACGCACCAACCCGGATGGACCCGTCGGCATCGCGCTCGTGATAGGCCAGGTCGGGTATCTCGTTGATGTCGACGAGCATCTCGGGGGAGGCGAAGCGAAGCTTCAGCATCGGGACGAGGCTCTGACCCCCGGCGAGGATCTTGGCCTCCCCGCCTCCGTCGGCGAGGAGACGGGACGCCTCCCCCACGGACCGCGGTGCCTCATATCTGAGTCGTGACGGATACATGTTCCTCCTCAGGCCAGTTCGGAGTCGTCAGCCGGCTGGAACACCGATCGGGATTGGGGGTCGGGTACCGCAACCGGCAAGGACTCGTCGGTCGGATCCGGACGTGGCTCTTGATGCGGGGGCCATGGCCCCTGGACCGGCTGGCCGGCGACCTTGAGGTAGTCGATTATCTGGGGCCAGGCCCAGATCGTGGGACTCGGCCCCTCCTTGGGTGCGTTCTCCACCAGGTCGTAGAGCCGGGGGTTGCCCCGGGTCGAGCCCGATTCGGAGGTCATTCCGAAACCTGCCAGCGGTGCCGCGTCGACACGATGACATGCGAAACCAGGACTCTGGGGACCACAACCAACCTCCTCGTTCACGACACGATCCGGTGAATAGTGTCACTTTGCACCCTACACAGTGCACGGTTGTGGGTGCCCCGGAACTGGAGGGTTGTTTGCAGCCTGGCGAGGAGATTCGTCGAGACCGCGCTGTTCAGTATCCCTTAACCAGTGAGCGAGTCGAGGAGTCTCACGACCCCGCGCAGGTCGAAGACGCTCGCCGCGGGGAGAAGGTGGTCGATGTGAGGCAGGGCCGCCCTCATGCCCCTGGTGGCCGGCTGATAGTCGGCCCGTGCGGCCAAGGGGTTGAGCCAGATCACCCGGTGCACGGTCCGGGCGAGACGTCCCATCTCGAGGCGGAGCAGTTCGGGGTCCCCACAGTCCCAACCGTCCGAGAGGATCAAGGCGATCGGACCTCCCCGGGACAGCCTTCGGCTCCAGTGGCGGTTCCATTCGGCGAGGGCTTCGCCGATCTTGGTTCCGCCCGACCAGTCATGGACCGTCGAGGAGACCTTGGCCAATGCGGTCCTGGTATCACGTCTTCTCAGATCGTCCGTGATTCGGGTTAGCTCGGTCGAGAAGGTGAAGACCTCGACGTGATCGAGCCGGCGCTGTGCGGCGTGGGCAAACACCAGGAAGAGATCGGCGTACTTCTCCATGGAGCCGGAGATGTCGGCGATGACGATCAATGGGCGTTGACGCTTTCGCCGGGTCTTCCTGACGATTCGCATCAGGTCTCCGTCGGGTCTGGTGGTCCCGCGGAGGGTCCGGCGCAGATCGGGCATGGTTCCGTTGCGGGCCGCCGACCAGCGTCGGGTCTTGACGTCGGATGGCTGCCAGGTCATCGCCATCACCAGACGCCTGGCTTCGGCGAGTTGGGCTTCGTCGAGATCGGCGAAGTCGCGCTCGGCCACGTTCTCGACGGCGGAGGCCCCGGCCTGCGACTGGGTTTCGCTGGTCGGCGCCTGGTCCAGCTCCTGGAGCACCGGTTGGAGCGTCGACACCGAGGCGAGGCGGGACCGGGGCTCTTCGTTTCCGGGGAGAGGCACTAGGCGATCGAAGAAGGCAGTGAACTCCTCGTCGAACGGCACCCGTTGGTCCGGGTCGGTGATGGCGAGTGCCCTGAGGGAGGCATACACCTGGCGACGTTGGGCCGGGTCGACGAGGGTCATCGCCTTTGCCATGTCAGCCACCTGATCGGGTGTCACGGTGAGACCCCGGCTGCGTAGAGCGGAGGCAAACGTGGCCAGGTCACCGACCGGGCCCGTACTCACGACCTGGAGTCCCATTTCATGAGACTCCAACGTGATTGGATCACGCGCCGACCAGGGCTTCGACACCAGCCTCGCGCACTGCGTCTATGTCGTCTTTGTACTTGAGGACGACGCCGAGTGTCTTGTCGGCCAAGGCTGCGGTCAGCTCGCCATCATGGAGCAACTCCAGCGAGACCGCCCAGTCGAGAGTCTCGGCGACACCCGGCGGCTTGAACAGGTCCATGTCCCTCAGCTTGGCCATGGCTTGGGCGAGGGTGGTGGCCAGGTCGGCGTCGATCCCGGGCACCTTGCGGGTGACGATCGACGCTTCGAGGGATGGCGTGGGGTAGTCGATCCAGTGGTAGATGCACCGCCGCTTCAGCGCGTCGTGGATTTCTCGGGTGCGGTTGGAGGTCAGGATGACGATTGGCGGCTCTTCTGCCCTGATCGTCCCTATCTCGGGAATCGACACCTGGAAATCGCTGAGGAGCTCTAGGAGGAATGCCTCGAATTCCTCATCGGCGCGGTCCAACTCGTCGATGAGGAGCACCGGGCGACGTCCGTCCTTTGCGGCTTCGATCGCCTGAAGCAGAGGTCGGGCGATGAGGAAGTCGCGGCTCATGATGTCCCTCGCCGTCGCCTTGGCACCCTCACCACGTGCTTCGAGGAGCCGGATCTCCATCATCTGGAGGGCGTAGTCCCATTCGTACAACGCATGACCCACATCGAGCCCCTCGTAGCACTGGAGACGGATGAGGTCTTCACCGGTCATCGCGGCGAGCACCTTCGCCACCTCGGTCTTCCCCACTCCTGCCTCACCCTCGAGGAACAGGGGACGGCCCAACTGGAGGGCGAGGTGGATGGCCACAGTGAGATCTTCCCCGGCGAAGTAGTCCTGGGCGTCGAGGGCGGCCTGGAGGTCGTCGATGGTCTTCGGGATCACTGCGGACAGGTTACGGGTCTCGTCGGGACTTGCGAGAGGCCCGGTCCTCTATTGCCCTCTCGATGGTTCGGATCGGATCGACAGCTGCAACGTCCTCGGCATAGGAGATGACAGCCGGGCCGGGGCCGACGCCGTAGAAACGCCCGGCATCGTCCCTCGTCAGATAAGAGGCGTCGATCAGTTCCCGGCGGATGGTGACTTGGTCGATCTGCAACGATGGACATCCCCGATCCAGCCAATCGCGTACCGCGGCGTCGACCTCTTTCTCGGTGTAGATCATGCCTCGTTCGAACGTATGGCTTGCTGCCATCAGCATGACGTGGCGGTCGCGCTCCTTCTTCGGAAACCCCCGCGCCCCTCCGAGGCAGAGCGCCACGAGCCTCTTCTCGTACTCGGCGGCGGTGATCTGGCTCAAGGACGTGCGAGCAGTTGTATCTCGTTGCCATCCGGGTCTGTGTACGTGATGAAGCGCGCGGTGCCGGTATCGGTGACCTCTGCGTCGGAAGGCTCGATGAACAGGTCGGAGAGGCGTCTCATCTCCGTCTCGAGATCGTCGACCAGAAACGAGACGACTGCCGTCGCCGGCCCCTCTTCCCGGATTCCCTCATGCAAGGCGAATGCCACGGTGCCGTCGACGTCGAGCGTCTGCCAGGGCCCGTAACGCTCACCTGGCTCGAACCCGACGGCCCGGTACCACTCCAACGCCTGCTCCAGGTCGTTGACCCAGATGAAGACGGTGTCCACTCGGAGACTCATGAGCAACTCATATCGCTGACTTGGGCCATAACCTATATCTCCAATGTTCGACACGCTGACTCAGAGGTTCGAGGGAGTCTTCGCCACGCTACGCGGCAAGGGCAAGCTCTCGGAGAAGGACATCGATGCCGCCCTGCGCGAAGTGCGGCTCGCCCTGCTCGAGGCGGACGTCAATGTGACCGTCGTCAAGACCTTCCTCGCCAGCGTCAAAGAGCGGGCCATGGGCGAGGACGTCTCCAAGTCGATAACCCCCGGTCAGCAGGTGATCAAGATCGTGCACGAGGAACTGGTCAAGACCCTCGGCAGCGAGAACGCCGGCCTGGTCAAGACGTCGCCACCACTGGTGATCCTGATGGTTGGCCTCCAGGGCTCGGGGAAGACGACAACAGCCGGTAAGTTGGCGCTCCACCTGAAGCGGCAGGGCAAGAGGCCCCTGCTAGTGGCAGCCGACCTGCAGCGCCCGGCCGCCATCGACCAGTTGGAGACCCTGGGACAGAGTGTGGATGTCCCCGTGGTGGTCGACAGGAAAGGAAAAGCGCCCAAGCTGGCCAAGACAGCCCTCAAGGAAGCGGCGAACACCGGTCGGGATGTGGTCATCATCGACACAGCCGGTCGTCTCCAGATCGACGACACCCTGATGAAGGAGTTGGCGGCGGTCCGGAAGGCCGCCACACCCGACGAGGTGCTCCTCGTCGTGGACGCGATGACCGGTCAGGACGCAGTGAATGTCGCCTCGGGCTTCCAGGACCAGATCGGGCTGACCGGGATCGTTCTCTCCAAACTCGACGGCGACGCCCGCGGCGGTGCCGCGATCTCGGTGCGCGAGGTCACCGGAGCGCCGGTGAAGTTCGCCGGTGTCGGTGAGGCTCTAGGCGACCTCGAACCTTTCCACCCCGAGCGCATGGCGAGTCGCATCCTCGGCATGGGTGACGTGCTGACCCTCATCGAGAAGGCCGAGTCGGCGTTCGACGAGGAGGCCGCGGAGAGGGCCGCGAAGAAGCTGCAAAAGGGCGATTTCACCCTCGAGGACTTCCTCAGCCAGTTTCAGGCGATGAAGTCGATGGGGCCTCTGAAGGACATCCTTGCTATGCTCCCCGGGTCCGGATCGCTCCTCAGAGAGGTCGACGTTGACGATCGCGACCTCAAACGGGTCGAGGCAATCATCCAGTCGATGACACCCGAAGAGCGCCGGACTCCCAAGATCATCAGCGGCAGTCGCAAGCGCCGGATCGCGTCAGGCTCGGGCTCAACGCCCCAGGATGTGAACCGGGTCCTCAAACAGTTTGCGGATGCACAGAAGATGATGAAGACGTTCGCCGGCGGAAAGGGCATGCCGTCACTCGAGGCCCTCACCGGTGGCCGACGTCCGAGAAGATGACATTACAGGAGACTTGCAAGAGGTGAATTAGATGGCTGTCAGGCTGAGACTGATGCGAATGGGTAAGAAGAAGCAACCCGTGTACCGCGTCGTCGCAATCGACCAGCGCGCTCCGCGCGACGGTCGCTACATCGAGCAGATCGGGCGTTATGACGCTCGCCAGGAGCCCTCGCTCGTCGAGATCGACAACGAGCGCGCCGCCGACTGGCTCTCCAAGGGCGCTCAACCGTCGGAGACGGTCGAGAAGCTGCTCAACATCTCCGGTGCGATGAACACCATGAAGATCCAAGCCGGTGGCATCCATGTCGTCGGCGTCGAGAAGGCCGCTCCCAAGACCGTGGAAGTGGCTGAATCCGTGCCCGTGCCCGAGGACGGCTCATCGCCTGCCGCCCACGAGCCAGTCGAAGAGGCCGCCTCGGTCTCCACCGAGGAGGAATGAGCTTGGCCAAGGGAGAGATCGTCCAACGAGTGGTCACCTACGTGGTCAAGAGCATCGTGGAGGAGCCTGAGGCCGTCCAGGTGACGCTGATCGAGCAGGGCCCGGACGAGTTCGTAGCCGAGGTGCGGACCGCCAAACCCGACATGGGCCGGGTCATCGGCCGTCGGGGCCGTGTTGCCAAGGCGATCCGTGCTGCCGCCGGCGCCGCCGGCGAAGAAGAGGGAATCAGCGCTGGGGTCGAGTTCCTCGACTGAGCCCGTGAGGGTTGGGGTTCTGGGCAAGCCCAATGGCTTGGACGGGCACATTGGCATCTACATCGAACCTGAGGATCTCGTGTATCTCGAGCCGGATGCCGTCGTTCTCGTCGGTGGCACCGAACACACGGTCAGATCTCTCAGACAGGGCAAGAAAGGTCCCCAGGTCGCGTTCGTAGAGGTCACGGAGCGAAGCCAGGCCGAGGCGATCCGCGGAAGCGAGGTGCACGTCGGTCAGCGACGTGAGCTCGGCGAGTCCGAGTTCTGGCCCTCGGACCTCGTCGGCCTCGAGGTCCGACCCGGCGGCGGAGTGGTCACTGCGGTGACCCACGGTGCGGCTCAAGATCGCCTCGAGATCGAACGGGGCGGCGTGGTCTTCGAGGTTCCCTTCGTCGAGCAGTTCGTCCCCGTCGTGGACATCGACGCCGGCTACGTCGAGGTCGTCGAAATCGACGGGCTCATCCCGCCGTCAGCTCCAGAGTGACTCCTTCCAGGCTGCCGTCCTGAGGGCTTGCCTGACCTATGAACAGTGACAAGCTCCCCACGGGAAGCGTCAGCTCCTGACTGAACTCACCCCACGTGGCGGCCCAATCAGCAGCAGTGGTGTCGGTCTCGGCGACGACCTGGCCACCCTGGGTCACAATCGTGAGCACATTGGCCTCGAAGGTTCGGGCATAGCCCGAGACTGCCGTCGCCAGAGGCACGCTGGCGCCGTCATCGGGGCTCAAGACAACCACGAGGTCATCACTGGTGGCCGTCCCGGTGAACTCGACGAAACCGGGCCGCAGGTCGACTGTGAGTCGCGCCGGCTCGGAGGTGACTCGAGCACGCGCCGCCGCCGGCGCAGTGAGGTGCAGGTCGACGAACATGCCGCCGTCCAGGGATCGAACGACATAGAGACGGTCGACGAGACCGGTTTCCACGAGTTGGTCGGTGACGACGGTTGCCGCAACGTCCATCCTGATCCGGATCACCTGGAACGACTCGAGATGCCCAACCGTTACGTCGGGCACCGAAATCGCCGGCGCCCCCTCCGAGGTCTCGAAGTCGAAGTTGAAGCTCTCGCATTGGTCGGTGGCATCCCAGGAGATGCGCCCCAGATTGGCACCGTCGAATCCCTCGCCGTCGATCTCGGCGATATTGCCTCCTTCGCCGAACTGTCCGGCACCCGGGCAGTCCACGACTGGGGGCAGGGTCGAAGTCGGCGCAGCCGGGGTGGCTGTGGTGGCCGGGCCCACCGAGGTGGTGGGCAGGCCGACGGCGTTACAACCTGTTGCAACGAACAGTGCTGTTGCCACGACCACCGCCCGAGCCCTTCTCGTCATGAACGCAGAGTATGACTCGGGACTAAGTTTGAGTGTCAATTCAAGAATGGATGGACCCAATGCCTGAAGCCGTAATCGTCGCAACTGCCAGATCGCCAATTGGGCGGGCGTTCAAGGGCTCGCTCAACGAGGTCCGGGGTGATGACCTGGCCGGCTTCGCGATCAACGCCGTGATGGAGAAGGTTCCCGAGGTCGACCGGGCGAGCGTCGCCGACGTGATGGTCGGCTGCGGGTTGACCCATCACGAGCACAGTTTCAACATGGCCCGACCGGCTTCCTTGCTCGGTGGCATGCCGGAGAGTGTCCCGGCCACCACAGTGAACCGTTATTGCGCCTCCTCGCTACAGACCATCCGCATGGCCTACCACGCCATCTCGGTGGGGGAGGGCGACACCTACATCGCCGCGGGCGCTGAGGCGGTCAGTCGGACATACGGCAAGGGTTTCGACATGGAGGATCTGAATCCGAGATTCATCGACACCAGCCGCGACGACTTCATCGACCAGGTCTACATACCGATGGGGAACACGGCCGAGAATGTCGCCAGGCGGTACGGGATCACCCGGGAGAGACAGGACGAGTTCGGCAAGCGCAGCCAGGACCTGGCGGTCGAGGCGCAGAAGAACGGCTTCTTCGACTGGGAGATCTCGCCAATCGACGTGCCCGACGGGCGGACCATTTCCGTCGATGATGGGCCCCGCCCCAACACGACACTCGAGAAGCTGGCGACCCTACCTCCCGCCTTCGAGCCCGACGGCACGGTCACCGCCGGGAATTCCTGCCCGCTCAACGACGGTTCCGCCGCGGTTCTGGTCATGTCCGCTGACCGGGCGAAAGACCTCGGCCTGGAGCCGTTGGCCCGAATCGTGGCGTCGGCGGTTGCGGGTCTCGAGCCCGAGTACATGGGCATGGGCCCGGTCTTCGCGGTGCAGAAGGTGCTGGCGGAGACGGGGATGACTCTCGACGACATCGACGTCGTCGAGCTCAACGAGGCATTCGCCGCCCAGGTCCTCGCCTGTGTCGACGAGCTCGAGATCGACATGGACAAGCTCAACCCCCACGGCGGCGCCATCGCACTCGGGCATCCATTCGGGATGACCGGGGCGCGAATCATGGGCACCCTGATCAACGATCTTCGCACTCTCGACAAGACCTACGGTCTCGAGACCATGTGTGTCGGTGGCGGTCAGGGCATGGCCATGATCATCGAACGGCTGAGCTAGCCTCCTACTCTTCCCGACGTGCTGATCCACGTCGTGACCATGTTTCCCGGCTACTTTGCCGGGCCGCTGCAGACTTCCATCGTGGGTCGGGCCATCGAGGACGGTGCCCTGGATGTTGATCTCGTCGACCTCCGCGAGCACGGTTTGGGTAGACACCGCCAATTGGACGACGCTCCGTTTGGGGGTGGCCCGGGGATGGTGATGATGATCGAGCCGTTGGCCAGGGCCCTCGAACCTCTGGCGGCATCGAGACGCGTTCTGTTCACCCCGTCCGGCGCTCCCATGACCCAGGAGACCCTCGATCGTTGGGCCGCTCTCCCCGAGGTCACCTTCGTGTGTGGCCGCTTCGAGGGAGTCGATCAGCGTTTCATCGACGTGTACATCGACGAAGAGGTCAGCCTGGGCGACTACGTCCTCGCCGGCGGGGAGGTGGCAGCCGCCGCCGCGATCGAGGGTGTGACTCGACTCCTGCCCGGAGTCGTGGGCAATCCGGAGTCGACCGAGAAGGAGTCGTTTCGTGATGGACTGCTCGAGGAGCCCGTGTACACGAGACCGGCCGATTTCGAGGGCGAGACCGTCCCCGAGGTCCTCCTGAGCGGTGATCACGGCAAGATCGAGACGTGGCGCTGGGAACAGAGGATCCAGCGCACCAGGGCCCGCAGGCCCGACCTCCTGTCGAATGGCACGGATTCCGATAGCTGATACAATTCCACCGTCGGGTTCCGCACCGACCACCCCGACTGTTTCTACCCAGGCGTCTTAGGAGCCTCCATGAACGATCTTCAAGCCGTAGAAAACGCGCATGTGCGTGACGACATCCCAGAGTTCCGCGCCGGTGACACCGTCAAGGTCCACGTCCGCGTGGTCGAGGGTGGCCGCGAGCGCATCCAGGTCTTCGAGGGCGTCGTGATCGCCCGCAACGGCAGCGGTCCCCGGGCCTCGTTCACAGTGCGCAAGCTGAGCTTCGGGGTGGGAGTCGAGCGTGTCTTTCCGGTCAATGCGCCGATCATCGCCAAGATCGAAGTGGTCCGCCGTGGCGACGTTCGTCGCTCCAAGCTCTACTACCTCCGCGATCGGGTTGGCAAGGCCGCCCGCATCAAGGAGCTTCGCGACTGAGTACGCCACGCCGCGGTCGACACATAGAGGGTCACACACCTCCCGTGTCTGAGGATGTGCGTCGCGATGAAGGATCGCAGCCACCCGCCGAACCGACCAAGAAGAAGCGGTCGTTCTGGTCCGAGCTACCCGGCCTCCTCCTCACCGCACTCGTAATAGCCGTCCTGATCAAGACCTTCCTGGTCCAGCCTTTCTGGATCCCCTCGGAGTCGATGCTCGAGACGATCCACGTGAACGATCGGGTGATGGTCAACAAGCTCGCGTTTCAACTCGGCGAACCGGAGCGGGGCGACGTGGTGGTCTTCCGCGACCCCGCCGAGCCCGAGATCGATGAGTCGATCCCCGAAGCGATCGTCCGCTCGGTGTTGGAGGCGGTGGGAGTGAGGACCAGAGGACGCGACGACCTCATCAAGCGTGTGATCGGCCTCCCCGGTGAGACGGTGACCATCTCCGACAACACTGTCCACATCGATGGTGTGGCCATCTCCGAGCCATACCTGGCCAATGACGTCGTCATGCCCGACGACGGGCCCTATTTGGTCGGGCAGGACGAGGTGTTCGTGATGGGGGACAACCGGGAGTTCAGCTTCGACAGCCGCCGCTTCGGCAACATCGAGTACGACGCGTTGGTGGGACGGGCGTTCGTGATCATCTGGCCGGTCTCCAACTTCGGCGGTCTGTAGCCACTCTTCGGCCGGGGGTCTAGGAAATTGTCACCCCGATCAGTAATGGTTAACCCGTGGGCAGGCATATCATCGCCACGGTCCGCCCAGCTGTGAGAGTCGAGGAGACGATGGACGAAGACCTGGAGCGCTACGAGACCGAAGTCGAGCTGAAGCTCTACAAGGAGTACCACGACGTACTCCCGATGTTCGACTTCGTCGTCGAGACTGAACGTCGCTTCTATCTCGCCAACAAGGTCGATGTCGAGGTCAAAGCCGCCAATGGCTCGACCTACTTCGAAGTCACGATGAGCGACGCATGGGTCTGGGACATGTTCCGCCCGGCTCGTTTCCTGGAAAAGGTCCAGGTCCTCACCTTCCGCGACGTCAACGTCGAGAAGCTGGAGAAGACGGAGCTCAAGCTCTGAATGCGGACCGCACTCGGTTGGGTGCGGTTGGGGAGTCCATTGCCGCATGGTGGCTAGGCACACACGGTCTCTTAGTTCACTCGCGCAACGTCGTCGTCGACAGTGGTGAGATCGACCTGCTCATGAACGATCGGGGGCGACGGGTGGTCGTCGAGGTCCGCACTTCCACCGGTGAGGGCGACCCCATCGACGCTGTCGACAGCGCCAAGCGGGAGCGTGTCCGCAGGCTTGGGTCGATGATCGGCGCCCACCGTGTCGACTTCGTAGGTGTGGGCCTCAGACCCGACCGTGTCGAGATTCATTGGATCCCGGGTTGAGAGTTGGAGCCCGGAATTGCGCCTTCCTAGTCTCGCCGGCATGACAACAGGGTCACCAGCGATCCGGGTGAGCGGTCTCGAGAAGCGGTACGGCAAGACCGAGGCGCTGCGCGGTCTCGACTTCGAGATCCCTTCCGGCAAGCTCACCGGATTCCTGGGGCCGAACGGTGCCGGCAAGACCACCACATTCCGGGCGGTCCTCGGGCTGACGCGGCGGGACGGTGGTCAGGTCGAGGTTCTGGGTCAGCCGGTACCCGGCGACTTGACCCGGATCGTGAAGAAGGTCGGCGTCATCGTCGAGGAACCCGGCCTCATCAAAGCGCTGACCGGTCGCAAGAATCTCGTGGTCGCCGCGGACACACTCGGGTTCGGTCACGATCGCATCTCCGGGCTGCTCGACTTCGTCGGTCTCGGCAGCGACGCAGACCGCAAGACCGGGGACTACTCGAAGGGCATGAGGCAACGGCTGGCCCTGGCTGCGGCGTTGCTGGGCGACCCGGAGCTGCTGATCCTCGACGAGCCTCTGGACGGGCTCGATCCAGGGGGTCAGCTCGCATTCCGGGCACGGCTCAAAGAACTGACCGAGGAGGGTCGGACGGTTGTCGTGTCCAGTCACGACCTCGCCGACGTCGAGGCGCTCGCCGACTACGTCGTCGTGATCGACGAGGGTCGGCTTGTCACCCAGGGCGCCCTGGAGGAACTTCTGGGTGAGACAGGAACGCACGTGGTCGTACCGGATCCGGCCAAGGCCGCCGAGGTCCTCAGGGCAGCTGGGTTCACCAGCGCGGCCGAGGGCGAGTATGCGCTGAGAGTGGATACCGCCGACGGGGCGGCGATAGTCCGTGCGCTGGCCACGGCCGGCATCTATCCCAGCGAGGTCCGACAGGCGCGCAGCACCCTCGAGGCGCGGTTCATGGACATCACCCGGGGGAGGGACATGTGAGCCTCCTTCACGCCGAGTACGTCAAGCTCACCCGTCGCAAGCTTTTTCCGATCATGATCGGGCTGCTGGCAGTTCTGATGGGGTTTGTCGCCGTCCTGTTCTACGTCATCCTCCCCGCCCTACCCGATGCGGCCCAGGCCGGAGCGGAGCCACCGCAGCGTCCCGAGGCCTTCATCTACGGAGCGGTTCAGGTCGCCGGTCAGGCCTGGTGGTTCGCAGTGATCCTGGCAACGACCTTGCTCGGGGGGGAGGTGGCGGGAACGGTGTGGGCGACCTCCCTCACCCGCGATGCCCGCAAGGGGGCCCACATCGCAACCAGGTTCGCCATGTTCACCACTGCCTCGGCGCTGGCCTTTCTCGTCGGTACCGGGGTATGGGCTGTGGTCACGGTGCTTGCCGCGGGAGGTCAGGGTTCCCCGCCCGCCGGGGAATGGCTCAGCCTGTTGTGGAAGTTCGCGGTCATCGCCGCCGCGTGGACCTCGATCGGTATGGGGGCGGTTGCTCTCACCAGGTCGATCGGAGCCGCATTGGGGATCGCTCTCGGCCTGTCCTTCCTGGACTCGATCGTGGCCCCATTCGTGTCGGTGTACGAGAACGTATCGCTGACGGCGGCCTCCAACGGGATCTTCGGGGTGGGTGGTGATGGGCCATTTGCCGGATTCATCCCTGGCGGTGACATGTCGACGGCCCATGCGTTGGCCGTGATGGCGGGCTGGGCCCTGCTCGGTCTCGGGCTCACGTGGTGGGGGCTTCAGCGCCGCGACGCCTGAGCGCCGTATCTCCTCCTGAGGTCCTTGTGCCAGCATCCGTGGTGCCAGTGCCGACGCATGTCGACGGCGTCCTCGGGCACAACGACCAGATGGAAGGTCCCCGGTGGGATGGTGTTCTCACAACCCGGGCACAGGTACTCCTTGACTGCCTGGTAAGGCTGGACTGGAGTGACAGTCACCTCGGGATGTGTGGTCACGAGTAGGGGATGTCCCGGCGACGGAACCCGGCGAGCCCTCCCACGAGGAAGGCCAACGCGATGCCGGCCAGCACTAGCAGCGGAGCAGCGGTGAGCTCCTCAGCCGGGGTCACCGGGATGTGGCTGAACGGGGAGAGGTCGAGCATCCACTGGGGCAGTTGGAGGATCTGACCCAGCTGACCGAACACCAAGCACACCCCGAGCACACCCCAACTCAACGAGGAGAGCCGTGGGGCCAGGCCGTACAGGGCCATAGCCACGCCGGTCACCACCCACACCGCGGGCAGTTGGGTCATTGCGGACCCGAGGACACGGGGCACCTGTCCGCCGACGTCTCCGATGATCGCTCCGTAGGTGGCGCCTGCGACAACACCGGCGACCGCCAGGATCAGCACGGGGCCGAGCAGTCCGTAGGCCAGGTGGCTCCAGGCGTGGCGGGTCCTCGGTGTGGCGGTGGCGAGGACGAGCTCGGCGCGGAGGTCGTCCTCCTCACCCTTCAACTTGAGGACCGACCGTATCGAGTAGGCGGTGGCGACCAGGGCGATGATGCCCACTGCCGCAGAGAAGAACGTGTCGGTCAGCGCCTCGGTCCCACCCAGGTTCTCGAAGATCTCCAAGAGCTGCGGATTGTCGGCGAGGATGTCGCCGACCGCGTCCGCCGCTGCGCCGTAGACCGACCCGAGGATTGCGAGTCCCACGGTCCAACCCAGAAGCGAGCCACGCTGGAGCCTCCATGCCAACCCCGTCGTGGACCCGAGTGAGCTGCCGGCACGGGCCGGGCCCGGGCGAGGGGGGAAGGCACCCTCTCCGACATCGCGGCGAGCCGACATCGACACTGCAAAGGCGGTGACCGCCACGATGAACAGAGCAAAGAGGCCAAAGACCCACCATTCCTCGCCTGCAAATGGACGCAGGCGGGTGAACCAACCGATGGGGGAGAGCCACGAAAGCCAGTCGAGACCCTCGCCCACGTCTCCTCCCATGCGGACCAGGAAGAAGAACCCGACGATCCCGATCCCCAGTCCCCGGCCGGTGCTCCCAGCCTGAGTCAGCTGAGCGGCGAGGGCGCCGACGGCGGTGAAGGCGAGGGTGACAGCGAACATCCCGGCGCCAAACGCGATGGAGCCCGGCCACGGGAGGCCAAGACCGCCCAGGCCAACTGCGACGATCAGGCCGATCGCAAGACCGGTCGCCGAGGTCACCAGCAGTGCTGCGGCAAGTGGGGCATGACGTCCCACGACGGTGGAGCCCAAGAGCTCACGACGGCCGGTCTCCTCATCGTCCCTGGTGTGACGGATCATCGACAGCACTGCCATGATCCCGAGGAAGAGCGAGGTGAGCGTGCCGACACGCCAGGCGGTGAGCCCTCCTATCGAGGTGTCGTACAACGGCCCGAGCAACGCATTGAACGCAGGGTTGGCGCTGATCGTGGCCGCGAACTGGGCACGCGACTCATCGGTGGGGTAGAGGCCCTGGAAGGCACTGGCTGTGCTCACCGGCAGGATGCTCATCACGAAGACCCAGATTGGGATTCGGACCCGGTCCAGCCTGAGGTTGAGACGGGCCAGTGCTCCCGTCCCCGTCAGAGTGTTCATTCCTTGACCTCACCGTCCTCGTAGTGCCGCATGAACAGCTCTTCGAGGGTCGGCGGATGGCTGACCAGGCTTCTGACTCCGAGTGGGGCGATGCCGTCGACGAACGTCGACATGCTGTCGGTGTCGACTTCCACCGAGATGCGGTGATCGTGGATCTCGACGGCATGTACGCCGGGAAGCTGAGCCACCGGAGAGGGGTCTGAGGTCAGTTCCGCCTCGACCGTCGTCCGGGTCAGGTGACGCAACTCTTCGAGCGACCCCGTCTCGACGGTGCGACCCTTGCGGACGATGCTCACCCGATCGCAGAGCGCCTCCACCTCGGCGAGGATGTGAGAAGCGAGCAGGACGGTTCGGCCGTCGTTACGGTCTTCCTCGATGGCCGCCCGGAACTGGGCTTCCATCAGAGGATCGAGCCCGGCGGTGGGCTCGTCCAGGATCAGCAACTCGACGTCAGACGAGAGGGCGGCGACCAGGGCGACCTTCTGTCGATTCCCCTTCGAGTAAGTCCTGCCCTTCTTGGTGGGGTCGAGGTCGAATCGTTCGAGGAGGGACTCCCTGCGGGTCTCGTCGAGACCGCCGCGGAGACGTCCGAGGAGATCGATGACCTCGCCCCCAGTCAGATTCGGCCACAAGGAGACATCCCCGGGGACGTAGGCGAGACGGCGATGGAGCTCGGTCGCGTCGGTCCAGGGGTTGCCGCCCAGAAGGCTCACCGACCCGCCGTCGGCTTTGAGCAGTCCGAGGAGCACCCGGATGGTGGTCGTCTTCCCGGCGCCGTTCGGCCCGAGGAATCCGTGGATCTCTCCGGTGGCTACTTCGAGGTCGAGCCCATCGAGGGCCACGACGTGACCGAAGTGCTTCTCGAGACCGGAGATCGCAATCGCGTTCGACATGGCGGCTCCGATGTTAGCACTAGCTTGAACGAGCGTTTAAACTACTGAACGTGCGTTCAACGTCACCACCTTCATCGTCAGCGGCACGTGATCAGGATGTCGGCGATCTCACGACCAAGGCACGGATCCGGGATGCCGCATTGAGCCGATTCCCCCGCGACGGTTTCGCAGCCACCACGATCAGGGCGATAGCGCACGATGCCGGAGTCTCTCCCGGGCTCGTGGTCCATCACTTCGGGTCAAAGGATGGCCTGCGCCAGGCATGCGACAGATATGTGGTCGGCAAGTTCCGGGAGACCAAGTTGGCCGCCATGGAAGAAGAGAACGTGACCAACCCGGGGTTTGCCGCCACGGCCTTCCAGGTCTCGGGCCCGCTGCTCCGCTACTTCGGCTGGGCGCTGGTGAGAGGCCACTCCGCCGCCGACGAGCTCTTCGACGAGATGGTGCGCGAAGGCCTCGAGATAACCCGAACGGCCGTCGACAAGGGGATGGTGAAGGACTCAGCCGACATCGAAACCAGGACCACGGTCCAGATGGCCCTGATGTTGGGGATGACCGCTCTGCATTCGCACGTGGAGCGGAACACGGGAGTCGACCCCTTGACCCCGGAGGGCATGGCCCGGCTCACCCCCTCCTTGCTCGAGATCTTCTCCGGGCTGTTCGATGAAGACTTCCTCGCCCGGATCGCCGAGACGTATCGGGCCGGTGCCGAGGCGATCGTTCCGGCTTGAGGCCCTGCTACCCGGCGAACAGCGCCCAGCCGACGACTCCGACTATTGCGAGGAAGGTGATGACCACCATGGCGATGTCGAGTGCGCTCTTCTCGTGCTCCCGGAACGGATTGAATCCCACACCGAGACAGTAACGGCTAGGTGTCGTGTCTACTGTCAGCGGCGTGACGTGGCTCACCGTCGACAGCGCGGAGCGGATACGGACGATCACCATCGACCGACCCGACCGCAAGAATGCGATCCCCGCCGATGGCTGGCCGGAGCTCACGGCGGTACTCACCGACTTCGAGCAGAGTGACGACAGGGTCCTCATCGTCACCGGGGCTGGAGGAGAGTTCTGCGCCGGCGCCGACCTCGACCCCGATCGGTTCTCGGGCGCAATGTCGATCAGCGACGGTCACAGGCGAATGAAGGTCGTGGAGCGAGCTGCGACGACTCTCCATCGACTGACCAAGCCGACGATCGCCGCTGTCGACGGAGTGGCCGTTGGCGCCGGGATGAACCTCGCTCTCGGATGCGACGTCGTCGTCTGCTCCGACCGGGCTCGCTTCTCAGAGATCTTCGTTCGTCGCGGCCTCACCGTCGATTTTGGTGGAACCTGGCTGCTGCCAAGGATCGTGGGGCTGCAGCGTGCCAAGGAGCTGGCCCTGTCCGGCCGGATCGTGGGCGCCGAGGAAGCGGTACGGCTCGGGATCGCCATGGAGATGGTGCCGGTGTCAGAGCTCACCGCCCGGTCGCGGGTCCTGGCGAAATCCTTCCTCGCCGGTGCGCCGATAGGTCAGAGGTTCGCCAAGCAAGGTCTCAACGCCTCATTCGAGTCGAGCTTCGCCGAGTCGATCGGATGGGAGGGCCAGTCCCAGTCGATCGCATTCGGCACCGAGGACGTGATCGAAGGGGTTGCTGCGTTTCTCGAGAAGCGTGACCCCCACTGGAGGGGCAAATGACGCCTGACCAATTGAATTGGTCAGATTGGAGTTTCGTGCCGAAACTCCAGGGCGGATGAAAACGCCCTTTGCCTTCGAGAAATGAGATTTCTCGGGGCAGATAGCTGGCAGCTGGAACTGACACGGCTGGCGAAATTCACCAGTCGGGAATTGACCTGAAACAGAGTCGAAATGTTTCAGGCTTACGTTGCCTCTCATGGATGTGGCGTTGATCCAATGGCCATCCGACGAGGATCTGCGACGAGAGCTCGCTGAGGTCGGGCACCCGCGTCTGCTCCTCGTCGAGACCGACGCCCCGCCACCCGAATGCCCTGACCCAAAGGAGGATTGGGTTCGGCTTCCGGTGTCTCGGGCCGATCGCAACGCCAGGGTCAAGGCGCTCGAGGCGATGGTCGAGGAAGTCGAGCCGGCGAGGCCGCGACTGAACGGCAATGGAACACTCGAGTACAGAGACGGCAGGACCCAGCTCTCCTCCCTGCAGGTCCGACTCATCGAGCCGTTGATCGAACGTTTCGGAGCGGTCGTGAGCCGGGACTCCCTCGTCGCCCTGGCGTGGTCGGAGACCCATGCAGCCGGCAACAACCTCGACGTCAACATCGGTCGTCTCCGGCGTCAGTTGGTTCCGGTGGGACTGAAGATCCGCACCGTCCGCTCTCGCGGATACCTGCTCTGCGACGCCGACCCCGTCGGCTGAGACGCCCAGTCTGGTTTCCACTCCCTGGCGTTCCTGTCAGGTTCATGTCAGGTAGTCGTCCCACCTTCGTAACAGGAGACTTACGGACCTGAAATCCGCCGTCCTTAAGTTCCGAATCCACAACGAGCAAGCCCGTGCAGCAGGAAACCCCGGCTGCCTTGGAGGAGGCGGATAGTGCAGAGAGCAAAGAGAAAACTTCTGATCGGCGGGGTGCTCGGCGCCCTGCTGACCCTCGTCGTGGCCAGTCCGGCCATGGCGCAGGAGGATCCGGGTTTCGCGACCCAGTTCATCCTGGACAACATCTGGATCTTCCTGGCGGGAGTCCTGGTCTTCTTCATGCAGGCCGGTTTCGCCTTGGTCGAGGCCGGACTGACCAGGGCGAAGAACGTCTCGAACATCATGATGAAGAACCTGATGGACATGTCGGCGGGTGTGCTCGCCTTCGCACTCGTCGGGTTCGGCATCGGGTTCGGGGGGTCCGAGGTGCTCGGAGGATGGTTCGGGTGGGGTATCGGGATCGCCGGAGTCGAGGGAACCGAAGGTGTCTTCGCCGGTGGCGGCCTGATGCCGGCCACGTTCTTCTTCTTCCAGGCGGCCTTCGCGGCGACGGCAGCGACGATCGTGTCGGGTGCGATGGCGGAGCGGACGAAGTTCAAGAGCTACTTCGTCTACAGCTTCTTCATCACCGCAATCATCTACCCGGTGGTTCTGCGGTGGACCTGGGGAGGTGGCTGGCTCGCCCAGCTCGAGTTCCCGTTCTCGGACTTCGCAGGGTCGACGATCGTCCACGCCACCGGTGGCTGGGCAGCCCTCATGGGTGCGCTGATCCTCGGCCCGCGGATCGGGAAGTACGGCAGGGACGGAAAGCCCCGGGCAATACCGGGTCACTCGATCCCGTTCGTCGTCCTCGGCGCCATGATCCTGTTCGTCGGATGGTTCGGGTTCAACCCCGGGTCGGAACTGTTGGCCGACGCTTTCGTTCCCCAACTCGCTCTGAAGACATTGCTCGCCGCATGTGCCGGGGCCGTGACGGCGATGATCGTGAACTGGACCAAGGACGGGAAACCCGACGTCTCGATCGCGGCAAACGGTCTGCTGGCCGGTCTGGTCGCCATCACCGCCCCGGTCGGTGCGGTGGAGACCTGGGCTGCGGTAGTCATCGGGGCCATTGGCGGTCTGATCGTCGTCTTCTCGGTCTCGATGTTCGACAGGCTCAAGATCGACGACCCGGTGGGTGCCATCTCGGTGCACGGCGTGGTCGGCACCTGGGGAACCCTCTCTATCGCGTTGTTCGCGGCCTATGACGACGCTTTCCTGGGAAGGGAGAACGCGGGTCTGTTCTACGGCGGCGGTCTCGACCAGCTGTGGACGCAGTTGATCTTCGTGGCGGTCCACTTCGTGTGGGTGGCAGGCGCCGCAGGTCTGCTGTTCCTGGCGATCAAAGCCACCATCGGCCTTCGGGTCAGCCCGGAGGAAGAGATGGCCGGTCTCGACGTGGAGGAGCACGGTTCGCCCGGCTACGGGCACGAGCATCCGTCGGCTGTCGGCGCGGGAATCGCTGCAACGGGATCGTCCGTCCCGACCGCAGCGCCCGCTCCGGCTGAAGGAGGTGCGGAATGAGGCTGATCATCGCCTTCATCAAGCCGTTCAAGCTCGAGCCTGTGGGCGAGGCTCTGAAGTCGGTCGGTGTCACGGGGATGTCGGTGAGCGACGTCTCCGGGTTCGGCCGTCAGGGTGGCCAGACCGAGGTCTATCGAGGCGCCGAGTACGAGGTCGACTTCGTGCCCAAGGTACGGCTCGAGATCCTCGTCTCCGACGACCTCGCCGGAGTGGCGGTCGATGCCATCGAGAAGGCCGGGCATACCGGTGAGATCGGTGACGGGAAGATCATCGTGCTCTCGGTCTACGATGCCGTGCGTATCCGCACTGGTGAGCGAGGTGCCGACGCCATCTGAGAAGAGGACCTCGTTCCTCGTCGACTTCATCGACCTCCGTGACTCCTTGCGACACGATCGCATCGGTCACGGAGGTCGTGAGGTGTCTCAGGAGCTGACCCGGAGCCTCGATCGGGCTCTCGTCAATCTGTTACGCCCGCTACCCGACGGGCTGGCCGTCGTCGCCCTGGGCGGGTACGGGCGCGAAGAGCTGAGCCCGTATTCCGACGTCGACCTGATGCTTCTCCACGAGGTCGACGATGCCTCCAGCTTCGCAGCCGAGCTCTTCCGCCCCCTCTGGGACGCCCGGCTCCGTGTCGGGCATTCGGTGAGAACCGTCAAGGAGGCGGGTGCTGCGGCAAGGGAGAACTTCGACACTCAGACCACCCTCCTGACCGCACGGCTCGTCCATGGCTCAGCCGATCTCTTCGATGCGATGAAGACCCAAGTAGCCGCGGTGACCAAAGCACGCCCGCTCCGCAGATACCTCGTCGAGGCGGAGCGTCGGCGCCGTGATGAGACACCGTTCCTGTTGATGGCGACGGACGTGAAGACAGGTCGCGGCGGTCTTCGCACCCTGCAGAGCTTCGAGTGGGAGCGACGTCGGGAGGAGATGATCGGCCGTTTCACCGCCGAGTCGAGCGACGACGAGGCGTTGGCCAGGGAGAGCCTCATGCGGGTTCGCAACGCCCTTCATGTTTCGGCGCGGAGAGCCCACGACGTCTACGACCCGGAACTTCGTGATCCCGTGGCGAGGTGGCTCGGCGAGGACGCTTTCGACGTGGCGGCCGAACTCATGGCGGCGATCGACAGCGTGGATCGCATGGCGATCAGACGCTGGCCGGAGGTCGTGGAGCCGCGGAGAGGGTCGTTGACCCGTCGCATCCGGGCCAGGATCCCCCGGAGGCCCGACCAACCTCATGCAGTCTCCCCGCCCACGGCGGATGAGCTGGCATGGATCCTCGAGTCCGGCGAAGAAGGGCAGGAGACCTTCGCCCGATTCTGGGAGAGGGGTCTCCTCGACCATCTGCTTCCCGAATGGGACGTGGTCCGGGCCCTTCCCCAGCTCGAGCCTTTTCACTCACACCCGGTTGGAGCACACCTCTGGCGAACCGTCGCCGAGATGAACGAGCTCATCGCAGAAGACGGTCCCTACGGACGTGTCGCCGCCGAGATCGGACGCGACGACCTCCTTCGTCTCGCCGCCTTCCTCCACGACATTGGGAAGGGTCTGGGTGGTGACCATGCGGCGAAGGGAGCCGTCATCGCCGGGGCTTTCGCCCGACGACTCGGCCTGTCCGAAGCCGACGCCGAGATCCTCTCCCGGTCCACCGAGCTGCATCTCCTGCTTCCCCTCGCCGCCACCCGTCGTGACCTCGACGACCCGGCGGTCATCGACGAGATAGCTGACGAGATCGGCAGTCTCATGCAGCTTCAGGTGCTCCACCTGCTGACGGTGGCCGATTCCCGTGCCACAGGCCCTTCGATGTGGAACAGCTGGAAGGCGACACTGGTCCGGACTCTCGTTCACAGGTCAGCGGCCAGGCTCGGATCGTCCTTGGAACGTGCCACGGAGCTCGGGACGAGTCTCGACGAAGTCCTCGCCACAGTGTCACCTGATCGGGTCGACCAGGTACGAAGTCATGTCGAGCAGATGCCCGATGACTACCTGCGAAGCCTCGATCCCGAGGACGTGATCCGGCACCTCGACCTCATCGATGCGACGGAGGGCCTCTCCAATCTGGGCGTCCGAGCCGCCAGCCCCTTCGACATCGTCACGGTGGTCGGTCCCTCACGCCCCGGCTTCCGGCGTCTCGTCGCCTCGGCCTTCGCCGCGAACGGTGTAGATGTCCTCGAAGCTCGAATGCTCACACGGGGGGATGGCATGGTGCTCGATGCATTCGTGGTCAGGGACGACCGGGCCGGCGGCCGGGTCGACGAGGATCGTTGGCACCGGGTGGAGTCGGATGTCGAATCGGCTCTGGCGGGCGCGGTGGACACCGAGGAGAAGGTCGCCACCAGGGCAGCGGCGTATCGGACACGCTATGTCTCAGGGGCAAAACCGACCGTCACCGCTTCTGTGGACGCTGCCTCGGGGGATGTGATCCTCGTCGTCAAGTGTTCGGACCGGGTGGGACGTCTCGCCGAGATCCTGTCGGTCCTCTCCGACTGTGGTGTGGGAATACGACTCGCCAAGCTGGACTCACGGGAGGGCGAGGTGGTCGACACCTTCCACGTGACCGACTTGGAGGGTGGCGGCGATCTCGCGGCCCTGGAGACGAGGGTTGCCGGTGGGATCTCGCCCTAGCCCTCTTCCCCGATGTCCTCGTTCCAGACCTCGGGATGTCTCTCGATGAACTCACTCATCAGGTCGACGCATCGTTCGTCGTCGACCACCACCACATCGACACCATTGGCACGGAGGTGGTCCTCGGCGCCGAGAAACGTCCGGTTCTCTCCCACCACGACCCTGGGGATTCCATAGAGGAGTATGGCCCCGGAGCACATCGAACATGGTGAGAGGGTCGTGTAGATGGTGGCCCGCTTGTAGGTCGACGCCGGGAGACGCCCGGCACTCTCCAGAGCGTCCATCTCCCCGTGCAGGATGGCCGAGCCCTGTTGGATCCGGCGGTTGTGACCTCGTCCGACCACCTCGCCGTCCACGACGAAGGCCGAGCCGATGGGGATGCCACCTTCGGCGGCACCGGCCTCGGCCTCCTCGATCGCTACCTCCAGTCCGTCGACTGCCATCCAGATCGCGATCATATTTAACCTGTCCGCCGTGCCACGGATCGCGGTAGCGGGACCTTCGAAAGTCGTGACGGAAGCGGCTTCGTCGGTGGTTGGCAAGGGGGCGTCGGTAGTCGACGTGGGAATAGTGGCCGCTCTCACTGCGATGTGCACCGAGCCCGGCGTGTGCGGTCCGGGAGGGGGCGGGTTCCTCACCATCGACATTCCCGGGACTGCGCCGGTGGTCATCGACGGCTACATGTCCTATCCCGGCAGGGGATTCGTCGGTGAACCGAACCTCAAGGAGGTGACGATGCCCTACGGAGGCGGAGTCACCACGATCGTGGGCCCGGGTTCGATCGCTGTGCCCGGGGCCTTCGCAGCACTACACGAGGCCTGGCGCAGGTTCGGGAGCCTCGATTGGTCGGAGTTGATGGAGGCTGCTGCGTTGGCGGTGGAGGGCGGGTTCCCCCTGAGCGTCCCCTGCCACACGTACCTCTCGGAGGGAGCCACCCAGATCTTTGCCGACGACCCGATGACCGCTGCCGCCCTCCTGGACGGGGATGCCCCGGTCCGCCCCGGAACACCTATCGTCTTCGAAGGTCTCGCCGAGACGCTGCGGATGATCGGGGCCGAGGGGGCCGAGTCCTTCTACCGCGGGGATCTCGGTCGTCTCATGGTCGAAGACCTGTCGGCCCGGGGGAGTCAACTCACCACAGCCGACCTCGCCGAGTACGAGGTCGAGGTGCGGGAGCCGTTGCGAGCGATTTTCGGCGATTGGTCGGTGTCGCTGAACCCGCCACCGGCGGTCGGCGGGCTGACCGTCGCGGACACCGTGGGTCTGGCCGTCGACGGGTCTGACATTGCCACCGCGGGAGCACTCGTGGAGACGTTCCGCAGACGACGTGGCGCCGGCACCACCGTTCCTTCCACCATCAGCGTCGCGGCCGCCGACGACGCCGGAGGGGCCGTGGCCGCATCGTTCTCCGCCGGGTACGTGTCCGGCGTGGTGCCGGCCGGCACAGGTCTACTGATGAACAACGCGTTGGGGGAGTTGGAGCTGGTTGGCGCGGAGCCGACACCCGGTATCCGGATGGTCTCGAACATGGCTCCGTCGGTGGCGCGCAGTGGCGACGATGTCGTGGCCGTCGGTTCGCCGGGAGCCGATCGGATCACCACCGCGGTGGCCACCACCCTCCTCAGGATCGGAGCCGGTGACGATCTGCAGAAGGCCATAGAACATCCCAGATCACATCCGGAGTTCGACGGCAACGTGGTGCAACTGGCGGTGGAGCCAGGTGTCCTGCTCGAGGGTCTCGGCCTTCCGCTCCGTCGGTATGACCGGGCCCACATGTTCTTCGGCGGGGTCAACGGGGCCGGGTTGATCGACGGCGAACTGGTCGCCTACGCCGATCCCCGCCGGACCGGCTCGGTCGCCTACGCCGGCGGATAGCCTCGGGACGATGGCGGCTCCCGACATGCCCGTGAACATCGACGAGAAGCTGGCGCTCGTCACCGAGCACTGGTCGCCGAAGATCGTCGGCGAGATGAACGACCTCCATCTCAAAGTCGTCAAGGTGGAGGGGGAGTTCGTCTGGCACACCCACGACCAGACCGACGAGCTCTTCCTGGTCCGAAATGGGAGCCTGGTCATCGAGATGAGAGGCCGCGAGCCGGTGAGCCTGAGTCCCGGTGACTTCTTCGTGGTCCCGCGCGGTGTCGAGCATCGTCCCATCGCCGCATCCGAATGCGAGATCCTGCTGATCGAGCCCAGGGGGGTGCTCAACACCGGCGACGCCGTCGGGTCCGAGCTGACTGCCGACGAGGCTTGGATCTGACGACCCCCTAGAACCAATCCCCTCCCGGGCGTACGTTCGGGATGTGAACGCAGCCACAACCGCGGTTGCGCTCGTCGGGGGGGATGTCAGACCGGTCGAGGTCCAGGTCCACGTCGGGCGTCAGCAGGAGCAATTCAAGCTCAGTGGTCTCCCGGACACCGCCGTTCGGGAAGCCAAGGATCGGGTGCGTGCCGCAGTCGTGTCGTCCGGTCTCTCCTTCCCGAATCGCACGGTGACCGTCAACCTGGCCCCGGCGCGATTGCCCAAGTCGGGCACTGACTTCGACCTGGCGATCGCCCTCGGAGTTCTCGCCGCCAACGGCGACATCCCGCGGCCCGGGAATGTGATCGTCGTGGGGGAGTTGGCGCTGGACGGTTCGATCAGGAGTGTTCCCAGCACCCTGGGAGCCGCCGTGCTGTCGGCTCGGACCGGGACCCCGTGTCTCGTGTCCGCCACATCGGCACGGTCCGTCGCTTCAGTCCCCCAATCCGTCGTTCACGGAGTGGAGAGTCTGGCGGCGGCCGTGGGCCTGCTTCGTGCCGGGGTCGACCCCGGGGCCGCAGCGGTTCCCGAAGTCTCGACGGTGGAGACCGGTGGCGAAGACCTCTCCGAGGTGAAGGGCCAGGCTCTGGCGCGGCGGGCGATCGAGATCGCCGCCGCAGGTGGTCACCACCTGTTGCTGCATGGTCCTCCGGGTGGTGGGAAGACGATGCTGGCCCGCCGTCTCTCCGGCATCTCCCCACCATTGAGCGACTCCGAGGCGGTCGAGGTGGCGCTGATTCACGCCGCCGCCGGCTATGAGAGAGGGCTTTCCCGCAACAGGCCTTTCCGAGCCCCGCATCACACCGCTTCCCGGGTTGCGCTGGTCGGCGGTGGATCCGGCGTGGCCATTCCGGGCGAGGTCTCGCTGGCCCATCGGGGAACCCTCTTCCTCGACGAGATGGCCGAGTTCCCGAGGGGGAACCTCGACACCCTGCGGCAGCCTCTGGAGGACGGCACTGTCACGGTCGCACGCCGCGGCATCACCGCGACGTTCCCTTCGGCGTTCCACCTCGTGGCGGCGACCAACCCGTGTCCCTGTGGCTATCTGGGTGATCACCGCAGGCCATGCGTTTGCCGCCCTGCGGAGATAGCTCGCTACCGGCAGCGTCTCTCTGGCCCTCTGCTCGACCGATTCGACCTGGTGGTCAAAGTCGACCGTCTCGAGGCGAGCGCCCTCCACGAACCCACTGAGACGACGAGGACGGTGGGGGAACGTGTGGCAAAAGCGCGAACCTTCCTTGCTGGGGCCGACCACTTCTTCTTACCGGACGCCGACCACATGCTCATCCGGGCGCTCGAAAACGGGCTGCTCACCGCCCGGGGTACGGACCGGGTGCGTCGGGTGGCGAGAACCATCGCCGCCCTGGACGGGTCGGACAAGGTTGTCGAGGAGCACGTCGCAGAGGCGATGGCGTCGAGGGTTGCCTGGTGAAGACCCCGGCTCTGATCCGCCCGGACGAGCCCTCCTATCCGTTGGGCCTCCACGATCTCGAGGATCCGCCGGAGCTCTGGATCGCCGGCGAGATTCCTGACGCCCCCTCGGTGGCAGTGGTGGGAACCCGTCGTTGCACCAGGTACGGAGTCGGTCTCGCCGAGGCTTTCGGCGCCGCCATCGGCAGGGCAGGTTGGACGACGGTGAGTGGGTTGGCCCGCGGCGTGGACACCGCCGCCCACCGCGGGTGCCTTCACGTGGATGGCGCCGCCGTGGCGGTCCTCGGTTCGGGCATCGACGTCTGTTATCCGTCGGAGAACAAGGTCCTCTACGACCGTATCGTCCAAACGGGTGGGGCGATCGTCTCCGAGTACCCCCCGGGCACGCCACCAGATCGATGGAGGTTCCCAGCCAGGAACCGGATCATCGCTGCAATGGCACAGGCAGTGGTGGTGGTAGAGGCGGCTGTCACCGGTGGAGCCCTCATCACGGCTCGGTTGGGGGCCGAGCAAGGGAGACCCGTGTTTGCCGTGCCCGGGGACGTCGATCGGCTGATGTCCGAGGGTTGCAACCGACTGATCAGAGATGGTGCGTTCCCCGTCCTCGGCGCAGTCGATCTCATCGAAGAGCTGAGTCTCGTCCTGGGCCCTCCGCTCATCGAGAAGCGGTCCGAGACAGGTCTGCCGCCCGAAGGCGTCTCCATCTCCGACCTCCCCGAGGTGTGGTCACTGACGGTCACCGAGACGATGGTGAAGCTGGGCCGGCTGGAGATCGAGGGCAAGGTGCGACGTCTCGGCGACCACGTGCTTCCGGCGTGATGTCCCCGGATTCAGGTGGGTAGCCAATAGCATCGAGTGGGTGGAAGTCCCCGTAGCCCCCGGCTGGTCGTCCCCGGCACTCGACGCCTACCTGACCCGGCTCGTCGAGCGAAGAGGCCTGTCACCACACACCGTGGAGGCGTACCGGCGCGACCTCTCCCAGTACTTCGACTATTGCGATGGGGCCGGACTGGGATCCGTCTCCGCATCCGATCGACGCACGGCCCGACGCTATCTCGCCCACCTCGACTCCCTCGGGTACTCACGCTCGACGATCTCCCGTAAGGCGTCCTCGGTGCGGGCCTTCTACGCCGACGCGGTGAAACGGGGTGAGACTCCCACCAATCCGTTCGCCGGGGTGGCCTCGCCGAAGCGTGACCACTCCCTGCCTCACGCTCTCCCCGCCCGATCGATGGAGGCCGCCATCGAGTCGATCGACCTCTCCGATCCGGTCGGAGTGCGCGACCGGGCGATCCTCGAGACTCTCTACGCCACCGGTTTGCGGGTGTCGGAGCTCGCTTCGCTGACCGTGCGGGACGCCTCCGGCGACACGGTCACGGTGCGAGGCAAGGGTGGCAAGGTGCGGACGGTGCCCCTGGGTAGACCGGCGCAACAGGCCCTCGACCGCTACCTGAGCGACGCCAGACCCCAACTGGTCGGGGAAGCATCCGACCGGTCGCTCTGGCTGGGTGCCAGGGGAGGCCCGATGAGCACGCGCAGTCTGCGACGTGCGGTCTCACGGCATGTGGCCACCTTCCCGCACGCGGTCCGACACAGCTTCGCCACCCACCTCCTCGAGGGCGGAGCGGACCTGCGCACCGTGCAGGACTTGTTGGGACACACCGATCTGGCGACCACTCAGATCTACACTGCCGTGACTCGCAAGCATTTGAGAGGGATGTATGACCAAAGCCACCCAAGAGCCTGAGGCTTCTCAGGTCGACGGGCTTTGGGAGCGTTTCAAAGCCACCAGCGATGAGGACGCCAGGGAGCGCCTCATCCTCCACTACTCACCTCTCGTCAAGTATGTGGCCGGGCGGGTGGGCACCGGTCTTCCCCGATCGGTCGACCAGAACGACCTCGCCAGCTACGGGTTGTTCGGTCTCATCGACGCCATCGACAAGTTCGATCTCAGCCGTGGTTTCAAGTTCGAGACCTACGCCATCAACCGCATAAAAGGAGCGATCCTCGACGAGTTGAGGGCCCTCGACTGGGTCCCTCGGTCCGTCCGCTCACGGGCGCGGCGGATCGAGACCTCGATCGCCGAGCTGGAGCACAAGCTGCAGCGGCCACCGACCGAGGACGAGATCGCAGCCGACCTCGAGATGGACGTCGAGGAGTTTCGCGACGCTCTCGCCCAGATCGGTCGTTCCGGCATAGCGGCGCTGGACGAATTCGTCTCCAACGACTCCTCGACGTCGATGGGGGAGATGATCGCCGACCCGCGTGGGGTTTCGCCCGAGTCGGAGTTCCAGGCGGAGGAGACCCGACGCTCCCTGTTCGACGCCATCAACCGTCTCCCGCAACGCGAGCGCCTCGTGGTCACTCTCTACTACTACGAGGGCATGACATTGGCCGAGATCGGCGATGTGCTCGGTGTCACCGAGTCCAGGGTCTGTCAGATCCACGCCAAGACGATGATGTCGCTCCGTAATCGCCTCGGCGACCCCACCTGGGGCTAGTCCACTGCAACGTCTGCCAGAACCGCCCCGGTCAGGTCGATCAGGGTTAGTGGGACGATCTCGACGAGAAAGCCGCGGCTCCCCGCGTTGACGTAGACCCGGTCCAGGTCGGCGATGCCCCACTGGCAGTAGACCGGCAGGTCGGTCTTCATGCCCAACGGTGAGGTTCCCCCGAACTGGTAGCCCGTGAATCGGTCGGCCTCCCGCTGGGTCGCAGCCCGGACCGATTTGGTCCCCACCTCTCTCGCCAGCTTCTTGGTGGACACCTCGAGGTCGCCGTGCATCAGCACCACCACGCCCGATCCGGTGTCCGTGGTGAAGACGATGGTCTTGGCGGTGAGGTGGATGTCGATCCCGAGCGCTTCGGCCGCACCGTCGGCTCCCGGGTGCCGGCGATAGTCGAACAGATGCTCTGTGTAGGCGGCGCCTGTCTCTCGAAGGGATCGAACGGCATTGGTGACTGGGGCCCTTCTAGCTGCCATTGGGCTCCCGCAGCAGGGTGAGCGCCAGTTCCAGCTCCCTGATGGCGTCCGGAACCGTCTCCTCGGCGTACCGGAGCATCAGGGCCCGCCAGGCCTCACGCTGCAACGATCGCGCCAGGGCCCAGTAGGCATGCCCTCTGACCAACGAGGAACGGTGGGTGAAGTGATCGAGGATCGTCTCTACCGCCTCCGGTTCCCGCGAGTTGCCCGCCGCGATCAGCAGGTTTCGTCTCAGGAAACGAGGGTCGCGGTGAGGGACGTAGAACCACCCGAATCGGTCGATCAACTCGGCGTCCGACAGCGCAAGCAGCCTGGCAAACGACAGAGTCTCCGAGTGTGACGCATGCCGGGCAAGGCTCGGCCCGCCCGGCGGACACGAGGTCAGGCAGTCGTCGCACCCGTAGATCCGTCTCTCGATCAGGGGGCGCACCCAATGGGGAATCGACCCCGACGTTTGCAGCCAGGTGGAGATGCAACGTCGCGCGTCTAGACCGCCGTCGGTGATGGCCCCGGTGGGACAGGCCGGGATACACGCCACGCAGGTGCCACACGTGCGGACCATCGGGGCCGTCGGCTCGAGCCCGGCGTCCGTGGCCACCGAGCCCAGCAGCAGCCAGGGGCCGTGTCCGGGGGTGAGGAGCATGGTGCTCTTCCCGATCCACCCGACGCCGGCCCGTGCCGCTGCAGCCCGGTCGACCAGACGATTGTCGTCGAGGATCACCTCACCGCGGTGCCGCGCGGATTCCAGTTGGCCGACGATCGCATCACCGATCTCCCGCAGAGGGGCGTAGTGATCCCCGGTGGCGAACCGGCCCACCACGGGCCCGGTGGTGGCGGGCTCGGCCGACGTCGGCAGATAGCCGTGAGCGAACACAACAAGGCTCTTCGCCCAGGGAAAGCTGGCGGTGATGTCGGTGGCGGTGATCGGGTCGTCGTAGGTGAAGTGGAGGGGCCCGGAGAGCCCTGTTGCTTTGTGCCGACGCAATGTGTCGCGTGCTGCACCGAACACGTCGACACCGGTGACGCCGAACGCCACCGCGCCGCGCTCGCCCGCAACCCTCTGCAATGTCGATGTGTCGATTACCAAAGGGTAAGGGTCTCCCGTAGAATCTCCCCCATCACGCACGCCCGCGAATCCCTCACTGGTGCGCGCATGTCGCGAGACGAGGGACACATCGTCGAGATGTGGGGTTCATCCCATCGGGCGGAGGTACAACCAGAAAGGAGCAGTTGTGGCTGAAGTCACAATGAAACAGCTCTTGGAGGCCGGCGTCCATTTCGGGCATCAGACCCGTCGCTGGGACCCCAAGATGCGCCCGTATATCTACGGGGAGCGCAACGGAATCCACATCGTCGACCTGCGACAGACCGTCACCCAGGTCGCCGATGCCATCGAGTTCGTCAAGGAGATCGCCATCAACGGCGGCTCCGTCCTCTTCGTGGGGACCAAGAAGCAGGCCCAGTCCGCGGTCGAGGAGGCCGCCAAGAGGTCCGGCTCGCCTTGGGTCAACTACCGCTGGCTCGGTGGGATGCTGACCAACTTCGCGACGATCCAGAAGCGAGTCTTCTACATGAAAGAGCTCCGTCGTCTCGAGCAGACCGGCGACATGAACAAGCTCCCCAAAAAGGAGCGTCTCAAGCTGCGTCGTGAGCTGGAGAAGCTCGAGCTCAACCTTGGTGGCGTCGCCGACATGACCCGGCTCCCAGAGGCCGTGTTCATCGTCGACGTCAACACCGAGGCCACCGCGATCAAAGAGGCCGACCGTCTCGGCATCCCGATCATCGCCCTGGTCGACACCAATTCGGACCCCGACCCGGTCGATTACGTCATCCCCGGCAACGACGACGCCATCCGCGCCGCAGATCTGATCGCCAGCGCCCTCGCCGACGCCATCGTGGAGGGCAAGGAAATCGGCTCGAAAAAGAAGCCGAAGGGCGAAGAGGCGTCCGACGATGAGTGAGATCACGGCCAAAGACATCCAGAGGCTCCGCCAGGAGGCGGGGGTCGGGATGATGGACGCCAAGAAGGCACTCACCGACGCCGGAGGCGACTTCGACAAGGCCTTCGAGCTCCTCCGTGAGCGGGGGCAGGCCAAGATGGCCAAGCGCGCCGACCGTGAGGCGAGCGAGGGGACCATCGGCAGCTACATCCACATCCAGAACGACCGACCCGTGCTCGGTGTTCTCGTGGAGCTCTCCTGCGAGACCGACTTCGTCGCCAAGAGCGAGGAGTTCAGACAGACCGCCGACGACATCGCCATGCACGTCAGCTGGTCGAACCCCGAATGGGTCACTCGGGACCAGGTCGACGAGGGCGCACTAGCCAAGGAGCGGGAGTTGATCGCCCGCCAGGCCGCCGCCGAAGGCAAGCCCGAAGACGTGGTGGAGCGGATCGTCGACGGGAAGATCGAGTCCTGGTACGCCGAGAACGTTCTCTACGACCAGAAATTCGTCAACCCGGAACGCTATGAGGGCACGGTGGGCGATATGGTCGGCGCTCTCGCCTCCAAGATGGGCGAGAACATCTCAGTGCGACGTGTGGCCAGAGTCGCCGTTGGTGCCTAGGGAGACAGCTTGACCGAGCCAACCAAACGACGGGTCCTCCTCAAACTCTCGGGTGAGGCCTTTGCCGACCCCGAGCTTGGATATGGCATCGACCCGCTGACGGTTCAGCGTGTCGCCGAGGAGATCGCCGCCGCACAGCGCGCCGGTGTCGAAGTGGCTGTTGTCGTCGGTGGCGGCAACATCTTCCGTGGCGTTTCCCAGGCGGCCAAGGGCATGGACCCGGCCAACGCCGACTACATGGGGATGCTGGCCACTGTGATCAACGCCCTTGCGCTCCGGGACGCCCTGGAGAACGCGGGGGTCCAGACCCGTGTCCAGAGTGCGATCACGATGCAGGAGCTGGCCGAGCCGTACATCCGGCTCCGGGCCATCCGTCACCTCGAGAAGGGGCGGGTTGTGGTCTTCGCCGCCGGCACCGGGAACCCCTTCTTCACCACGGACACCACCGCGGCACTGCGGGCGATCGAGATCAACGCCGACGCCCTGCTCAAGGCGTCCAAGGTCGACGGGGTCTACGACTCGGACCCCAGGACGAATGACACGGCCGCCAAGCTGACCGAGCTCACCTACATGGAGTTCATCGCCCAGGAACTACAGGTCATGGACACCACCGCAGTTACGATGTGCAAAGAGCACAAGGTGCCGATCCATGTCTTCGACATGACCGTCCCTGGGAACATCGTCAGAGCAGTTCAGGGCGACCAGATCGGTACTGTCGTTCACTGAAGCACTGAGGAACCCATGATCAGCGACCTGTTGAGCGAAGCCGAGCACAAGATGGACCAGGCGGTCGACCACGTCGCCACCGAGTTCTCGACCGTTCGCAGCGGGCGGGCCAATCCCCAACTCCTCCATCGCATCCAGGTCCAGTACTACGGGTCCCCGACCCCGCTCCAGCAACTCGCCTCGATCGCTGTGCCCGAGCCCCGGATGCTCGTTGTCCAGCCATTCGACAAGTCCACGGTTTCCGACATCGAGCGTGCGATCCAGCAGGCGGACCTCGGTCTCAACCCGACCAACGACGGTGCGGTGGTCCGCATCGCCTTCCCACCGCTCACCGAGGAGCGGCGCAAGGAACTCATCAAGGTGGTCCGCAACATGGCGGAGGAAGGGCGAGTGTCGGTACGGAACGTGCGTCGCCATGCCAAGTCCGACATGGAGGCATTGCACGGAGAGATATCCGACGATGACATCCGGAGGGGCGAAGACGAGCTTCAGAAGCTCACCGACCGGTTCATCGAGCGCATAGACGAGATCTTGGGAAACAAAGAGGAAGAGCTCCTAGAGGTCTGAGTGTCTGACAGGGAAAGCAACGAAGAGCAGACCCCGGATGATGTAGTCGAGGAACTGCAGTTCGAGCTCGAAGACGACAGTCCCGACGACGACTCGACAGAACCTGCCGAGACCGAGGCCCCCGAAGCTGGAGTCGGCGTCGACGACGGCGGTCCCGATTGGGAGGCGATGGCCAGACCCTCCTCGATCGATGACATCACTTCCGAGGACTATCTGCGAGGGACGACCCAGGAGTATCAGGGCCTTGCCGAGGAGGTAGAGCGAGCCTCCGCCGAGGAATGGGAGCAGCAGGCGGTCGCGGCCAGCCTGCCCGGGGTCGACTCGGGTCTGGTCGGGTTCGGCGACGTTTCCGGCACCGAGTCCGAGTCGGAGGAGTCCTACGAGGCAGCGGAGCAGGCCGCCTCATCCGACCTCGCACTCAGGGTGGGTTCCGCACTGGTGATCTTCGGCCTGTTCCTGGGCAGCCTCATCCTCGGGGGATGGTGGTTCACGGTCTTCGTGATCTTGTTGATGATCGTCTCGGTTGGAGAGTTCTATGCCACGCTGCGCACCCGGGGGTATCGCCCGCTAGCCCTGTTCGGATTGCTCGGTGTCATCCTGATGGGAGTCGGAGCCCAGATGGTCGGGCCACTGGCGATAGGCGGTTGGGCTGCCGCTACTGCCGTGGCCACGGTGCTCTTCTTCTCGCTGACACCCCGACGCAACGCCCTGTCCAACACCGCAGTGACGATCCTCGGCTACGCATGGACGGGGATGCTCGCCTTCGCAATCCTGATAGCGCTTGGCCCCCATCCGGTCTCCCACATCTTCTTTCTTGTCTTCGTGATCGCCAGCAACGACATAGGCGCCTACTTCGTGGGACGGGGATTCGGCCGACGACGTCTCGCCCCCCGGGTTTCGCCGAACAAGACGGTCGAAGGTTTCATCGGGGGCCTCCTGCTCGGTGCGGTGGTCGCCTCCGTGCTCGCCGTCTTCCCGCCGTGGGAGGAGATCGGGATCTCCAAGGGACTCGTCACGGCGGTCCTGGTTGGATTCCTGGCCCCGATCGGTGATCTCGCCGAGTCGATGGTGAAGCGCTCAGTCGACGTCAAGGACATGGGATCGGTGCTTCCGGGTCACGGCGGCATGCTCGACCGCATCGATGGCTTCCTGTTCACCGTACCCGCCGTGTACATCCTGTTCCGGGGGTTCGGGCTCCTGTGAGCAATGCCCTGGTCGTCCTGGGGGCGACCGGTTCGATAGGCACCCAGACCCTGGAAGTGGCTGACCGTCTCGGTCTCGAGGTGGCCGTCGTCGCAGCCCGCTCTCCATCGGCCGAGCTCCTCGCCATCGCCAACAGGTATCCCGACGCCCGGGTGGTTATCGCCGGTGGTGCCGGCCAGGATCGGGATGACTTCGTGGCTGCTGCGACGAATCCGGTGTCGTTCGGGACCGACGAGATCGAGGCGAGTGCCGGCGTGTCCGGACACACCGTGGTCAACGGGATCGTCGGTGTGGCCGGGCTGCGTGCCACGGTGGCCGCCCTCGAGGCCGGAAATCGGGTCGCCCTCGCCAACAAGGAGAGTCTCGTCGCCGGGGGGCCGGTGGTCATGGAGGCTCTCGAACGGGGGGCCGGTGAGCTGATCCCCGTCGACAGCGAGCACTCGGCCCTTCATCAGTGTCTCGCCGGAGAGCCGCGCGGCACGGTCAGCAGGCTGATCCTCACCGCCTCCGGCGGCCCGTTTCGTGGGCGAAGCCGGGAGTCGCTGGCGGAAGTGACATCGGACGAGGCGCTCCGTCACCCGACGTGGAGCATGGGGCCGAGGATCACGATCGATTCGGCGACGATGTTCAACAAGGGTCTCGAGATCGTGGAGGCCCATCATCTGTTCGGCATCGATTTCGACCGGATCGAGGTCCTCGTTCACCCCCAGTCGATCCTCCACTCCGCGGTCGAGTTCGCCGATGGCGCCTGGAAAGGCCATCTCGGCCATCCCGACATGCGAATCCCCATCCAGTACGCCATCACATACCCCGACCGAAGCCCCTCGCCGGTCGACCGGTTCACCCTTGCGGGTTTGGATCTGGCCTTCGAGGCCCCCGACTTCGATGCCTTTCCCGCACTTTCCATCGCCTACGCCGCGGGCAGGGCAGGAGGGTCGGCACCGGCTGTCATGAACGGGGCCGATGAGGTGGCGGTGGAGGCATTTCTGCAGGGTAGGCTTGGTTTTCTCGGGATTCCCGAGGTGGTGCAGCGGACCATCGAAGCCGTCGAGACGACCCCACTCGAAACCGTCGACGACGTGCTCGCCGCCGACCGCGAGGCTCGTTCGGTGGCAGCTTCGCTGATCGCCGGCGCCTGCTGATAGACCCGCCCGAGAGGTAATCTCAGGGAATGCTTGGGGGAATAGCCGCCGCCGTAGCGATCATCCTCTTCGTCACCGCACACGAAGCTGGCCACTTCTTCGCGGCCAAGGCGACCGGCATGAAGGCCACCGAGTTCTTCTTCGGGTTCGGTCCCCGTCTCTGGTCGACGCGGAAGGGCGAGACGGAGTACGGCATCAAGGCCGTGCCCCTCGGTGGCTACGTCCGGATCATCGGGATGAACCCGCTCGAAGAGGTCGCCATCGAGGACATGGGTCGGACCTACCGGGAGAAGAAGTTCTGGGAGAAGTCCGTCGTTGTCCTCGCCGGCGTCGGCACCAACTTCCTCATCGCTTTCGTCATGTTCCTCGGGATCTTTCTGGCGAACGGAGTCACCGAACCGACCACAACGATCAACGAGGTGGTCCCGGGCTCCCCGGCTGCGGAGGCAGGCCTCGAACCGGGGGACCAGGTCGTCGCTATCGGCGAACAGCCGATCGAATCATGGGAAGACATCACGGTAGGACTCACCGAGGCGGGCCCCGGTCCCACCACCATCGGTGTGGAGCGGGACGGCTCGGTGATCTATCTCGACGTCGTCCTCGAGGAGAGCGAGACGAATCCAGGCACCGGTTACCTCGGCGTCTCACCCGAGGCGCAGAACCTCCCCGTCGGGTTCTTCGAGGGGATCGGGATGGCAGGTCAAACCGTGTGGAGCGGGATCCAGGACACCTTCTACTCGCTCTACCAGATGTTCCGTCCCTCGAGCCTGGCCCAGTACTTCGGAGTTCTCGGCGGTGACACCGACGTGCCGAACGAGATTCGGCCGGTCAGCCCGATCGGCATCGTTTCGATAGGCAGTCAGACCGCCGGTGACTTGACCGCCTTCATCGGGATCTTGGCGTACGTCAACGTCATCCTCGCCACTATCAACCTCCTGCCACTGTTCCCCCTCGACGGCGGGCACTTCGCCGTTGCCGTCTACGAGAAACTGACCGGTCGCGAAGCCAACATGCGCAAGCTCATGCCGGTGGCGGCAGCGGTGATCGGGACTCTCTTCTTCCTGGGATTCGTGGCGATCATCCTCGACATCGCCAACCCGATCAGCTTCGGCTGAGCCCAGCCCCCCTCTACCCTTTGGTCTTGTGAGCATCGAGAGACGGATGACCCGTCAGCTCAGAGTCGGAGACGTCCCCGTAGGCGGCGGTGCGCCCATCAGCGTGCAGTCGATGACGACCACGAAGACCGCCGACGTCGATGGGACTCTCGCCCAGGTGTATGCCCTGGCCGGCGCCGGTGCCGACATCGTCCGCATCACCTGCAACGAGGTCGAGGCGGCCCAGGGGCTCGCCGAGATCGTCCCGAGAAGCCCGGTGCCGATCATCGCCGACATCCACTACCAGTACCGCCTCGCCCTGGCGGCCATGGAGGCGGGGGTCCAGGGTCTACGGCTCAATCCGGGAAACATTCGGAAAGAAGACCAGATCAAGACGGTTGCTCGTGAGGCTAGGGATCGGGGCCTGCCCATCCGGATCGGCGTGAACGCGGGCTCACTCGACAAAGACCTCATGGACAAGTACGGGTCGGCGGTGCCCGAGGCCCTGGTCGAGTCGGCGCTCATCGAGGCCCGATACCTCGAGGAGGTCGACTTCACCGACATCAAGATCTCGGTGAAGCACTCCAACGTCAGGTCGATGGTCGAGTCCTATCGGCTGCTCTCAGAGACCGTCGACTACCCGCTGCACCTGGGGGTGACCGAAGCCGGCCCTCCGCCCGCCGGGCTGATCAAGTCGGTCGCCGGGATCGGGACCCTGCTCAACGAGGGCATCGGCGACACCATCCGGTTCTCCCTGACCGCAGATCCTGTCGAAGAGGCCAAGGCCGGTCGCCAGCTGCTCGAGTTCCTCGGCTTGAGGGAGCGCAAGGGCCTCGACCTGATCGCATGCCCCTCGTGTGGCCGTGCCGAGGTGGACGTCATCGAGGTGGCGACCAAGGCGCAGCAAGCCCTCGAGGCAGCGAATCTCCCGATCCAGGTCGCCGTGATGGGATGTGTGGTGAACGGGCCCGGTGAGGCCCGGGAGGCAGACATTGGGATCGCTGCGGGACGGGGGAGAGGCCACCTCTTCATAAAGGGACAGGTGGTCCGGGTGGTTCCCGAGGCTGAGATGGTGGAAGCACTGCTCGACGAGGCCCAAAAGCTCGTCGACGAAGGTCTGGAGGCCCGGCTCGCCCACGCCGACGCCAACGCCGAGGAGATCGCCGCCGCCGAGCGTCTGCAGCTGATCGAGATCCGTGGCGACGCCAACAATGCCCAGGAGAGGCGGGCGGCGGTAGCCGAGATAGCGTCTCAGGTTTCGCCTGAGACGTAGGGAGTCGTCCGCAGCACAGGCGGGACTAACTCTCTCTCACCACCAACGAGGTTGCCAGTCGGATCCCGGAGTCGTCGATGCACACCAGGGCGTAGTCTCCGGGGCCAACGCTCACCGTCTCCTCGACACCATCCAACGCGTCGGACGTGGACAACTCGACCTCCACGACCGGTTGCGCCCACGACGGCAACCCCGAGCCGATCGTCTGACCCAACTCGGCGTAGGTGTGTTCGTCCGTCAGCTCGACCAGAACGACCGTTGCCTCGGTGATGCCGTTCAGGGAGAGGCTGACGCTGACATCGCCCTCGGACATCTGGTTCTGGCCCTGATAGACGCAGTCGGGCATGGTCACAGCCATGGTGACCGGCTCCACCTGGCCGCAGCCCGCGATCGACATGGCCGCCACGACGATGATTAGGTGCGTCGGGCGCATGGGATCAAAGTAACCGTGGCGCGGCGATCCGGCTGGAAAGTCGTGGGGGTTGAGAATGCTCCATGACTACCGTCCCCACCCGATGCGTTGGTCACAAGCTTTCATACCCACCCTCCGCGAAGCTCCGGCGGATGCGGAGGCGGTCAGCCACCAGCTCCTGGTCCGAGGGGGGTTCATTCGCCGGCTTGCCGCCGGTTCCTACACGATGTTGCCGCTGGGACAGAAGGTCCGACTCAAAGTCGGGAACATCATCCGCGAGGAGATGAACGCGATCGGGGGACAGGAGTTGATGCTGCCCACACTCCATCCCCTCGAGATCTGGCGGAAATCAGGCCGTTTCGAGCTGATGGGGGACGCCCTCTTCAAGCTCTCGGACCGGAAAGGTGCAGACCTGGCCCTGGGGATGACCGAGGAGGAGATCTTCGGGATCCTGGCAAGCGAGCTCTCTTCCCACAAGGACCTGCCTCAGATCTGGTACCAGATGCACACCAAGTTTCGGGATGAGCCCCGTCCCAAGTCGGGTCTCCTTCGGGTGCGGGAGTTCACGATGAAGGACGCCTACACCCTCGACATCGACCAGGCCGGTCTCGACGCCGGGTTCGACAAGCACCACGGCGCCTACAAGCGGATCTTCGCACGCATGGGTCTGTCGGCGGTCGACGTCGAGGCCTCATCCGGGGCGATGGGCGGCTCGGAGTCGATCGAGTTCATCCAGCGGAGCGAGGCCGGTGAGGACTGGGTCGTCACCTGCATGACATGTGACTACCGGGCCAATCTGGAGCGGGCCACGTCGGCCTTGAACCCGGTCGAGGACGGCGAACCAGCCGATCTCGAACGGTTCCCCACTCCAGGGCTGAGGACGATCAAGGCCCTCGCCGACGCCGAGCCGGACCTCGCATCGCCGCAGCGGCAGATCAAGACCCTGGTCTACGTGGTCGACGGCGACCCGGTCATCGTCCTTCTCCGTGGCGATCATGACCTCCAAACCCAGAAACTGCTGGACGCCACCGGTTCCCCCGAGGACGCGGCACGGCCCGCCACGGCCGAGGAGATACGAGAGCTTCTCGGCGCCGATCCGGGGAGCCTCGGCGCAATCGGGGTCACCGACACCCGTGTGATCGCCGACAGCGCCCTCGAGGGGAGGGTCAACATGGTGACCGGGGCCAACGAGGACGACTGGCACTACAAGGGGGTCGATGTCGCCCGGGATATCACCGTCACCACCTGGGCCGATCTCCGGGAGACCACCGGCAACGACATCTGTGTCGTCGACGGTGGAGCGCTCGAGCTGTGGAAGGGCATCGAGGTAGGGCACATCTTCAAACTCGGCACGATGTACTCGGAAGCCTTCGGCGCCTACGTCCAGGACGAGGACGGCAACAGCCATCCCATAATCATGGGCTCTTATGGCATCGGTTTGGAGCGGGGGATGGCCGCCGTCGTCGAGGCGTGTCACGACGACAACGGCATCATCTGGCCGGTCTCGATCGCCCCCTACGAGGTCGTCATCACTGTGGTTCGTCCCGACGACAAGGCCACCATGGCGGTCGCCAACCAGTTGTATGACGACTTCGACACGGCCGGGGTGGAGGCGCTCTTGGATGATCGTGAGGAGCGGCCGGGGGTCAAGTTTGCCGACGCGGAACTGATCGGAATCCCGTACCGGGTGACGGTGGGGCCCAAGGGAGTGGAACTGGGCAGCGCCGAGGTAACGGTGCGGTCGGGGATGGTGAGAAGCGAGGTGGCCCTGGGCGATGTGGTCGCGACGCTCACGGCCGACATCGAGGCCGCCAGATACGGCATTTAGCCCAGCTCAGACGCCCTCCCTATAATCCCCCTTCACAACAGGACGCTTTTCGGTCAGGTGGGCGCCTTAGGCACCCACCTGTTTCGTGTGGAGACACGAGGAATTGACACAAGTAGCTGACATTTGGAGCGTGGTGGAGCCGTATCTGGCCGCCGAGAGACTCGAGCTCGACGATCTCGAGTTGTCCGGTCGCGGCCGTGGCCGGGTCCTCCGGGTGACCGTGGACGGGGACGATGTCGACCTCGACCGGCTCGCCGACCTCTCCAGGGGCATCTCCAGGCTGCTCGACGACGAGCCGTCGCTGCAGGACGCCTACCAACTCGAAGTCACCTCGCCGGGTCTGGAGCGAAAGCTCCGCCGCCCGTCCCACTTCGCCAAGTCGCGGGGCCGCGAGGTCGTCGTCAAGGCGGTCTCCACCGACGACAAGGCCACCTATCGGGGTGTCCTCGCCGACGCCAACGAGTCCGATTTCACCGTGGACTCCGAGGACGGTCCTGTTCAGATTTCTTATGAAGACGTAATCAGCGCCAAAACCGTTTTCCGGTGGGAGAAGGCGCCGAAGCCAGGTCAGGGGAAGGGAAGATGATGAAGCTCGACACGATGATGGAGGCGATCGAGGTCCTCGCGAACGAACGCGGGGTCGCCGTCGAGGCGATACTGGATGCCTTCGCCAACGCCCTCGTAGCCGCCTACAAACGAAGCCCCGGTGCGGCCGAGGAAGCACGGGTGACCATCGATCCCGACTCCGGGGAGGTGACCGTCTACGCCCAGGAGCTCGACGAGGACGGGAACGTCATCGACGAATGGGAGGACACCCCCGAGGGCGAGGCGTTCGGGCGAATCGCCGCTCAGTCGTTCAAGCAGGTCATGCAGTTCAAGCTGCGCGAGGCCAAGCGGGAGAAGGTGTTCGAGATGTACGAGGGCCGCGAAGGGGACCTCGTCACGGGCATCGTCCAGCAGGTCGACTACCGGTCAGTCATCCTCGACCTGGGTGACGCCGAGGCGATCCTTCCCGGCAGCGAACGAATCCCGTTCGAGCGTCTCGACCGGGGGAACCGGGTCAAGGCGCTGATCCTCGAGGTCCGCAACGAGACCAAGGGCGCTCAGATCGTCGTCTCCCGCAGCCATCCCGACCTGGTCCGTCGTCTCCTCGAGCTCGAGGTGCCCGAACTGACCGACGGCACCGTCGAGATCGTCAACATCGCCCGCGAGCCGGGTCACCGCACCAAGATCGCGGTGATCTCCCACGACCCGAACGTCGACCCCAAGGGAGCGTGTGTCGGGGCGCGCGGTTCCCGGGTGCGTCAGGTGGTCAACGAGCTCAGAGGTGAGAAGGTCGACGTCGTGCAATGGCGCGACGACCTGGCGCAGTTCATCGCCGAGGCGCTCGGCCCGGCCAAGGTCAAAGAAGTGCACATCGACGAGGAAGAGAAGACGGCCGACGTGGTCGTCTCCGAGCATCAGCTGTCACTTGCGATCGGCAAGGAGGGCCAGAACGCCCGTCTCGCTGCCCGACTCTCCGGTTACAAGGTCGACATTCGCTCCGACAACGAAGGCGCCACCGCTGAGGAGGGCGCCACCGCTGAGGAGGGCTCCGAAGCAGCCGAAGCCGCTCCCGCCGGTGACGCCGAGTTGGCCGCTGAAGCAGCCGAAGGGGACGTGGTCGTGGACGAGGCAGAGCCGACGCTCCCGGAGACCACTGATGCCGCCGAGATCGATGTCGAAGACACTGAGAGTGAGTGATCGTTGAATGAGGGTTTATGAGCTCGCCCGTGAATTGGGCGTCGATTCCAAGGAGGTCCTCGAGCAGGCCGTCGAGCTGGGTCTGGACGTGAAGACCGCGTCGTCGGGCATCGATGACGAGTCCGCCGAGCTGGTCCGTCTCGCCTTTGCTCCTGAGGAGACCACCGAGCCCGAAGAGGCCGCAGAAACAGAACTGGCCGAAGCGCCGGACGTCGCTGAGCAGCCCGAGGCCGCAGAGCCAGACGTGCCCGAAGTCGATGAGGTCACCGAAGAACCGGCCGGATCGGGCGACGTCGAGATCGCCACGATCGTCACCGGGGCCAGCGTCGCCGAGTTTGCCGAAGCAATCGGACAGCCCACCGGTGATGTGGTCAAGGCCCTCCTCAACAAGGGGATTCCCGCCGGTGCCGGTCAGCAGATGCCGGCAGATCAGATCGATGACATCGCCGAGAGCTTCGGGTACATCGTCGAGGTCACCGAGGCTGCGCCCGCACCGGCAGTGGCGGATCGGCCCGCGTTCGACGACGCCGAGGCCGACCTCACGTCCCGACCGCCGGTGGTCACCGTCATGGGTCATGTCGACCACGGCAAGACGACCCTGCTCGACACCATACGGAAGGCCAACGTGGTGGCCGACGAAGAGGGTGGCATCACCCAGCACATCGGCGCCTATCAGGTCGAGATCAACGGTCGCAAGATCACCTTCGTCGACACGCCCGGCCATGAGGCGTTCACCGCTCTGCGTGCCCGTGGCGCCAACATCACCGACATCGTCGTGCTCGTCGTCGCCGCCAACGACGGTGTCATGCCACAGACGATCGAGGCGATCTCCCACGCCAAGGCGGCAGGAGTGAAGATGATCGTCGCCGTCAACAAGATGGACCTCCCCGGCGCCGATCCGCTCCGGGTCCGCACCGAGCTCACCAACCAGGGTGTGGTCACGGAGGACCTCGGGGGTGACGTGCCCACGGTCGAGGTCTCGGCACTCAACGGTGACGGTGTCGACGACTTGCTGGAAGTGATCGATCTCATCGCTCAGCTCGAGGACTTCAAGGCGAACGCCAAGGCCCCCGCATCAGGTGTGGTCGTCGAGGCACAACTCGAAGTCGGCCGTGGCCCCGTCGCAACGGTCATCATCCAACGCGGGACCCTCAAGGAGGGAGACGCCTTCGTCGCCGGGCCGATCTCCGGAAGGGCCCGAGCTCTCATGGATGATCAGGGAGAGCGGATCAAGCACGCCAGCCCGTCCGACCCGGTCCAGATCATGGGTTGGGACGACGTGCCCGCAGCCGGCGACTACTTCGAGGTCCAGAAGAACGACCGGGAAGCTCGCAAGATCGCCGCCGACCGTCAGGAGGTCGAACGGCAGGAAGCACACGTGGCCCCGTCGGCCCGTGATCGTCTCCAGGGTCTGCTCGAGCAGCTCAGGACCGAGGACGCCACACTCAACGTCATCGTCAAGGCCGACGCCCAGGGATCACTCGAAGCTCTCCGTGAGTCGATCGCCAAGATCGAGCGCGAAGGGGGACGGATCCAGATCGTCCACACCGCTGTCGGTGGGATCAACGAGAACGACGTGACTCTCGCCGAGGTCACTGAAGCAGTCATCGTCGGCTTCAACGTCCGCCCCGAGCCCAAAGCGCGCCGGGCCGCGGAGGAGGCGGGGGTCGAGATCCGGACTTACGGGATCATCTACGAGCTCCTCGACGAGATCGAACAGCTCCTCGTCGGTCAGCTCGCGCCGGACCAGGAGGAGGTGGTTCTCGGGACAGCCGAGGTACGGGCCACCTTCAAGGTGCCCCGAGCCGGGACCATTGCCGGGTGTTACGTCATCGAAGGTGTCGTGCAACGTGGGGCAAAGGCCCGACTGCTCCGGGACGGCATCGTCATCCACGACGGAGTCATCTCCTCGCTCAAGCGTTTCAAAGACGATGTCCGTGAGGTCCAGTCCGGCTTCGAGTGCGGTATGGGGTTCGAGGACTACAACGACATCAAGGACGGAGACAACATCGAGGTCTATACCGTCCGCGAGGTCGCCAGAACCTAACCACCACCCCGGGAGTCGGCATGAGCGACCGCATGCTGCGGGTCAACTCAATCCTCCGTGAGGTCCTCGCCGACGAGATCGAGCGGATGAGTGACACCAGGCTGGAGATGGTCTCCGTCGTCAGTGTCGACACCGCCCCGAATCTGCGGACTGCCGTGGTGTACATCGACGTCCTCGGCCGCGAGTCGGAAGAGGACGCCCTGGCTGCCCTGCGTGGCGCATCCCGGAGACTCCAGTCCACCATCGGAGCCGAGGTGAGGATGAAGTACACCCCGACACTGGAGTTTCAGATCGACCCCGGCATCACCGGCGGCGAGCACATCGACCAATTGCTCCGAGAATTGCACGCAGACGAGGACCCCTCTTCCGGCAGCGAAGCTGCCGCTGGGGAGGATGTGGTCGGATTCGAGTCTTCCGGCAGCGAAGCTGCCGCGGGGGGTAGCGAGCAGAGCGAGCGGAGGGGAGTCGCTCCCCCTGAGAGTCAGGAGGAGGAATGACTTTCGAGGCCGCCGCCCGGGCCCTCACCGATGCCAGGAGCATCGCTCTGGCCTGTCACGTCGGACCGGACGGCGATGCCCTCGGTTCGATGCTCGGTCTGGCACTAGCCGCCCGAAATGCCGGCAAGGAGGTGGTCGCCAGCTTCGGTTCGCCCTACGTCGTCCCTCCCAGCCTCCGCTTCCTCCCAATGGATCTCCTGGTCGAGCCGGGATCGTTTCCCGAGCGTCCCGAGGTCATGGTGGTGCTCGACGTCGGCTCGGCTGAGCGTGTCGGGGAGCTCGCCGCCAACGCAGGACAGGCGGGGACGGTCGTCGTGATCGATCACCACGTAACCAACGAGGGTTTTGGCGACGTCGCCCTGATCGACCCCACGGCCGCGGCCACGGGTGAGCTCGTCTATGACCTCCTCGGGGTGCTGGGTTGGGACATAGACCCGGAGGTCGCCCAGTGTCTCCTCACGGCTCTGGTCACCGATACCGGGCGCTTTCAATACTCGAACACCACACCCCGAACCCTGCAGATCGCCTCCGACCTCGTCGCCCGGGGGGCGGATCCCAGCGTCGTCGGACGTCACGTCTACGAGGAGGCGCCGTTTGGCTATCTCAAGGCGGCCGGTGTGGCCATGGAACGGGCGACCCTCGACGAGGCCAAGAGTGTCGTCTCGACCACGATCACCCAGGAGGATCTCGACGAGATCGAGATCACCTGGGCCGACACCGAGAACCTCATCGACCTGCTCAGGATTGCCGTCGAGGCTGACACCGCAGTCCTGATCAAGTCGCACGCGGACGGGACCGTGAAGGTGAGCATGCGGTCCCGGGGCGACACAGATGTCGGTGGGCTCGCCGCCGCTCTGGGCGGTGGAGGCCACCGGCTCGCCGCCGGACTCACCACCAGGGGTACCGTGGACGAGGTGCGGGCTCGAATACTGGAAATGGTTGAGGACTATCGGTGACTCGTGGGTTCCTGATCGTCGACAAGCCAGGCGGTATCACCTCCAACCAGGTGGTGGGACAAGTGAAGAGGGCGACGGGGGTCGAGAAGGTGGGCCATGCCGGGACGCTCGACCCGATGGCGACCGGGGCCCTCGTCCTCGCCGTCGGCAAGGTGACCCGTCTGATCCGCTACATCCAGGACCAACCCAAGGAGTATCTGGCAACGGCCCAGTTCGGGGTCGCCACCGACACCCTCGATGCCGACGGTGCCGTGCTGTCCAGGGAGCCCATGGAGATCTCGGAGGGCGACGTGACCGGTCTCGTCCCGCGATTCACCGGTGCGATCTGCCAGGTGCCACCGATGGTCTCGGCCTTGAAACACGACGGCCGCCGTCTCTACGAGCTGGCCCGCTCCGGGGAAGTGGTTGACCGGGACGCCCGCCAGGTGATGGTCCACGAGCTCGAGATCCTCTCGGTTGGCCCGCCCCCGTATCCCGAGGTCGAGTTTCGGGTCGTATGCGGGAAGGGCACCTACGTGAGGTCACTGGCCGACGACATGGCCGGCGTCCTCGGTGGCTCGGCTCACCTGACCGCACTCCGTCGAACCCGGATTGGCTCGCTTCGGGCCAGTGCCGGTGTGACCATCGACGACATGGAGAACTGGAAGTCCTACTTCCTCAGCCCGGCGGAGGCTATGGCGGACCTGGTACTCGTCGAAGTCGACTCCGAGACCGCGAGCGGGGTCCGCAACGGCGTCCGCTTCGTCGGCGGGCCACTGCTGAGCGGGCCGGAGGAGGAGCCCTACGGCGTCGTGAGCCCCGAGGGCGAACTGATCGCCGTCTACAAGCGGATCGGGGAGCGCGCCGAGCCCGAGGTGGTCCTTCCGGCATGATCGTCCGCTCCGGCAGTTGGGAGAGCTGGGCCCCGGTAGACCGGGAGACCTCCGTGACGATCGGTGTGCTCGACGGTGTGCATCTCGGGCATCAGCGTCTTCTGAGCCGGCTGGACTCCGATCTGATGATGACTGTCCTCACGTTCGACCCCCACCCGATCGAGGTGCTGCGCCCCGGTACCCCACCCCGGCTGATCACCACCGTCGAGGAGCGGATCGAGCGATTCGCCGCCCTTGGGGTGGATTGTGTCGGGGTTCTCGATCTCGCAGAGATCAGGGAGCAAAGCCCGGAGACCTTCGTGTCCCACGTGCTCGTCGACCGCTTTCGGGTCGGGCAGTTGGTGGTCGGGGAGGACTTTCGCTTCGGCCATGACCGATCGGGTGATGTTTCTCTTCTCCGGACGCTGAGTCACAGCCATGATTTCGCGTTGGACATCGTCGAATTGGTGACCGACGGCGGAGACGTCGTCTCGTCCAGCCGGATCCGGGCCCTGGTCGAAGCAGGCAAGGTCGACGAGGCCGCCGAGCTTCTCGGAACCTGGTTCTCGTTGACCGGTGAGGTGACCCACGGAGACAAGAGAGGGCGGGAGCTCGGGTTCCCCACCGCGAATCTCAAGCCGCCCAGACGCAAGCTGATCCCCGCCAACGGGGTGTACGCCTGTCTGGCTGACGTCGACGGCGAGACCCACTGGGCCGCGGTCAATGTCGGGGTGCGCCCCACCTTTGGCGGGGACGAACTGCTCGTCGAGGCCTTTCTGCTCGGCTTCGACTCCGAGATCTACGGGAAAGAGATCACCGTCCGGTTCGTCGAACATCTGAGACCCGAACTCGAGTTCTCGAGTGTCGACGCCCTGGTCGACCAGATGGCCGCAGATGTCGAAGAGACCCGTGAGATACTCACAAATCTGCCCGCAGTGGCCGGATGACGGATATGAGATTGAAACTCGAAGCTGTTACAGTTCCCATCGACCCCCACATCACTTCAGGTTTTACGCGCAATGAAGACAACCACTGAAATCGTCGAAGAGTTCGGTACACACGAGAGTGACACCGGTTCACCGGAAGTCCAGGTCGCTCTGCTCACCGAGCGGATCAACCATCTGACCGAGCATCTTCGCGACCACAAGCACGACCACCACAGCCGTCGTGGTCTGTTGCTGATGGTCGGCAAACGCCGGAGACTCCTCGACTACCTCCGTCGAGAAGACGTGGAGAGGTATCGGAGTCTCATAGCCAAACTCGGCCTGCGGCGCTAGTTCGACAAGAAGGGCCCCCGACGGGGCCCGCATAAACGAGCCACGTCGGTTGTCAGTGGAAGCGCCTCGAGCCCTTCTCGAGACCCTTCCACTGCCAACGGGTGCGGCTCCCAACAAGAAGGAGCACAACGTGCCCGAAACCTCTGTAAGAGGATCAATCGGCGGCAAGGAGCTCATCCTGAGCACCGGCAAGCTGGCCCCCCAGGCCAACGGAGCCGTAGTCGCCACTCTCGGCGGTACCGAAATGTTGGTGACCGCGACAGCCAATGCGAAGCCACGCGAGGGCGTCGATTTCTTTCCGCTCACCGTCGACTTCGAGGAGCGGATGTACTCGGTGGGTCGTATCCCCGGGTCGTTCTTCCGTCGTGAAGGCCGACCGTCGGAGCAGGCGATTCTCACCTGTCGTCTCATCGACCGTCCCCTCCGCCCGTCGTTCGCCGACGGCTACCGCAACGAGACACACATCGTGGTCACCTCGCTCGCCGTGGATCAGGAGAACCCCTTCGACGTGGTTGCACTCAACGGTGCGTCGGCCGCCCTCTCCGTCTCGGGAATTCCCTTCGAGGGCCCACTCGGCGGAGTTCGTCTCGCCCTCAAGAAAGGTGAGTGGGTCCCGTTCCCGACCGAAGAGGAGCTCGACGAGTCAGTGTTCGAGCTCGTCGTCGCCGGCCGTCGCAACGACGCCGGTGAAGTCGACATCGTCATGGTCGAGGCCGGTGCGACCCCCGAAGGCGCCCGACTCGTAGCTGCCGGTGACCGCCCCTCCGATGAGGACGCCGTCGCCCAGGGACTCGAGGAGTCCAAGCAGTACATCGATCAGCTCATCGACCTCCAGAACCAGCTCAAGGCTCAAGCGGAGCAGAAGAGCTTCGAGTGGAGCCCGATCGTCGACTACTCCGAGGAGATCTACTCCCGGGTAGAGGCGGCTGCCGGCTCAGGGATCGCCGGCGTGCTGGAGATCCCGGGCAAGCACGACCGTCAGGATGCCGAGGCCGCTCTGGCCGAGGAAGTCATCGCCGGTCTCGGTCTCGCCGAGGACGACGTGGAGGGTCTCAAGGAGGCCAAGAACGCCTTCCGTTCGGTCTTCAAGAAGGTCGCACGCAAGCGGGTGATCGACCAGGGCGTCCGCATGGACGGCCGTGGCGCCAGCGACATCCGTCCTCTCAGCATCGAGGTCGGTGTCGTGGAGCGCACTCACGGGTCGGCGCTGTTCCAGCGTGGCGAGACCCAGGTGCTCAACATCACAACGCTCGGCATGCTCAAGATGGAGCAGATGCTCGACACCCTCGACATCGCCGAGGGCAAGCGGTACATGCACCACTACAACTTCCCGCCGTTCTCGACGGGAGAGGCGGGGTTCATGCGTGGCCCGAAGCGTCGTGAGATCGGACACGGTGCCCTCGCCGAGAAGGCCCTGCTGCCCGTTGTTCCCAGCTCGGACGACTTCCCGTACGCCCTGCGCCTCGTCTCCGAGGTCCTGGCGTCCAACGGGTCGTCGTCGATGGCATCGGTGTGTGGCTCTTCGCTGTCGCTGATGGATGCCGGTGTGCCGATCCTGGCCCCGGTGGCCGGGATCGCCATGGGTCTCATAAACGAGGGCGACAAGTTCGTCACTCTCACCGACATCCTCGGTGCCGAGGACGCACTCGGTGACATGGACTTCAAGGTGGCCGGGACTGCCGACATGATCACGGCGCTCCAGTTGGACACCAAGATCCAGGGTCTTCCGTCCGAGGTGCTCAAGGGAGCCCTCGACCAGGCCCGTGAGGCACGTCTCTTCATCCTCGACGCCATGTCCGAGGTCATCGCGGAGCCACGTGCCGAGATGAACAAGTGGGCTCCCCGCATCGAGTCGGTCGAGATTCCCAAGGACAAGATCGGCGAGGTCATCGGTCCCAAGGGAGCCGTCATCCGCGAGCTCGAAGAGGTAACCGGTGCCAAGATCGAGATCGAGGAGACCGATGGTGTCGGTATCGTCCGCATCGCCTCCAATGACAGCGAGGCACTTGCCGGCGCCATGGAGCGTGTCCGCCAAATCGCCTTCCCACCGGAGGTCGAGGTTGGCGCCGAGTACGACGGCAAGGTGGTGAACATCACCAAGTTCGGTGCTTTCGTAAATATCCTCCCCGGCCGCGACGGTCTGCTCCACATCTCACGTCTCGACGGGTCGAAGCGGGTGGAGCGCGTCGAGGACTATCTCTCCGAGGGCGACGAGCTCAAGGTTCGGGTCCGTGAGATCGAACGGGGCAAAGTCAGCCTGGAGCTGGTCGAGGCGCTGGAAGGCGCCACGCTGCCCAGTGGCGACGCCCCTTCAGGTGGTGGCCGCGATCGCAGCGACCGCAACGACCGGGGTCGCGACCGCAACGGCGGCGGCCGTGGCGGCCGGTCCAACAACGATCGGTCCAACGACCGCAATCGAGGCCGTAATCGTGACGAGCCGAGCTCGACCGATCAGCAGACCAGCGGTGGACGACGCAAGGCTCCCCAGAGCTTCGCCGAGGCCTTCGAGGAGATGCAGGACTAGTACGACTCACATCGTTCGGGAAAGGGGCCTATCGACCGATAGGCCCCTTTTTCATTGGCATCTACCATCTACGCCAGGCGGCACTGGGAGATCGATGGCTGTCGAACTCGATGGCATTGTGCGGATGCGGGGGGAAACCGGTCACGGTGTCAGTGTGCGCGTGCTTGCCGAGAATCGTCGTCTCCGCCTGGTCGCCGGCAACGAACTGGTCGGTGACTGGCAGGTGGGCGAGATAGGTATCAGCGCCCTCCAGGACGGGTTCAGCATCAAGGCCGAAGGTGAGGAGTTGGTCCTGCGGACCGAGGACGACGTCGCACTCGCCGGCGAGATCGGGATCTCGGCTGCCTCCCCCCGTCTCGCCCGTCTGCTCGCCGCCCGGCACAACCCCGAGGAGGCCCCTCCGGTCGAGGAAGAGCCGTACCCCATATCCTCGAACCTCGCCGCCATCGGATTCGCCCTCGCCGGCGCCATGATCGTCCTCGGTGGTGTGATCCTCGACCAGACCGCCGCTCCACCTCGACCCCTGTCCGGCGACGCCACGGGCAGCCCCTTCGACTTCTGGATTGCCTTCGTCGTCGGGGGGATACTGATGATCGGAACCGCTTACGTGATGTCGATCGGCACCAGGTTCGCCCGCATCATCGCTCTCGTGATCCTTCTCGGGATGATCGTCGTCTTCGGCTTCGCCGTTGCCGAAACCGACGCCGAAGCATCTCAACTCGCCGCCTACGGCTTCATCGCCGGTGGGTTGGTGGTCGGGGTCGCCGTGCTCTCCAGTGGGAGCCTGAAGCAGAGCGACTAGAGGTACGGTTCCTCTGTGCCGGAACTTCCCGACATCGTCGTATACATCGAGGCCCTGGAGCGGCACGTCCTCGGTGAGGAGGTCAGGGGGGTCCGGGTCGCCTCACCCGCAGTGCTCCGCACATACGACCCGCCCTACACCGCGCCGATCGGGAGGAGAGTGGCTGCACTGCACCGTGTCGGCAAGCGAATTGCCTTCGAGTTGCGTGAAAATGAGGGGGGGCGACCCCCCTCCAACCCCCCGCCCCACATCTATCTCGTCATCCATCTGATGGTCGCCGGGCGTCTCCGCTGGGAGACGCCGCGGAAGCCGATTCCGAAGAAGGTCGGGCTGGCCGCCATCGATTTCGACTCAGGGTCACTCATCCTCACCGAGCAGGGCACCCACAAGCGGGCCGGGATGTGGATCTTCGACTCCTGGGACGGGGTGGAGACACTCGACCGGGGTGGGGTCGAGCCTCTCGAGGTCGACGAAGCCGGCTTCGCCGAAGCATTGAAGAGCGAGAACCGCACTCTGAAGCGAGCGCTCACCGACCCTCGAATCTTCTCAGGAATCGGCAACGCCTACTCGGACGAGATCCTCTGGGAGGCGAAGTTGTCGCCGGTTAAACGGACCTCCCAACTCGACGATGGCGAAGTCATCGCGCTCCACGGGGCGGTGGTCAGCTCGCTCAACGAGTGGACCGAGCGGTTGCGTGAGGAGGTGGGGGAGGGCTGGCCGACCAGAGTGACCGCCTTCCGTGACGACATGGCCGTTCACGGCAAGTACGGAGAGCCCTGTCCGCGCTGTGGGTCGAAGGTACAGCGGATCGTCTATTCGTCGAACGAGACCAACTACTGCGCCACCTGTCAGACCGGCGGCAAGCTGCTGGCGGACCGGTCGCTGTCCCGGCTGCTCAAAGAGGACTGGCCGAAGACGCTCGAAGAGCTGGAGGGATGAGCGTCACGATCCGGACAGCTGGGCGACCCCCCGTCGCTCCATGTTCCCCCAGGTCTTGACACTCCGACCTCCGAACATGGCCCTGACCCTCCAGATGACGGTCATCTGGTGGAAACCGAGGTTCTCGATCAGCGCCATGACCACCAGACGAGACGTGTCCACGATGCTGTTGCTGTAGCCGAAGGACTCGTCGAGGAGGATCGCCATGAGACTGTTGAGGATCCCCATCCCGAAGGCGAGGGCGATGACTAGCACGACAGCCTTGGGGCTGAGAATCCCCATGAGGATCCCGGTCGGGACCACGATGTAGCCGAGCACTTCGATGATCGGGGCGAGGTACTCGAAGAGGACATATGCCGGCCAGGTGAGCATCCCCAGCGTCCCGTACCGGCGCCGGAAGACGATGGGTTTGAAGTCCGACACCGTCGTCATCAGGCCTCGATGCCAACGGATCCGCTGCCGCTTCAGCACCCGCCGGGTCGGGGGGACTTCCGTCCATATGACGGCCGACGGTTCGTAGACGATTCGGTAGGGGATGTTGTTCTCGATATGGAACATGTGGAGCCTCACCGTGAGGTCCATGTCCTCGCCCATGTGGCCTTCGGTGAACCCGCCGACCGCGAGCACCGAGGCTCGCTTCCAGATGCCGAATGCCCCGGACACGTTGGGCAGGGCGTTGATCGAGGACCAACCGGGCCGGGCGGCGATGAAGGTCCGGAGGTACTCGAGCACCTGCATGCGAGCGATCAGCCCACGGGGGACGTGTGACTCGACGAGGTGGCCCAGCCGGACCTTGCTGCCGTTGATCGGTCGGATGTTGCCGCCGACCGCGATGGTCCGCTCCCGATCCTCGACCACCCGCTGCATCGCTTTGACCAGGCAATTGGCGTCGAGGACGACGTCAGCGTCGGTGCAGAGGACGTACGGGTAGCGGGCGGCGTTGATCCCGGCGTTGAGTGCGTCCGCGCGCCCACCGTTCTCCTTGTCGACCACGGTGATCTCGACACCCGCCTTGCCTCGATAGATCGCCTCCACCGGCTTGGTGGCGATGTCAGGGCGGTAAGGGATACGGACCTGTTGGAGGCCGAACGCTTCGATCAAGAGGGAGAGCGTGTCGTCCGACGAGCCGTCGTTGGCGATCACGATCTCGAACCGCGGGTAGGCGACGATCGACATCGACCGGATCGAGTCGACGATGCCAACCGCCTCGTTGTAGGCGGGGATGACTATCGACACCGGGGGAGCGGTGCGGGAGGAGAGCATTTCCCGCACCCGGCCAAACCGCTGCACGTGGTGGCTGCGACGCAGCGCCCGCCCCGACCAGATCCCGATTCCTAGGACGTAGACGTGCAGGATCACGAAGTAGGTGAGGGCGAACACACCGATTGCCTTGATGATCGTGGCTATCACGATGACGTCACCACACTTCCTTCGACCAGCTCGAGGAGGTCGAAGTCACGTCTCTCACCCACGCCGCCCTCGACCCGGTCTCTGGCCGCGATCAGCTCACCCGCATCCGCCAACGCCTCGGCCGCGGCGTCGCGTGCGAAGCTGTCCTGGGAGATGAGGGAGGCGTACAGGACGTCTACTCCGGTGGAGAAGTGTGACAACGCCGAGGCGGAGTTGCGACGCACCCACCAGTTTTCGTCCTCCAATCCGAGGGCCAAGGTGGGCACGACAGACTCGTCGCCCAGGGTCGCCAGTGCCGAAGCCGCCTTGGCGCGGAGTCTCCAGTCCTCCGACCGCGCCGCCTTCTCGACCGAGTCGAAAGCCATCGGCGCTCGAAGGATGCCCAGGGTCTCGACGATGGCGATCTGGATCTCCGGCTCGTTGACGTCGTCGAGTATCACGAGCAGGGGCTCGACGGCGGTGGGGTCACCGATCGAGGCGAGTGTCCGCACTGCAGCGGCGGGTCCCCGCGCGCCAAACCGTCCGCTGGCCCTGACGTAGGAGATGAGTGGCCAGGTGGCCATGACCCCGTATTCGACGAGGCTGTCGGCGAATCGGGATCGCACCCATGGAGTCTCGGTCTCGAACCTGGCCAGGATGGCCGTGATACCGGGCTTCCATCTGATGCGTGCCAAGCCTCTGGCACACTGGACCCGCACCTCCGGGCTCGGATCGGAGAGATGTCGCATGAGGGTGTCGGCGGCGCTCTCGTCGGCCAGCTCGGCGAGGGCCACGGCCGCCCGGAGCCTGGTGTCGACCCGGAACCTCTGTGCCAGACGCTGGCTCTGGCGTGCCCCGATCTCGTATCGGTCGACGATCGTCCCCAGTGCCTCGGCGTCCTGGCCCTTGACGATGGAACGGAGGTCGATCATGGCATCGAGGAAAGCCTGGTCCTCGGCAACCCTTCGACCCAGGACGACTTGGTGGCTGTCGAGTGCGAGGTGACGGCTCAGGATGGAGATGTAGGCGCTCCGTCTCCTCCGCTGCCGGTCCCGACGACGTCGGTGCACGGGTTTGATGATCAGGATGGCGGCGAGCAGCACAGCATTGGCGGCGAAGATCGCCACCAGGGAGATCTTGAGAATCTCGGTGCCACTCATTCCTTGTTCCGTAATGATCGGAACGGGGAGAGTCGCTATTGAGGCTTAGCGGGTGAGGGCAAGGGTGACCCGGGCAGATAGCTCGTTGATGAGGAAGGGCTTGCGGATGAAGTCGGCAGCTCCGATCCGAAGACACTCGACGACGGTGGCTTCGTCCTCGACACCGGAGAGCATGATCACCGGGAACTCGAGCCCTTCGGTCTTCCATTTTTCCAGGACCTCCATACCGAGAAGCCCGGGCATGAGATGGTCGAGGATGGCCAGGTCGATTCGCTGTTCGCATCCGATCTCGTATGCGGACACGCCGTTGTCGGTGACAACGACTTCGTGCCCCTCATTGCCGAGGGCGACCGAGAGCAGGGTGGTGATCGTCTCGGTGTCGTCGGCCACGAGGATGCGCTTCGGATTAGCGACCCTGTGGGAACCAGCGATGGCGACAGACTAGACACCTCAACGGCCCCTTCGGGTGTTAGGGCTTCCTCTTGTGTCTCGAACATATGTTCGATAGAGTTGATTGCCCTCACATTGGAGTCAGTTTGCGAATCGAGGGCGTTGCAACCGGTTTCGCTGGATCGGTTGCAGTCCAGAAGGATGATCCCGGTGCTCTGCTCGAGTTGCAACCGGGGAAGATCACCGAGCTGGTGGGTGACATCGGCACCGGGATGACACGTCTCGGTTTTAAGCTCCTCGCCCCGCACTCCCGGGTCGCCCCGGTCGTGGCGTTGGACACGAGGTCGTGGATCTCACCCGAAGCAGCCTGGGAGACAGGCGTCGACTCCGACCGGTTGATCGTGGTCCGCTGTGCCGACCCGATCATGTGGCCCAAGGTCACCGCCGCCCTGCTCGAGGGAGTCCGTGCGATGTATGCCGAAGTGCCGGCACGGGTGAGGGACAGCGACCTGCGCCGGCTGGCCGCGCTGGCCCGGGCCCGTCGGGTGGCGGTGGTGATGAGACCGATGACCACCGGGTTGCCGGCAGGGATCTCATATCTCCGGCTCCGTGCCCTGGGGGTCACTTGGGAGGGGGCCGATCGTGGCCACGGGAGACTCACGAGGAGACGGTTGGTGATCGAAGCGACAGGCAAGGGGGCTTCGGGGATGTCACGACGATTCGAGGTGGAAGATGAAGGCACGGACGTTGTGCGTGTGGTTTCCGATGTGGTCATTGGGGAGACCAGACGCGCCGTCGGATGAGCCCCTACTGATCGTCGACGATCGGGTCTGTGGCGCCACTGACGATGTGATCGAGGCTGGTGTCACCCTGGGGATGCCCCGCCGCGAGGCCGAGGCGCTGGCGCCGTTCGCCACCGTGCTGACCCGTGACATCGGGGAGGAGGCCCGTCGTTTCGAGTCGGTGGTCACCGCGGTGGAAGACCTCGTCCCCCGGGTCGAAGTGGTCTCACCCGGACTTCTCTTCGTCCCCGTCGCCGGCGCCGTCGCCTACTACGGCGGGGAGCAAGCCCTTGCCGAGAGAATCAACGAAATACTTGGGGGAGAGTTTGCGAAGCAAACTCCAACCTGTCCCGCAGGGACAGGCGTCGCCCCCCCTGATAGTTGTGTAGGCGTAGCCGATGGCCCATTCGCCGCTCGTTGGGCGGCGGCAATGGCTCAGCCGGGGGAACCTAACATCGTGACCGACACCATCGGGTTCCTCTCCAGTCTCGACCTGGGGACGCTTCGGGAGTCGATGGGTGGCACCGAGATGATCGACACCTTTCGGTGGCTGGGGATCTCGACTCTCGGTGACGTGGCCAAACTGCCCCGGGACACCCTGGCCTCCCGATTCGGGGACCAAGGGGTGGTGGCGCACCGTCTCGCCTCTGGCGAGGACCGTCACGTCCACCCCCGTGACATCCCGACCGATCTGGGGGTGCGGATGGAGTTCGAAGACCCGCTGGTGAGTCTCGATGCAGTTGCCTTCGCAGGTCGCAACATCGCCGAGCGTCTGCTCAAGACTTTGCGGGCCGCCGGTGTCGCCCCGCACACGGTGACCATATCTGCGGGAGCGGCGGGTGGCCCCGGCCGGGAGCGGGTCTGGCGCTCTGCGGATCCCTTCACCGAGCGAGCCCTCACCGACCGTGTCTGGTGGCAGTTGCGTGCCTGGGTGGAGACTGCCGGTGTCCCCGGTGGCATAACGAGTCTGGAGATCGTGCCCGATGACCTCTCGGGTGAGGGTCGTCAGCTCGGTCTGCTCACCGACGAGTCGTCGCTGGTGGAGACCGAACGCGCCCTGATGCGTGCTCAGACGCTCCTGGGGTCGGACGGTGTCCTCCAGGCACGGGCGCAGGGTGGCCGGATGCCGGCGGAGCGTGTGGCATGGTCGCGTTGGGGGGAGCCCGAGCTAGCCGCGGACAGGGAAATGGCGGCTCCCTGGCCGGGTAGCACCCCGGCCCCCGCTCCGGCTCTCGTACCCCCGGAACTGGATCCGATCGAGGTGGAATGGGACGAGGGGATGCCGTCACGGGTCCGGCTCGGGTCCAGGTGGGAGCCCGTCCTCACCTGGAGCGGTCCCTGGCGTCTCAGCGGGAGGTGGTGGGCGGGGGAAGGTGACGCCGACCGCTATCAGATCGTCACCTCGGTGGGAGCGATCCTCTGTGTCGTGGCCAACGGGAGGGCCTACCTCGCCGGGGTCTACGACTGAGCGTGTGACTCGAGGAAGGCAATGACCGTCTCGACATATCCGGGAGCGAGTTCCGGTGGGTCACCGATCTGGATGCGGTGGTTGGCACCCGGGAACACACGCGTCTTCAACCTGGTGGGTGGCACCAGCGACCTGAGGATGGTGAGACTCTCCTCGACCGGGACGATGCGGTCGTCCTCGCCGAACAGTGCGAGGATCGGCACGTGGATTTCGCTCAGGGACGAGCGTGGGTCGAAGTCCAGGATCGACACCCAGAAGTGCCAGGCCTCCTCGTCGGCAGGCAGATAGGGGTCCAGTTCCTCGCGTCTCGGTGCGATGTCATCGAATGGAGTCCTGGCCCGGGCGAGACGGGTCGTCAGGTCGTACCGCGCCAGACCGCGTTCCAGTGTCACCTCGTCGGCGCCACCGGCGATCAGGGCCTGATGTGCGGAGAATCTCTCCTGCACCGCGGGGGATACTGCCGGCCCGGAGTTGAGGATCACGAAATCAACGTCCCGGTCCCGGGAGGCGGCATTGATGGCAACCCATCCTCCCTGGCTGTGGCCGAACACACCTACCGGGAGGTCGGACAGTTGGTCGATGGCGGAGAGCTCGTCATGTGCGGCGATCAGGTCGCCTGCCTGGATCTCGATCGATGCGTCCTCCCATCGTCCGGTGGACTCGCCCACGCCGCGCTTGTCGTATGAGGAGACGGCATACCCGGCTGCGATGAGCCCTCGTCCCAGTGCGGCGAAGTATCCGTCGTTGCTCCGGCTGGAAGCCCCCGATCCGGGGTGCATGACCAAGCCGCCGACCGGATCTCCGTCCGGCAGCCAGATCGTCCCTGCCAGCACCACCGCGTCCCGCTCGAGCTTGCTCTCTCTGCGCTCAACCAACCGGCCCCCCGAGATCGCTGACCCGTTTGGCGATGATGTCCCTCACCCGGTCACGTAGTGCGTCGGCGTCGCCCCCTGTCATCCCGGTCGTGGCGATGGCGGGGTCGATCACGGCAGTCACGTCGCCGCCGTGGAACCACGGCCTGCCCGGTGCGGCAGCCTCGTAGGTCCCGTGGATGGAGAGTGGGAGGATGGGCAGCTGGCTGGCGATCGCCATCGTGAACGCTCCCTTCTTGAACGGCTTCATGACTCCATCGCGAGGTCTGGTCCCCTCGGGATAGATGATCAGGCTGCGCTTGTGCTCGATCAGTTCCCTGGCCTGGCGATTGACCGAGTTGTGGATCGCGGTCCGGGCCTGTCGGTCGACCTCGACGATCCCGATGGCCCGCATCGCCTGGGCGAGCAGGGGTATGCGGAAAAGCTCCTTCTTCGCCAGATAGCGGATCGGGAGGGGGACCGCGAGGAAGCACACCATGATGTCGAGGGTGGAGAGGTGGTTGGCGACGACCACATAGGACTGCCCCGGGTCGACGTTCTCGGAACCCTCGATGGTGAGATGGGTGCCCGACGCCCACATCCACTGACGGCTCCACCAGTGGATCACCTTTTCGATCCGGGGCGACGCCGGGTTGATCAGCACAAGCACCAGGGCAGCGGTGGCCCCGATGATCGTGGCGATGACGCCGACGACCCAGGTGAGGACAGTCCGGAACGCCGTGGTCACGATGCGCATGGGCGGGAGGCTAGCCAGAGAGGTTTAGCCTGCCGTGATGGACAAGGCCACACTGCGGGCGCGGATGCGCGGTTTCGGGATAGTGGAGCCGCAGACCGGGGCCATTGTGGCCGAGGGGCTCCGCTCCTGGTTGGTGGCACGCCTCCCCGGGACCATCGCCGCCTACCTGGCCATGACCGACGAGGTCGAGGTATCCGGTCTGTTCACGGCCCTCCCCGGCTGGCAATGGGTGCTTCCCCGTGTCGAGCCGGACGGCAAGTTGACTCTTCGTGATCGCGACGTCCCCCGCGAGGTGCATCGTCTCGGTATGCGTCAGCCGGTGGCGGAAGGGGAGACCGTTCCGGTGAACGAGCTCGACGTGGTCCTCCTCCCGGGTGTGGCCTTCGACCGGCGCGGTGCCCGGCTCGGTCGTGGTAGTGGCTACTACGACCGTCTCCTCGCCGAGGTCCGGCGGGACTGTGTCACGATCGGGGTGACGATCTCGTCGCGGGTGGTCCCTCAGATACCGATGGAGCCCCACGACCGCCGGGTGGGCTGGCTGGCCACCGAGAGCGGCGTCAGGGAGTGCTCGCCCAGGAACTGACCCGGTCGATCGACAGGGCGATCACCGGCCCGAGGGGCGGATTGTCCCGGTACTGGAAGTATTTCCCGACCAAGGCGTCGACGGCCGACGAATGGATCTCGCCACCACGGTGGACCGAAGCGGATCCGTGGATCCGTACCCACCACAGTTGGTCCCAGTCGTCCTCGTAGTGGTCGACGAGAAGCATCGCCTGTGGGTTTGCCTCGACGTTGGCCAGCCGCCGCAGACGCGTTGTCGTCTTCGGCTTGTGATCGACCGCGGTGACCACGTTTCCGTCGACGATGGCAAAGGTCACCACTACCACATGGGGGGCTCCTTCTTCTCCAACCGTGGCGAGATGTCCGGCGCGAGCCGAAGCTGCCCGCGCCAGCGCCTCAGCTCGATTCATTGGATCCATTCATGAGGGGCTCGAGGGTGCGCCAGGTGGTCTCGGCCCATCGAGCGTGCCCGGCTGCGCTCACGTGGAAGTAGTCCTCGGCCCACAGTGACCGGTCCCGGTTCCACAGCCTGGCGTCATCGCTCCGCTGGTCGATCACGTGTGTACCGTGTTTCGCGGCAATCTCACGGTGGATTCGGTCGAAACGCCCTGAGCGACGGGACATGAGGGTGCTCAGGGGCGGGTAGAGCCGGGGGACAGTCCCCATGACTCCCACTCCGCTCTGGATGACGGTCGCCCCGGTTCCGGACAAGGTGGTCACCACCTGGTCGAGGTTCGATCGGAAGACCCGCGTCGGCACCCCTTTGAGAACGTCGTTGGCGCCGACCGAGACGAGGGCGAGATCGGGCCCGAACTCGACTGCCGGACCGACCTGGTCGGCGAGGACGTTGTGGGCCATCGAGCCGCCGATCGCGTACGACTTGAGGATGACGCGGCGGCTGGCGGCCAGCCGGTTGGCGAGGATCCTCACCCAGATCTCGTCAGGACTTCCCACTCCCGGTGCGGTGATGGAGGAGTCGCCGAGTGCCGCGACCTTGATGGTGGGGAGGGAAACGTGACCGAATTCGCCCGACGGATCAAAGCTCTCCAGTACGGGGCTGGGTCGAAGCACCGCATAAGCGGCTTCGATGCCGAGGAGGGTGACTCCGGCTACTGCGCCACGACGAATGAGGGTCCTGACCATCCAGCAATTCTGCCAGCAGTAGGCCCTAGTTGGACGAGGCGATCGACTTCTCGATGCGTTGTTTGAGCCCGAAACGCCCCTTGGGTTCGCTGAGATCGATGATCGCACCGATCGCATCGGAGAACGTGGAAGGGTCGTCGGGAAAGAAGTCGAAGTGCTCGCCCTCGATATGGAGATCGAACTTGTAGATCGAAGTGCGTTCGGCGGTGATCCGCTCGAGTGCCCACGATCCAACGTGCTTTCGGCCGGCGGAGACACGGAATCTCCCATCCGCGATGTCGATCAGCACCGTGCTCGGTTCGAGGTTCGGTCCCTGAAGCCGCCCTGTGAAAGTTGCCATCCCACCGATGAATCTAGTCACACTAACCGGGGCGTGAAACCCCCTCACCGCCCTTGACCTCTTATGACTAGTCAGGGACCAGGGTTCGGAGCTTCGTTCTGCGAGACTCACCCTCTTGGCTGTGACCGAACGGATCTCCAGTGAACATCTGACGCTGAGTCCGCTCGACCCTTCTGACGCCTCTGACATGGTCCTCGTGCTGTCCGACCCAAACCTCTATGTTTTCACCGGTGGGGAGCCGCTAACGCTGCCCGAACTCGAGGAGCGCTACCGGTTCCAGACGGCCGGCTCACCGAGGGAAGGTGAGATTTGGCACAACTGGATAATCCGTCGCGACGGGGCCGCCATCGGCTTCGTCCAGGCCACCGTTATCGACGGATCTGCCGACCTCGCCTGGGTGGTGGGCAAGGTCTGGCAAGGGTCGGGTCATGGCACCGAAGCGGCCCTGGCGATGCGCGACTGGCTGGCAGCGAGTGGGGTGGTGGGGTTCACCGCTCACATTCACCCCGACCACGTCGCATCCCAGACAGTGGCAAGCAGGCTGGGTCTATCGCCCACCGACCTGGTGGACGAGGACGGGGAAGAGGTGTGGGCCGGGGACCGCCCGCCTGGCTGACGCTGCTATCGGTCGACCACGCTGTCGCCCGCCGCCGAGCGGACGTGGTTGAGGAGCCGAATCACCTCGTCCAGATCTTCGTCTTCTAGTGACAGGGTCTGGAACACCCCGTTGATCGCCTCGGTGGCCCCGGCGAGAACCTCACGGCCGCGAGGGAGGATGCTGGCGATCACCACCCGGTTGTCGTCCTCCGAAGTCTCCCTGGTGATCAGCCCGTCACGCTCCAGACGCTTCACCGCGCTGGTCACAGACGCCGGGTGCACCTGGAGACGTTCGCCGACCTTGCCCATGGGGAGCCCGCCACGTCTGCTGAACCCGAGTAGCCGGAGGATCTCGAAACGGGCGAAGCTCAGCCCATAGGGGGCGAGGGTCTCCTCTATGCGCGCCATGAGGATCTGATGGGCCCGCACCAACGTCGTCACCGCAGCCATCCCCGGGGCGGCGTCGGCCCAGCCGTGCTCGACCCACTGTCGCCGGGCCTCGGCGATGGGGTCGAGTGTGGTGGTGGTGGTAGTGATTTCCTTTGACATCAAAGTATCTCGTTCGTAGGCTATCAAGGACGATGACCGGTTATCAAGCAGCGAACCGGATCCGGTTCGTGACGGCGACGACCCTGTTCGACGGGCACGACGCCTCGATCAACATCTTCAGAAGGATCCTCCAGTCATACGGCGCCGAGGTCATCCACCTCGGGCACAACCGGAGCGGGCTCGACATCGTCGAGGCGGCCGTCCAGGAGGGCGCCCACGCCATCGCCGTCACGTCCTATCAGGGCGGGCACATGGAGTTCTACCGCTACATGCGCGATCTGCTCGTGGAGCGTGACGCCACCCAAATCCGTCTCTTCGGGGGCGGGGGCGGGACCATCCTCCCCACCGAGGGAGAGGAGCTCGCCGAATACGGCGTCACCCGCATCTACTCACCCGACGATGGCCGGGAGATGGGCTTGACCGGGATGGTCACCGACATGCTCAGCCGCTCCGACTATCCGATCGGCGAGCTGGACAAGGACTTCGATCTCGACACTCTCACCACCGCCAACCCGGGCGTCGTAGCCCGGCTGATCTCGGCGGCGGAGAACTTCGGTGACAAGTACGCCGACGTCTGGGAGCAGCTGGACCTGCGCGCCCTCGACGCCAAGGCCCCTGTGGTCGGGATCACCGGGACCGGTGGCTCGGGCAAGTCGTCCCTGGTCGACGAGGTGCTGCGACGTCTCCTCCTCGACTTCGAGGACTTGAAGATCGCCGTCATCTCGGTCGACCCTTCGAAGCGCCGCTCCGGGGGAGCGCTGCTCGGCGACCGAATCCGGATGAACAGCCTGCCCCACCCCCGGCTCTACATGCGGTCCCTGGCCACCCGACAGGCCAACCTGGCCCTGTCGCCGCACATCCACAACGCCGTTTCCATCGTGAAGGCCGCCGGGTACGACCTGGTGCTGTTGGAGACGTCGGGTATCGGCCAGTCGGACACCGAGATCGTCGACCACTCCGACGTGTCGATGTACGTGATGACCCCCGACTACGGGGCGGCCACCCAGCTGGAGAAGATCGACATGCTCGACTTCGCCGACCTGGTCGCAATCAACAAGGCGGACAAGGTGGGCGCCGCCGACGCCCTCCGTGACGTGCGCAAGCAGTACAAGCGCAACCACCTCGAGTTCACCACCGACGACGACCGGCTCCCCATCTACCTGACCATCGCCTCCGACTTCAACGATCCGGGCACCAACCGCTTCTACCAGGCCTTTGCTTCCCGAATCGGTCTCGACTCTTCGCTGGATCTCCCCGTCATCTACGAGGCGAAACAGCACGTCGTCCCCCCAGAGCGGACCGGCTATCTCGCCGAGATCGTCGAAGCGGTCCGCAAGTACGACGAGTGGGCCACGACCCAGGCCGAGGCCGCCGAGCGTCTCCATCATCTCACCGCCGCCGAAGTCGACGCCACCGACGCCCGTGCCGCGGTCGACCCGGAGAACCTGAAACGTCTGGAACGGTGGGACGGTCTGGTGGCCGAGTACGCCGGCGAGGAGTTCATCTATCACGTCCGGGACCGGGAGATCAGGGTGCCGCTGCACTCCGAGACCCTGTCCCACACCCGGGTGCCCAAGGTGGCCCTGCCCCGATACCGGTCGTGGGGCGACCGTCTGGAGTGGATGTTGCAGGAGAACGTCCCAGGCGAGTTCCCCTACACCGCCGGGGTCTTCCCCTTCCGTCGTCAGGAGGAGGACCCGGCCCGAATGTTCGCCGGCGAGGGACCGCCGGAGCAGACCAATGCCCGCTTCCACTACCTGTCCGAGGGGATGCCGGCCCGCAGGCTCTCCACCGCTTTCGACTCGGTGACCCTCTACGGCTCCGACCCCCACGAGCGCCCCGACATCTACGGCAAGGTGGGCAACTCGGGCGTCTCTATCGCCACCCTCGACGACGCCAAGAAGCTGTACTCCGGGTTCGACCTCTCCGACCCGGCGACGTCGGTGTCGATGACCATCAACGGCCCGGCCCCGATGATCCTCGCCTTCTTCATGAACACCGCCATCGACCAGGCGTGTGAGACCTACATCACCGACAACGACCTGTGGGACGAGGTGGAGGCGAAGATCGACGCCATCTACGGAGACCGTTCCCGCCCGGTCTATCACGGCGACCTCCCCTCCGGCAACGAGGGTCTCGGCCTGCGGCTGCTGGGTGTCACCGGCGACCAGGTGCTCCCCGCCGACGTCTACGAGGCGGTCAAGGCGGAGACGATCTCTCGGGTGCGGGGGACCGTTCAGGCCGACATCCTCAAAGAGGACCAGGCCCAGAACACGTGCATCTTCTCCACCGAGTTCGCTCTGCGGATGATGGGTGACATCCAGCAGTACTTCGTCGACAACGACGTGCGCAACTTCTACTCGGTGTCGATCAGCGGGTATCACATGGCCGAGGCGGGGGCCAACCCGATCACCCAGCTCGCCTTCACCCTGGCCAACGGGTTCACCTACGTGGAGAACTACCTGGCGAGGGGGATGGACATCGACGACTTCGCTCCCAACCTCTCGTACTTCTTCTCCAACGGTATCGACGCCGAGTACGCCGTGATCGGCCGTGTCGCCCGTCGCATCTGGGCGAAGGCGATCAAGCACCGGTATGGGGGCAACGAGCGGTCCCAGAAGCTGAAGTACCACGTCCAGACCTCGGGCCGGTCGCTGCACGCCCAGGAGATCGGGTTCAACGACATACGGACCACCCTCCAGGCTTTGTACGCCCTCTACGACAACGCCAACAGCCTGCACACCAACGCCTACGACGAGGCGATCACCACCCCGACCGAGGAATCGGTGCGCCGGGCGCTGGCCATTCAGTTGATCATCAACAAGGAGCTCGGTCTCAACAAGAACGAGAACCCGCTGCAGGGATCGTTCATCATCTCCGAGCTGACCGACCTCGTCGAGGAAGCGGTGCTGGCCGAGTTCGAGCGGATCAGCAGTCGTGGGGGAGTACTCGGTGCGATGGAGCGCCAGTACCAGCGGACCACGATCCAGGAGGAGTCGCTCTACTACGAGCAGCAGAAGGAGTCGGGCCAGTACCCGATCGTCGGGGTGAACACGTTCCTCTCCAAGGAGGGCTCACCCTTCGAGATCCCGGGGGAGTTGATTCGATCGACAGATCAGGACAAGGACCGTCAGATCTCGAACCTTCGAGCGTTTCAGTCCCGCAACGAGCACGTGGCCGGAGATGCGTTGGCTGCGTTGCAGCAAGCCGCCGTCCAGGGAGACAACATCTTCGAACAGCTCATGGAGACCGCCAAGGTGACGTCACTCGGTCAGATGAGCCAGGCGTTGTATGACGTCGGAGGCCAGTACCGGCGGAACATGTAGTCGGATCGGCGGCCCGATGTGTGCCGTTTCGGACGAAACAGATTGGGTGCGGTTCGCACTGCGGGCCGTTCTGTGCGAGAGCCTTTGTCTCTGACCAGCTCTCGACGGGAGGACGTGTCTGACCCGCTGGTGCAGCGCGATACTGCATGCCATGCAGGATTTCGAGGAGCTCCAGGGGCGACTTGGAGACGCTCTGGCGGCGAACCGGGCTGGATCGGCAGTCGACCACGCACTGATCGCACTTCCGTCGTTCAGCGTGGGTGAGTCACTGCTCGCGCATTACGTGGAACGGATCCCGGGACTCGAGCATCGATATCTGCTGGCGTTCTTGATGCTGCACCTTCTATCGATCGGGGCACCGGCGTCGTGCTCCATATGCTGTCCGGGCTCGACATCGATGGCCGACTCGGACTCACCTCGATCGGCTACGACTCCGACCACGCAGGCGAACTCTACGAGGCAGCCGCGGCGGCGATCGCCGACGCAGCGGCGACTTGAAATCCTGCAAGTGGCTCTCGATCCCTATCTGGGCCAGTCATCCAGCCGACGGATCTGTCGGCACCTCCTCCTACCCTGAAAAGTGTGAATCCATCAGGTCCATCGACTCTGGGTCGGTCAATTGTCTTTGGTATGGGTCAGCCGACTTCCGGGGCTCGGGAAACGGCCGACAACTACGTACTGGACCGAAAGCTGTGGACCGACCCAAACCGCCTCGCCGAGACGGTCGATGAGCTCACACGGCGCTACGTCAACCGTGTCCCCACCGTGTTCGTCCTCGACGTTGACCCCGATGAGCTCAACGCACCGGAGACCACGGACGCCCCGCCTTACGAGCTCGGTGGCGAGTTCACGTTCCTTCGGGAGCGATTGACCAAGCTGATCTGGCACAACTCGTACGACGCCAGGTCGGGGGAGCTCATCTGGTGGTGGGCGCACAAGGCGGCGGCAAGGCTCGACGTCACCGTCGGTGGGCCGGCGGACGTCCTCACCGCGGACGGAACACCGATCTGGATCGATGGGGGACCACGACAGCCACTGGATGTCGACGAGCTCGTCGTCCACCACGAATCGATCGAGCTGGGCAGGCTCACTCCTGTCCCCAAGCCCACCCCACCCGACGCCGATCTGGCACCGGACCAGCTCGACGCCGTGTCCCATCTGGTCGGGCCGGCACGGGTGATAGCACCGGCGGGATCGGGGAAGACACGAGTCCTCACCGCACGCGTGCGCCACCTCATCGAAGACCGGGGCATCGAGCCCGAACTGATCACCGCGCTCGCCTACAACCGGCGGGCCGCCCGTGAGATGGTGGAACGGCTGCCCGAAGGCGAGAGACTCAACGTTCGCACCATTCACTCCATCGGCTGGGAAATCCTCCACATGGGCAAGCCCGGCCTCCGCCTCATCGACGAGGCCGAGCAGCGACGACGTCTCGAGCCGATCACCAGCGCACCGCCCCGGGCCAACACCGACACCATCGGCCCCTACATCGAAGCCCTCGACGAGGTTCGCATCGGGCTCCGTCACCCCGACGAAGTCGAGCTGAGCCGTGACGACGTGCCCGGGTTCGCCGACACCCTCCGCCGCTACCGGGATCGTCTGGAACGGGCCGGGGAGGCCGACCACGCCGAGCAGATCTACGGCGCCATCGAAGTCCTCTGCGCCAACCCCGACATCCGGGCCCACTGGCAGGCCAAATGCCGCCACCTCCTCGTCGACGAGTTCCAGGACCTCACCCCCGCCTACCTCCTCCTGGTCCGTCTCCTCGCCTCACCTGGCATGAACGTGTTCGGGGTCGGCGACGACGACCAGGTCATCTACGGATACTCCGGCGCCGACCCCTCGTATCTGATCGACTTCGACGGCCTGTTCCCCGGCGCCGGCCACCACGCCCTCGAGGTCAACTACCGATGCCCTGCCGACGTGGTCGAAGCGGCCTCAAACCTGGTCGGATACAACCTGCGCCGGGTCGAGAAGACCATCCACGCCGAAAATGGCCACGAAGGTCTCGAAGTCGCCACTACCCCTGGTGACGAATTGGCCATCGCCGCCGCCGACCGGATCGCCGAGCTGATCGACGGGGGAGTGCCGTCCACCGACATCGCCGTCCTCACCCGGGTCAACTCCAGCCTCCTCCCCGTCCGGATCGCCCTCGCCGAACGGGGCATCCCCTTCGACTCCCTGCTCTCACCGAGCATCCTCGACCGCACCTTGGTCCGGGCCACCCTCGCCTGGATCCGCATCGCCCTCGACCCGGAGGCGATGACCCGCAACGACCTGTTCGAAGTGATCAGACG
>DASTOM010000030.1:0-13646 GCA_035762545.1 Acidimicrobiia bacterium
CGGGTTCATGAAGCTGCCCGTCGCTGAGATCAGCGTGCGTCCCCCTGACTCGTTGCCCATCGCCCGTGCCGCGATGGCCATCAGGTAGCCACCGTTGGTGACGCCGAAGATGTCCCAGCCCTCGGCCAGTTGGGCGGTCCATGAACCGTTCCCTCCCTCGACCGCTGATGCCTCCGCGAACTTCACGAGAGGTTGACCCCTCCTCCGACGACGATCTCGCCGATCAGCTTCGGGTCATGGGCAGCTGTGGCCCGCATCACCTGATCGATGCGTCCCGGGTCGACTACCAGACAGAATCCGATCCCCAGGTTGAACGCTCGTCGCATCTCCTCCTCGGGAACACCGCGTTCGGCGATGGTCTCGAAGACCGCCGGACGCTCCCACGCCCTCGTGTCGACGGTGGCACCCAAGCCCTCGGGCAGCACCCGGGCCAGGTTGGCGGCGAGTCCACCCCCGGTGATGTGGGCCCCGGCATGTACTGCCCCGGTGCGGGCGGCGGCGAGGACCGCGGGGGAGAAGATGACGGACGGGTCGAGCAGGGTCGGGGCGTTGGCGATGACGTCATCACCCAGAGCCTTTCTGACCAGGGAGAACCCATTCGAGCGGAGGTTCGGGGAGTGGAGGCCGATCACCACGTCGCTCGGTCTGACCCGTTCCGGTCCGAGGACAGACTCAGCCTCGACGACACCCATGACTGCTCCTGCGAGATCGACCGCGTCCGGTTCCAGCACTCCGGGATGCTCGGCGGTCTCCCCTCCGAGGAGGGGGCAGCCGGCCTGGAGACAGGCGGCGGCCACCGACTCGACGATGGCGCGGTCGCGTTCGGCGTCGAGGGCTCCGACTGCGATGTAGTCGACGAAGCCGATCGGCTTGGCCCCGGCCGCAGCGAGGTCGTCGACACACATGGCCACGAGGTCGAAGCCGACCCCGTCCCAGATCCCGGCGCGCCGGGCGATGTCGAGCTTGGTGCCGACTCCGTCGGTCGACATCATCAGGACCGGGTCCTGGTATCCGGGTGGGATGCGCACTCCGGCGGCGAAACCTCCGAACCCACCGATGACCTCGGCGGTCCATGTGGAGCGGACCGGTCCGGCTATGGCTTCGGTGTGTCGTTCGGCGCCCTCGAGGTCGACGCCTGCGTCCCGGTAGGACGTCACGGTCAGGAGCGTTCCAGCTGGAACTTGTCTGCGGTTTCGGGGACCGCGGTCGGGTACTCGCCGGAGAGACACGCCGTGCAAAAGCCGGCGTCGGCCACACCGGTGGCCTCGAGAAGACCTTCGATCGAGAGATAGCCGAGCGAGTCGGCGCCGAGGTGGTCCCGGATCTCGTCGACGTCCATCCGGGAGGCGATCAACGTGGAGCGGTCAGAGGTGTCCATGCCGTAATAGCAGGGCCATTTGTAGGGCGGAGACGAGACCCTCAGGTGGATTTCCGCGGCACCGGCCTCGCGTACCATCGTGACCAGCTGTCGTGTGGTGGAGCCCCTGACGATCGAGTCGTCGACGAGGACCACGCGCTTGCCCTCGAGGCTCTCGGGGATCGGGTTCAGCTTGAGTCGGATCCCCTGGTCGCGGAGCAGCTGGGTGGGCTCGATGAATGTGCGTCCGACATAGCGGTTCTTGACCAGACCGTCCGAATAGGGGATGCCGCTCTCCGCGGCGAAACCCTGTGCGGCAGGGATCCCCGACTCGGGCACGGGGACCACGACGTCGGCGTCGGCGGGGTGCTCGGTCGACAGGATTCGCCCCATCTCATGTCGTGCCCCCTGGATCGACCTCCCGTACATGTGGGTGTCCGGCCGGGCGAAGTAGACGAACTCGAAGACGCAGAGCCCCGGCTGGGTCTCCTCGAACGGGTAGTAGGACTTGGGCCCGCCGGCGTCGATCACCACCATCTCCCCCGGTGAGATCTCTCTGGAGAACTTGGCCCCCACCAGGTCGAGGGCTGAGGACTCGGAGGCGAGCACCCAGCCACCGGAGTCGGGCAGGGCGCCGAGGCAGAGTGGCCGGAAGCCGTGAGGATCGCGCAGGCCCACGATGCGACCCTGGTCCATGATGACGAGGGAGAACGCACCCTCCCAGGTGGGGGCCACCTTCATCAACGCTATCTCGAGACCCCGGGCGTCGGATCGATTGTCGTCGATCGCCCTGGCCAGACTCTCCGCCATGAGGTCGGAATCGGTGGTGGCTCCGGTCACCCCGAGGGCAGCGGCGAGTGCTTCGGTGTTGGTCAGATTGCCGTTGTGACCGAGGGCGACGCTGGTGTTGCCGACCTGGCGATGCGCCGGCTGGGCGTTGGCCCAATTGTTCGAGCCGGTCGTCGAGTATCTGGTGTGACCGATGCCGAGGAGACCGTCGAGACCGGCGAGTGTTGGTTCGTCGAACACCTGTGGCACCAGTCCGAGATCCTTGAAGACGGTGACGGTTTGTCCGTCAGACGTGGCTATCCCGGCGGACTCCTGACCACGGTGCTGGAGTGCGAACAGGCCGAAGTAGAGGAGGTGGGAAACCCGTTGGGTGGTCGAGTAGACCGCCACGACCCCGCAGGCCTCGCGGGGCCCATCCTTTAACGAAACCACTGCCTCTTCGGGCACGTGCCGATAGTAGGAGCGGCGAGGGACAGTTCACAGTCTCGCCGTTCGGTTTCAGTCGAAGATTTCGCGATATCTCTTCGCAAGGTCGAGATAGGTGTTGACCCCGTCGTCGGCCCTGCGGATCTCGTCCTCGGTCAACTCCCGGACCGGGCGCGCCGGCGATCCGACAGCCAAGGTCCAGGGTGGCACCGACTTCCCCTCCGGGAGCACCGAGCCGGCGGCCAGCCAGGCTCCTTCCCCGATCGTCGAGCGGTTGAGGGCCATGGCGCCAATTCCGACCAGGGCTTGGTCACCCACGGTCGCGCCGTGGATCACCGCACTGTGGCCGACGGTCACCCTCCTGCCCACGAGTGCCGGGATCCCCTCGTCGCAGTGGAAGACGGAGTTGTCCTGGATGTTGGTCTCGGCCCCGATCACGATTTGGTCGAGTTCGGCCCTGATCACGGCACCGAAGAGGATGAACACGTCGGCGCCGATCACGACGTCGCCGTACACGTGCGCCCCCGGTGCGATCACCACCGTGGGATGGATGGTCGGGGCCTTCAAGATGTGTTCTCCGCCACGCTGGCGATACGAGCGCGAATCGTGTCGGCCTCGGTCCATCCACGCGCCAGGAGGGCGAGGCGGCCGTCGCCCAGCTCGCCGACGAGTGTGGGGAACCCACTGATGCCCCAATTGCGTGCACGGCTGAAGTCGGACCATGCCGCCTTCTTGGCCTCGTCCGTCGTAAGGGACTCGCGGAATGCCCCGGTGTCGACGTCATAGGGCTCGGCCAGGCGGGTGAGGATGTCGAAGTCGGTCACGTCCTCCCCTTTGCCGTAGAACGCCATCTGGATGTCGGTGAAGTAGTCGAGGGTGCGATCCCGGGCGAGCTCGCGCATCTGGGTCACTGCGACCGCCGCAGGCTCCGTGTCATAGATCCATCCGTCTCGCCGGTCGAGGAACTCTGTCGAGAACGGCTGTCCGGTGCGTTCGGCGATCTCGACCCAATGCTGGGAGAGGAACGAGGCCATGCGGTCGTCGAGTGGCTGTGCCATCGGCCCTGGTCGCAGACCACCGACAACCACCTCTACCGGCAGTTCCTCGGCAAGTTCCTCGATCTCGGGGGCGAATCCCCAGCACCACGAGCACATCGGGTCCCCGACGTAGATCAGGCCTGAGATTCCGTCGGACATGTATGGCAACCTAATTAGGAAATCCCATGTCAGAGACCAACGCCGCGGTCGAGGCGGCATTCCGTGCGTCATATCCACTGGTCGTGGCGAGCCTGTCGCGTCAGGTTCGCGACATCGACCTCGCCGAAGAGGCGATTCAGGACGCCTTTGCCGAGGCGATGAGGTCGTGGCCCGACTCGGGGGTGCCGTCGAATCCCGGAGGTTGGATAGCCACGGTGGCGCGACGACGGGCGATCGACCGCATCAGACGAGATCGAACCTACGCCCGGAAACAGGAGCTCCTCGCCGGTCTGGAGAAGATCGAGGCGGAGCGTCCCAAAGCGCCTCCGATCGTCACCACCATCGCCGACGATCGGTTGGCGATGATCTTTGCCTGCTGTCATCCCTCCCTCGCCACCGACAAACAGGTTGCCCTGACCCTGCGGACTCTCGGTGGCCTGACGACACCGGAGATCGCCGATGCCTTCCTGGTCTCGGAACCGACGATGGCCCAGCGTCTGGTCCGGGCCAAGGCGAAGATCAGGGACGCGGGCATCCCGTTCTCGGTCCCTGGCGAAGACGAGATCCCCGCTCGGCTCGAGGCGGTGCTCTCGGTGGTTTACCTCATCTTCAACGAGGGCTACTTCGCCTCGTCCGGCGCGAGCCTGATCCGGGACGAGCTCGCCAGCTCGGCGATCGAGCTCGGACGGATGCTCGTGGGCCTCATGCCTGACTCCCAGGAGTGCCGTGGGCTCCTCGCCCTCATGCTGCTCCAGCACTCCCGGCGCCACGCCCGGGTCGATGAGTCCGGTGATCTCGTGCTGCTCCAGGATCAGGACCGCTCCGTCTGGGACACGGAAGAGATCGGCGAGGGCCTAGATATCGTCGCCACCCTGGAGGGAGCCGGGCCCTACGCGCTCCAGGCGATGATCGCGGCATGTCATTCGTCTTCGTCGCACTGGGAGGACACCGATTGGGGGAGGATCGTCGCTCTCTACGACCGTCTCCTGCCGTTGACCGGGTCGCCGGTGGTCGCCCTGAACCGTGCCGTTGCCGTTGGCTATTCGGACAGCCCTCGCCACGGGTTGGAGGCCATGGCCGGGATAGACCTCGACGGGTATCACGCCTTCCATGCTTCTCGTGCCGAGCTGCTGCGACGGGCCGGAGACCTCGACGAGGCCCGTGTCGAATTCGAACGTGCCCTGCGCTTGGGTGTGAACGAGGCGGAGCGTCGTCTCCTCGAAGAGCGGCTCGGGACGCTCGACGGCTAGAGGTACTCCCTAACTCCGGTGGCCAGGTCCTCGTCGGTGTCGACACTGAACCAGGACCGACCGTCCTCACCCCAAACCGACCACTCGTCGGCAGTCACTGCGCGAAACGACACCCGGTCGAGCAACGTTTGGATCGACCCGCCGTTGGCCGCCTCGTCGATGGCGGCGTCGGCGATCGACGTGGGGTAGACAGAGCACGTGACCTGACGTGACCCGGTGGCATCTACAGGGACCACCGGCACATCCGAGTCGACTGCCAGCAGGGCCCGCATTGTCTCCGACCGGACGAACGGTTGGTCGACTGCGACGACGAGGACCCGGTCCGACCCGGCTCGGGTGAGGGCGGTGGCGACACCTGCCAGGGGGCCGCTGGCATGGACCACGTCCGGCCAGCAGACCCAGTTGTCGCGATCTGCGCCGAGGAGAACGACCTGTTCGACCGTTTTCGACATCGCCTTTGCCACCATCGCCAGCATCGTCTGGTCGCCAACGATCACGTCTGCCTTGTCCCGGCCCATTCGGGTGCTCTTCCCCCCGGTGAGAATCGCCCCGATCACGTCGCTCATCTCAGATACCCGGTGACGATGGCTGCCCGACCCTCGAGTTCGTCAGCCTTCGGGTCGAGACCGAGATCTCGATACTCGTCAGCGGCGCGGAGCAACTCGTCCCTCTCGGCCAGCACCAGGCTCCGCATCTGGCCCTCGGTGACGATCGAGCGTTCCACGTCGTGGTCCAGACCGACCTTGACCTCGTAGGGCCCGGTTTCGACCGGGACTGCGCCGGCGTTGTCGATTGACGAGATCAGGGATCGGATGGTGTTGACCCGGGCCTCGTCCCGGTCACGCATCGCCGATTTGAGATCCTCTTTGAGCTGGTCGAGAAGGCTCAATCGCCCAGCGAGATTCCGAGGTGGCGGGCCGATTCGACCCAGGGATGGTCGAGCGGGACCCGCTTGGTCTTGCCTGCGACCTGCTTGAGCGGCACGGCTTCAGTGGTCTCGCCTTTGGCGGCGACCAGCACGCCGTGGGTTCCCTCGGCTATGAAGTCGACGCAGGCGGTTCCGAGACGGGTGGCGAGGAGACGATCGGCCGGAGAGGGAGTCCCGCCCCGCTGCACATGGCCGAGGATCGTGATCCGGGCCTCGAGACCGGTGAGGCCGGTGAGGGTGGATGCCAGTTGACCGGTCCCTCCGGCGCGCGCCCCTGCGAACTCCTTCATCTTCTTCTTGATGGCGCTCTTCTCCAGTTTCTCGGCGGAGTTCATCTGGGACTCCATCGAGTCGCGGATCGTGGCGTCGTCCTTCGAGATCGCCCCCTCTGCCACGGTGACGATGGAGAAAGTCGAACCGGCGGCCCGACGGGCCGAGATCGACGATGCCACGGCCTCGACGTCGTACGGCATCTCTGGGATCAGTATCACGTCGGCACCACCGGCCAGCCCGGCGCCGAGCGCCAGCCAGCCGACACTGTGGCCCATGATCTCAACCACCATGATCCGGTGGTGGGAGTGTGCCGTCGAGTGGAGCCGGTCGACTGCCTCGGTGGCGATGTTGAGGGCCGTGTCGAAACCGAAGGTGATATCGGTTCCGGCGACGTCGTTGTCGATCGTCTTGGGGAGGGTCAGGACCGGGATCCCCACGTCGGCGAGTTTCAGGGCATTCTTGGCCGTTCCGTCCCCACCGAGACAGACCAGTGCCTCGAGCTCGTGGAGCTCGACGACTTCACGCATCTTCGACCTGCCGTCGATCCGTTTGCCCGACTCGGTCTCGACCCGGTCGACTTTGATGCGGGAGGTGCCGAGAACCGTCCCTCCCCTGGTGAGGATCCCGGAGAGATCGTCCGAGTAGAGACGCTCGTACCGGTTCTGCATCAGGCCCAGGAAGCCGTCCTTGAACCCGAGGACATCCATCCCGTAGGCGCGCTGTGCTGCCTTGCCGACGGCCCGGATTGCCGCATTCAGTCCGGGGCTGTCACCGCCCGCGGTCAGAATGCCGATAGTCCGTGCCACGAGGCGATGGTATCGGTTCTGTCTAGCGGGCCGTGCGGACCACCAGTTTTCGACCATTGAGAGCCCGGGCATGCACGGCTTCTATGGCGCTCGGAGCCAAGCGGGTAGGCATCTCGACCAGGCCGTATCCCTTCGATTGGCCGCCGCGGCGACGAGCCACGTCAGCGCTCACGACATCGCCGTGGCGGCTGAAGAGACGGTCGAGGTCATCAGAGGTGGTGCTCCACGGGAGGTTGCCGACGAAGATGGTTGTGGTGTCCCCGTGGACGACGATCGGGTCGGGCTGTCGATCCGAGTGCGGCATCCTCTCGATGGTGTGTCTCGAGGGATTCGGTGTCACCGTCTTCTTCCCGCCGGCGAGTCGCCCAGGATCGGGTTTGACCGTTTGGTCCCTCAGTCCGAGGCTCCGCTGCATCCGCTGCACGGTCTTGCGCTGGTCCGGGGTCACCAGGGTGACCACCATCCCGGTGGCTCCGGCCCGGCCGGTGCGTCCCGATCGGTGGACGAAGTCCTTCTCGTCAGCAGCGACATCGAAATGCACCACGGCGTCGACGGAGTCGATGTGGATGCCACGGGCGGCGACATCGGTGGCCACGAGTGCCTGTACCCGACCTTTGGAGAATGCTCCCAGGGCGCGGTTGCGCTGACTCTGCGATCTGCCACCGTGCATGGCCACAGCTTCGACCCCGGCGCGGGTCAGTTGACGCGCCACCCGGTCCGCCCCGTGGCGGGTGCGGGTGAAAACGATGGAGCGGCCGAGTTGTCTCGTCACCGTCGCCGTGTGGTCGACCCGGTCGCCGGCTTCGACCAGCCAGAAATGGTGCTGGACGTCTGCCTCCGAGGAGACTCCGGCGGCCTCGTACCGGGCGGGCTGGTTCTGATAGCGCTCGATCAGGTGGGCCACGTCGCCGTCGAGGGTCGCCGAGAAGAGGAGGGTCTGTCGGTTCGCCGATGTGGTGTCCAGGATCCTCTTGACGGCGGGTAGGAAGCCCATGTCGGCCATACGGTCGGCCTCGTCCACGACCACTGTCGACACCGCTGACAGGTGGACAGATCCCTGTTCGATCAGGTCTTCGAGACGGCCGGGGGTGGCAACGAGGATGTCGACGCCACGGTGCAGAGCCTTGCGCTGAGGGGTGTAGCTGGTTCCGCCGTAGATGGCGACGATGCTCCTCTTGGCCGCGGCGGCATAGGGGGCGAGCTCGACCCGGATCTGCTCGGCCAGCTCACGGGTCGGGGCCAGCACCAGGGCTTTCGGCGCCTTCGGCGAGCCCGGCTTCACGGTGGCGATCAGCGGGAGGCCAAAGGCGAGGGTCTTGCCCGAGCCGGTCGGCGCCATGCCGCAAACGTCGGAGCCGGCGAGACCGGCTGGGATGGTGGCTTCCTGAATGGGAAAGGGCTCGAGGATGCCTTGTTTGGTGAGGGTGATCACCAGGGCGTCGGGCAGCCCGAGTTGGCTGAAGGTGGACATGTTGGACTCCTGTTTGGAGGACGGTTCTCGCTCGATGCGCCCGGCAACCACTTGCCTGGGTGAGTCGAGTGTCGGCCGAAGAGGCAATCCAACCGGGTGAGGGAATTCGCCGTGACTCAGCAGGGAAGCGTGTTGACGCTGGCCTCCACCTGATGCGGCTTTCCAGATGATACCAGGCGGGCAGTGTCTACACCGATTCGCCTCCTCCTCATCATGTGCGCTGGGGTTGGATCGGTACGGTCCCAGGATGGATCCGATCATTCGTCAGCCACTCGAGTCTGAGCTCTCGGAGTGGCAGGAGTTGTGGACGTCGTATCTGGCCTTCTACGAGTCCGAGGTCTCCGACGCTGTCACAGAACATCTCTGGAGCCGCATACTCGATCCTGACTCCAGGATCCGATGCCATGTCGCCGAGTTTGATGGTCGGCTGGTGGGTCTCGTCCACTTCTTCTGCCACGACGACACCTGGAGCACGAGACCTATCTGTTACCTCCAGGATCTCTACGTCGAGGCGTCTCACCGGGGTGGAGGGGTCGGCGCAGAATTGATCGGATCGGTGGTTGCCGAGGCGAGAACTGAGGGCTGGTCCGGTGTGTATTGGCTGACCGCGGAGGACAACCACCGAGCCAGGGTTCTCTACGACCGGCTCACCGGCGGGACGAGCGGGTTCATCCACTACGAGATCGGGCTGGCGTCCTCCTGACCCTCCATAGGTGTCGATTTGTGTGGCGTTCCAGCAAGAGCGCTCTGTGAAAGTGGCTTCCCATGTTGATCTACACGGCCAATTGGGGGGTCATCTGGTGGCATAGTCACTACCGATGAGACGTGTCGGTTGGCCTCTCTGTGTATTGCTTTGGGTGACGGCGTGTTCCGGTCTCGAGCCGTTGGAGGAGACGACACGCGAGGTCTTGATGATCGAGAGTGTCGATCTTCCTGGCTCTCTGTGGGATCCGCTGTTGCCACCTCTCGAAGATGGCACGCCGGTCGAGATTCCCGCACAGCTGAGTATTCCACCGACCGAGTCTCCAGTCCCAGTGTTGTTGATTGTCCACGGCTGCGGCGGTTCGGGCGGTGCGGAGCGAGGCTGGGTCGACGACCTCAACAAGGACGGGTATGCGACTCTCCTGATCGAAAGCATGGCGGGACGTGGTACCTCCGGGGTTTGTGTCGGGGACGGCGAGATCAACGTGGCGAGTCCGATAGTGGACGTCTTCCGCGCTGCCGAGGTCATGGCCGAGCATCCGTACATCGACGCTTCCCGAATGGCGGTCATGGGGTTTTCGTTCGGGGGCAGAACCGCTATCTGGTCTGGATTGACCCGAGTCCAGGATCTATATGGGGGCGCTGAGTTCGACGCCCACATCGCCTTCTATCCCTCGACCTGTTTCATCCAGCTCGATGGCGAGACCGAGCGGACGGCCGCACCGTTGCGCATCTTCCACGGGACAGCGGACGATTGGACCCCGATCGATCAGTGTCAGGAGTACGTGCAACGTATGACCGAGGCGGACAGGGACGTCGACATCATCTCGTACGAAGGTGCCCACCACGGCTTCGATGACGAAACGACCTCACAGGGAATCACGTACTTCCCGGCAGCAGTCTCGCCACGGGCTTGCTCGTTCATCGAGCGAGACGGTGCAATCGTGGACGCAATCTCGGGCCGGCCAGCGAGTGTTCGGTCGGCATGTGTCGAGCGTGGAATCCACTTCGGCTGGGACGGACCGGCCCATGCAGCCTCAAAAAGGGACCTAGCCGCATTCCTCGAGAGAGTCTTCTCCGGAACCTGACCATTCTTTCCGCGATCACCCACAATGAGAGGACCCAACAAACCGAGGTGAACCGTGACCCCAGAAACCCTCAGAACGGCAGGCGTCCTTCTGCTGTTCATCCCGGCCGTGGTGTTCGGTGGCGCCAGCTTCCTTTGGCATTGGATCACTCGGCAGACTGACTACTACGAGAATCACCTGCGTCGACAACTCTGGAGAGCCGGACACGCCCAAGGGGGTCCTTCTCATCCTGTCGCTCTTGGCACTTCTATTCGTCGACCAGACCGCACTCAGCGAACAGTGGAAATCAGTGGTGCGTTGGGCCGTTCCACCTTCTGCGATTTTGGTGCCAGCCGCCTTCTTCTTGTCGGTGGTGAAGCCGGACGTGGCCCATCCCAACCGACTTGTCAACCTGGCCTACGTGGGGGGAATCCTCGCGAGCGTCGGAACAGTCGTGCTTGGTATCGGACTCCTCAGCGTCTGAAGGTCATCGCTCGGGACGTGCCGATTTGCTCGGTTGGGGAGTGTGTGCGTTATCGCCCGCGATCACCTGAATAGAGCTGCTATCCAGTTATCGAGCGCCTTGGGTCGTCGGTACTGTTGCCGTCAGCTCACGAACAGGGTGCGCGACCAGCAAGACAATCAACCCGGAGAGGTACATGCCGATCGAGCACATAGGTCTGGGCGTTCCCGATGTCGACGCCGCCAAGGAGTACTTCGATGAGCTCATGCCCATGGTCGGTTTCCAACCTTGTTTCGGAAACGGATATTGCCCGCCGGATTTTCAGGGCACGCAACTCTTCCTTTATGCGGCGCGAGAGCACCAGGACTACACGAGACACCAGGTCGGGCTCCAGCATCTAGCGTTCCTCTTGGCCACGCGTGACGATGTGCATCGTGTCCACAAGTGGGCTCAGGATCGCGGCGACGAGATCGTCCGTGCACCGAAGGCCTTCCCCCAATTTGGGCCCCACTGCTATGCAGCCTTCTTTCTTGATCCGCACGGCTTCATGATTGAGGTTGTCACTCACGAGCCCGTGGCATCGAACTAACCGAGTCACGGCGCCCCTCAGGATCAGCGCGAGCGTGGAGTGCGCTCAGTAGGTGCCGGTACCGGGCGGTTCGACGTGAGGGCGTCATTGCCCGGGATCGGGTGATGTGGGCTAGTCGCCCCAGCTTCTTTGGGTGATGGTTTCCCCTGTCGGCTGCCAGTTGGGTGGGCTCGTGTAGAAGACGTCGTTGGCGACGATCACTAATCGTTCACCGACGGTGAGACTGTCACCTCCCCATGCCAGCGGTGACTCTTCGTCTACGAGTATCCAGGAGTCCGTAGCTGGGTGGTAGGCGATCAGCATGGGGGTGTCGGGATCGACACCGGTGCTGAACATTCCTGGTGACACGAGCACGTACTCGCCGGTCCATGTGAGGGTTTGGCTTCCGAGATTGCATTCGCACCCGTCTGGCTCGGGGAGGGCTTCAGGTACCGGTCTCCATGTCCCGAGATTCAGGTCGTATCGGGCTCCGACGGCGCGTTCCGAACCGCCTTGGTTCGCTGGGAGGCCCCCCCAGATGATGATTGAGTCATCTGTGACGACCATGTCCACCCATGATGGCCAAGGCTGAGGATCTGGCAGCACCCTCCAGGTGCCGGTCGACGGGTCGAGGGCCATTCCTTCTTCAACGCGTCTCAGTGGATCACCCACCGGGAAGCGGGGCCATACGACTAGCTCGGAGCCGGTCCACTCGATCTCGTTGGTGCGCCCGAGGTCTTCGGGCATGGGCGGGAATTCTCGCCACGAGTCAGTGGTCGGGTTGTAGGCGGCGGCCCCGGTCTGCGTCATCACCACCATCTCCTCTCCGGTCCACCTGGCCTCAGGGAACGGGCCACCTAGGGGCGATTCGGCGAGGGTGCGCCACGTGTCGGTAGCCGGGTCGTACGCCGCCGCCTGTCGCGATGTCATCCCACAACAGAGGATCACTTCCGAACCAGTCCAGACACCGGTTGGCGCCACAACCGGCTCCATCGGACTCTCCGGGAGTTGACGCCACATTCCCGAGGCGGGGTGATATGCCATCGCGGGGTTACCCGTTGGAGACTCGTATTCACAGTCCTGTTGGTTGCCGCCCCAGAAGATCAACTCCTCATCCGTCCCGACCAAAGCGCGGTGACAACGCGCCACAACGGGTGTCGGAACTTCGACAGCCTCCCAGCCCAGACCAATCGTCGATCGTGTTGCAGCAAACGTGGCCGGAAGCGTGGTTGTCGTGGGCGTGAGACCGGTAGATGTGGTCGAGCGCTCAGGCGCTGGTTCCTGTGCAGTCGACGAAGTGACGTCAGGTGGCTCGGTGGTGGTCGGTACCGACGACTCGGTGCACGCAACCACACCTACCACCACCGCAACAATCAAGAACCAGCGCATCCAGCATCTGCCATCACAATTGAACGTCGCTCAGAAGGTCAAAGTTCACCACACCGCACACTCGATTCCGAGGTGATATGGACGTTCGCCGCACGCGGTGAAGCCGAGGTCTACCGCACGCAGAGGTGCCGATATGGGTGGGTGGCGAGGGTCTCAGTCCGCCATGACCCTGCATATCTCTGCGGTTCTCCAAGCAGTTGAATCGGAACAGGTCGTCGTCTGTCTCCTCCGTGCTGGGTTATCGATGGAAGTCGGATACCCCTGCACGCCGTCGTACCTGACCTCTATTTTGTCGGCGTCCAGGTTCTCTCTGACAACATCGAAGAGGCCCTCCACTGTGAACCATTCCGTGGGCGGCGTGATCCCCTCCGGCGCTTCCGTCACGTCCCATTCATCAGGTACAGGATCTCCGCTACCTGACCGTCTCACACACTGACCTCGTACGAACCAGTAAGACCGCAAGAGCAGCTGATGTCCATATTCAGGTCGTAGTCCTCGACCGACCCGCCCGCTATCCGGCATTATGTGCTATCAGGACCGTTCGAGCTGGAGGCGCAGGATCAGCCGGCGACCGCGTGTGGCAGGGCGTTGTGCCAGCGATCCGAGGCGGGCTCGAGTTGGACAACCGAGTCGCCGATCGTGATGACATCGCCGCCGATTGAACCGATCTTTCGGCCGAGGTCTTCAGGGAGATCCAGGGTGCCGGCCCCAGCGACGACGAGGAAGCGGTGCGGGTCCTCGTTGAAGGGATGGTCGGCATGCACGGTCGCACCCACTCCCGAAGCGATACAGATCTCGGCGAGGGCCACAGCAAGCCCACCATCCGAGATGTCGTGGAGCACCGCAGCCCGATGGGCCAACTGTGTGGCCAGGTCGATGGAGCGTTTGGCGGCAGCCGGATCGGGGGCGGTTGGCTTGCCTCCCAACTCGCCGAAAAGACGCTGCACCGATGAACCGGCCA
>DASTOM010000031.1:0-69193 GCA_035762545.1 Acidimicrobiia bacterium
GATCGCAGGGCTCGTGGCCCTGGCACTCTTGACGAACACCTGGAGCCCCTCGGAAGTGAGTCGAGAAACCGCGGTTAGCCACTCGCAGTCAGCTCAGTGATCTCCGCGCGGCTCAACTCGTAGCCACCGTCGACGAACATCCGCTGGGGAACAGGGTCCAATGGTTCTGCGGCGTAACATGAGAAGATCTGGCGCATCAAGTCGGGGGTGACCATCGGATCCGTGAGGCCGCACCCCGGGTTTGCCCGGACGGCAACGAAGACGTTCATGAGTTCGAGAAGGGTCTCGTCGCTGGGTCTCCCCGACGGCTCGGGCTCATGGTGTCGGCGCATGCCGTGGTCGGCGGTGAGGATGACGACGTCGCCTTCCCCTGCCGTACTCGCGAGGTCGAGCATGAACTCATCTACGCAAGCTGCTTGCTCGGCGAACAGATCATCTCGGGCGGGAACCACGGCTTCCTCGGCAAAGGAGAGATCAAACCGAGAATCGCTGGCGACGACCTGGCACTGTGCGTCGAGATAGAACGGTGGATGGGGTGCGAGCACGTGCGCAAACACGAAGTCTGGTCGGTTGTTGTCCCTGTATTGAGCTTGAAGATCTTCGACCGAACTCATGGTGTGGAGCGAATTGACCGTGAACGGATGCCCATATGCAGTAGCCACCGACTTGTTGGCCAACGAGTCCCACGCGATGCTGAACATCAGGGAATCGAGCCAATGCGACTGAACACACGAGTCGTAGGCACTCGAGCAACCACTCCCCACCCAGCCAGATTCGATCATGGTGGAGTGATATCCGTTGGATCTCAAGACGTCGATCGTGTTGTTCCATCCTGCGATCATGCGATGGAGATCGCGACTGGTCCCTTCGTTGGGTTCCTCCGACCCGACCGGATAGCCCATTTCGAAGATCGATGGGATCGACCTCTCCGTCGTCGAGTACCCGCTCCAGGCCGACCTCGGCACGTGGAAGCCGAGGTCCTCTAGCTGGGAGACAACATCGCCCTTCGACTCACCGAAAACCCCCTGTTGCCCCTGAAGCCCCATGTACCCATCGAGAACCACCAGGTAGATGTCGGGACGCTCGGTCAGGTCGGCGCCGATCAGGTCCTGACGCACGACCTGGCTCGGGCCCATCTCGGAGGAAGTCCGGTACCAATCGACTATTAGGCCTGAGCCGAGGGTCACCACGGCCACGACACTCACGACCTGAAGGACACCCTCGCTCAATCGGTTGCCCAGATACCAGGCCACGACAATAGCTAGGCCAGCCAGAAACCAACCCAGCACAGCTGGGTACTGAAGCAGCAGACGCCCGCCTTTCGTCAGGACGAGAACGGCGACCAGGACCGGAAAGACTGGCCGCATCCGTCTCCGCGTTCTCCCGGCGATGAGGTAGGCAGCACCACAGGCAAGTCCAGCGATGAGAAACCCGAGGAGGAAGGCTCGCTCCGGATGCACCAGTTGCCAGTAGTTGGGAGCCATCTGGCTGAGAGGACCGATGAAAGATGCACAGATCAGCAGCAGGTAGTCGACGAACATCAGACGGTTCTCGGCCCGAACATTCTCGGCTACCGGGCGCGTCGGCCGCTCGATCTGACTTGAGTCGTTCTTCATCCGGCCCGCCGGGTATCTGCTGGTGACACCGTCGGCCCTATTGACTTGAGAGTGGATTGGCTGACGCTCCCCATCAGCTCGGCGATCTCCTCCGAGGTCATCTCGTACCCACCTCGCGCGAACATCCGATGCGGTACGGGATCGAGTTGCTCTGAGGAGAAGCAGTTCAACACCTGTCGCATCAGGTCTGACGTCAGAATCGGATCGGAGATCGTGCAATCGGCTCCAGTACGGACTGCCACGAGGACGTTCATCAGCTCGACCAGGGCGTCCTGTTCTGGCCGCTGGCCCTCCACTGGCGGGTCGAGTCTCCGTGTCCCATGGTCTCCGACGACGACTACGACGTCATCGCCACCTGCGGCGTCGGCCAGTCTCGTGAGGAATCCGTCGACGCAGGAGGTCTGCTGCAAGAACAGAGCGTCTCTGACCGGGTCGACCTGTCCCGGGGAGATGGACCACCGAATCCGAGTCTCATCGACTGTCAGCCTGCAGGACTCGTCGAGGAAGAAAGGTGGATGGGGAGCCAACACATGAGCGAAGACGAAGCGGGGTTCATCCCCTCCGTCGTCCTCGACCGCCCGTACGACGGCGTCCATGGTCGCCAGAGCGTTTGTGGTGAACGCGTGGCCATAGGTCTCCATCACCAACGGGTTGACCAGGGAGTTCCAAGCCACGTCGAACAGCACCTCGTCGAGCCAGTGCGACGGGATGCACGTGTCGTAGGCATCGCCACATTCGCTCCCAACCCACCCGGACTCGACCATGGTGGTCTTGTAGCCGTTGGCCTCGAGGAGCGAGACAGTGTTGTTCTCACCTCCGATGATCTCGTACAGGTCTCTTCTCGTGGCGTCGTTGACATTCGACGGGTCGACCGGATAGGCCATGTCGACGATGGTTGGCAACGAAAGGTCCGTCGACGCCTGGGAAGACCACGCCGAATCGGGCACCTGGAAGTCTCTGCTCTCCAGATAGGCGACCAGCTCTCCCTTGGTCTCACCGAACTGCGAGGCGAGCGCCTGCCGCCCGGCATAGGCGTCGAGGACCACGAGATAGATGTCCGGTCTGGAACGCAACTCAGCGGCGATGTCAGATGTCGCGACCACGTGGCTCAGACCCATGGACCGATACGTGTCGATCGCCCCCATCAGGGAACCCGAGGCGAGCGCCACCACCAAAGCGACACATGCGATCCAGACTGCAGATTCCGGGAGCCGTCGACCGAGAAGCAACACCAAGATCGCGATTACGCCGACGAAGAGCCAGGTGACGATGGGCCCGCGGATGACCCATAGGGGCCCACCCCTCACGAAAACAACTGTCCCCACGACAACGACGAACAGTGCCATCGACGGCCTGGCACCAAGTCTGACGAGGAACCATGCGAGGCCGCACGCGACAGCGGCGCTGAGGGCAGCCACCAGTATCACCCTCTCAGGGTGGGCGGTTTGCCAATAGTTGGCGCCAAGCGTCGCCAGCGCCTGGTGGGTGGCAGCAACCACGATCACCAGGTATTGGCTGGGCCTCAAACGACTGAGATCGGGTCGTGTTGGCGCTTGGCCTGACTCAGCCCGCTTCGGCGACTTCACGAAGCTCACGCTTCAGCTCGCCGATCTCGTCACGGAGTCGAGCGGCATACTCGAACCTGAGGTCTTTGGCGGCTTCATGCATCTCTTCCTCGAGGCTCAACACGAGCCGGGCGAGGTCCTCACCTTCGAGGTCGAGTGGGGCGCGGCGCTGCACTTCACGTCTCCGTCTATCGGCGGATGTGGCATCGCTCTGAACGAGTTCGAGGATGTCCGAGACCCTCTTCCGCACCGTCTGGGGGTCGATGCCATGCTCGGTGTTCCAGTCCTCCTGGAGACGCCGGCGGCGGTTGGTCTCATGGATCGCCCGCTGCATCGAGTCTGTGATGTTGTCGGCGTACATGATCACCTGGCCGTCCACATTTCGTGCCGCCCTTCCGATGATCTGAATGAGGGAGGTCTCCGAGCGGAGAAAACCCTCCTTGTCGGCGTCGAGGATCGCCACGAGCGACACCTCGGGCAGATCGAGACCCTCGCGAAGCAAGTTGATCCCGACCAGGACGTCGAACTCGCCGAGCCGCAACTCCCGCATGATCTGGACCCGCTCCAGCGTGTCGATCTCGGAGTGCATATACCGAGCCTTGACACCCATCTCGAGGAGGTAGTCGGTGAGATCCTCGGCCATCTTCTTGGTGAGCGTCGTCACCAGCACGCGCTGATCCCTGACGGCCCGTCCTCGGATCTCGTCCAGGAGATCGTCGATTTGGCCTTTGGTAGGCCGGATCATGACCTCGGGGTCGACCAGACCGGTGGGGCGGATGATCTGTTCAACCACCTGAGTGGAGTGGCTGATCTCGAAGTCGCTGGGGGTTGCGGAGAGAAAGACGATCTGATTGGCCTTCTCCAGCCACTCGTCGAAACGAAGTGGCCGGTTGTCCTTCGCCGATGGGAGACGGAACCCGTGGTCGACGAGCACTTCCTTGCGGGATCGGTCGCCTTCGTACTGGCCTCCGATCTGGGGAACGGTGACGTGTGACTCGTCGATGATCGTCAGGTAGTCGTCCGGGAAGTAGTCGAGGAGCGTGTACGGCGCCTCCCCGGGTGCCCGACCGTCGAGGTGGCGTGAGTAGTTCTCGATACCCGAACAGAACCCGACCTCCCGCATCATCTCCAGGTCGTAATGGGTTCGCATGCGGAGCCGTTGTGCCTCTAGGAGCTTCCCCTTGCCCTCCAGGTAGGCGAGCCGCTCCTCCAACTCGACCTCGATGCCCTCGATCGCCTTGAGCAGACGCTCCCGCTCGGTGACGTAATGGGTCGCCGGGAAGACGTAGCCCTCCGACATCTCGTCGACTACTTCGCCGGTCACCGGGTTGAGCCTGACGATGCGCTCGATCTCGTCACCCCAGAACTGGATCCGGAAGATCGTCTCCTCGTAGGAGGGGAAGACCTCGAGGGTGTCACCCCGGACCCGGAACTTGCCCCGGATGAGGTTGACCTCGTTCCGCTCGTACTGGATGTCGACGAGCCGCTTGATCACGTGCTCCATCGGGTATTCGACACCCTGGATCACCCGAAGCAGCTGCCCTTCGTATTGCTCCGGAGATCCGAGCCCGTAGATCGCCGACACCGACGCCACGATGATCACGTCGTCTCTGACCAGGAGCCCGGCCGTGGCCGAGTGCCGGAGCCGGTCGATCTCGTCGTTGATGGTGGCGTCCTTCTCGATGAACGTGTCCGTCTGCGGGATGTACGCCTCGGGCTGGTAGTAGTCGTAGTAGGAGACGAAGTACTCGACACGGTTCTTGGGGAAGAACTGCCGGAACTCGTTGGCCAACTGGGCGGCCAGCGCCTTGTTGGGTGCGAGGACGAGTGTCGGCTTCTGCACCTTCTCGATCGTCCAGGCGATCGTCGCCGACTTGCCCGATCCGGTTATGCCCAGCAGCGTCTGAAACCGATCGCCACGGTTGATGCCTTCTGCAAGGGCCTCGATGGCTTTCGGCTGGTCACCGGCGGGTTGAAAGTCGGAATCGACCTCGAAACGGGGCACGAGTCACAGGGTACCGGCCCACGGGGACAGAATTATTGGGAGGGACCAGCGTGCAGGGATGTGCCTCAGAGGCACCTGGCCGCACGATCGATTCTCCAAGCAACACTGCTACAGGTGGGGAACCACAGCAGCCACCGCTGCTCGCAACTCGTCGAGCGAAGCGTTGTTGGGGATCACCAGATCCGCCAAGGAGAGCCACTCGGCCCTCGACGGCTGAGAATCCATTCGAGCCAAGGCGTCGGCTCGGCCCATCCCCCGCTCAACTGCCCTCTCCAGTCTCACTTCGTCCCTGGCATCGACCAGAACCCGCCGCCAACCGTCCCCGAGGCCGTGACCGAGCACAGGGATCTCCACCACCACAGGACCCGTCAGATCCTTCACCCGGTCGTTGATCCTGTCGAAGATATGGGGATGAGTGATCCCTTCCAGCTCTCTCAGCTGACTCATGTCGTTGAAGACCACCCCGGCGAGCGCCCGCCTGTCGACCGCCCCATCCGTGATCACCTCGGGCCAGCGGTCCGCAACCTGAGGAAAGGCGGGGCCATCCGGGGCGAGCACGTCATGTCCCACGCTGTCGGCGTCGACCGTTGTGACCCCAGCCTCGGCAAGGAGGACGCGTACCGTGCTCTTCCCGGAAGCGAGACCACCGGAGAGGACCCAGCGATGCTGCTCAGAACTCATCCGGGCCGACGGTAGCCTTTCACCATGACGGCCAGTCCGGCCACACCGGCGCCCTGGGAATCACGTGTCCACCGGACTGTGCTGATCGGCCTGTGGCTCGCCCTGGTCGTGGGCATCGTCTCCAGCTTCGCCGCTTTCGGCGCCGACGCCAACAACCTGATCGCGGCAGGTACCGCCACTGCCTACGTCCTCGGCTCGACGCTCATCCCCGAGTCGACCTACCGCATCCGTTTCGGTGTGGAGACGATCTGTCTCACAGGGGTGATCGTCGTCCTGGTCGCCCTCACCATGACCGGCGGGGCCTCCAGCCCATATCTGCTGCTCTCGATGGGCCCACCAGTGTTCTCAGCCCTCTACGGCGGTCCCCGGGCCGGTCTGGCCACGGGCGTCCTGTCCGGAGCTCTCCTCGTTCTCGTCACCCTCGCCGACGGCGGAGACGTGGTCGACACTGCGCCTGCCCTGGCTCTGTATGTCGTCTTCGTCCTCCTGGTGAGTGTGATCCGGAGACTTCTCGAAGACATTCACAACCAGGCGACCACGTTGGCGGCGGAGAAGGAGTCGGCAACCGAACAGCTCGCTCGCCTGGAGGAGACTCACGGTGCCCTGCTCAAGCTCTCCGAGGATCTCTCCACTGGACGACTCAACGCCATCGAGGTCGGCGCCGACACGCTGGATACGATCCTCGCTCGCTTTCCCGGCTCCTCAGGCACCCTCGCCGTCGAAGGGGAGAATGGCCCGGTGGTACTCGCCGCCCGTGGGATCCCCGTCGAGGGCGGCCACGTGCACGATCTGCCCCTCGACACGTCGGACTCCCACGTCGGTGAGCTGCAACTCACCATCCCCGAGCCTCTCTCGACCGAAGAGCTCTCCGAGGTGGCAGCCATCATCTATCCGGTCAGCGTCGCCTTCGCCAATCTGCAACTCCTCCAGGACATCGTCGGATCGGCCGTCGCCGAGGAACGCACCAGGCTTGCACGGGAGATGCACGACGAGATCGGCCCCTCCCTCGCCTCGCTGGGTCTAGCCCTCGACATGACGGCGATGCAGCAAGCCCACAATCCCGACGTCGCCGCCGACCTCCAGATCCTCCGGTCCAACGTCACCAAACTCGTCGAGGACGTTCGGGCGTCGGTCGCTGACCTCCGCAACGAGCCGGGACCCACACTGACAGCCAGGATCCTCCAATCGACGTCGTCCCTCGAGGGAGATCCTCCCGTGATCGTCGACCTCGACGAGCGGCGCCCGCCGCGACCGGCTCAAATCGGTGATCTGACCTCGATCGTCACCGAGGCGGCACGAAACGCCCATCAACACTCGAGAGCGAGCAAGGTCGTCATCTCGGGTCAGGTCGACAGGTCGTTCGGGACCTGTTCGGTGGTCGACGATGGCGTCGGATTCAACCCCGAACACGAGCCAGACGGGCACTACGGGCTGATCGGGATGAGAGAGCGGGCGTCGAAGATCGGGGCGACCATCAAATTCGAGTCAAAACCGGGAGTGGGGACGGCAATAACGGTTGAATGGGGGTCGCGATGATCCGAGTAACGATTGCCGACGACCACCAGCTCTTTGCAGATGGGCTGGCCCAGGCGCTCAATAGCCTGCCCGACACCAGAGTCGTCGGTGTCGTCAATTCGGGCCCCGACCTCCAGGAGGCCATCGATTCCCAGCCTTCGGAAGTGGCTGTAGTCGACATCGAGATGCCCGGTGGCGATGGAATCAACGCCATCGAGAGCATCGGAGGCAAGACACGGGCGATCGTGGTCTCGATGCACGTCTCGGACGACCAGCGACTCAGGGCCAAGAACGCCGGGGCGATGGGATTCTTCTCCAAAGGGGTCCCACTGGCGACGTTGGCGGCCGCCGTACGCGCCGTGGCCGACGGCAAGAATCTATTGACCCTCAACGACGAAGACCGCGACGAGCTTCTCGAGACCTACCGGGAGGCAGAGCTCGACCCAGGAGCGGCCTCGCTCACTCCCAGGGAGCGGGAGATCCTGCAACTTCTCGCGGTGGGCATCTCGGCCACGGACGAGCTCGCCGATCGGCTCTATATCTCACAGAAAACGGTCAAGAACCACCTTGCGTCGATATTTCAGAAACTGGCGGTCAGTGACCGAACCCAGGCAGCCATCGAGGCCATTCGACTAGGTATCGCCAAGCCAAATTGATGATTGAGTCGCTCGGCCCATGAGTGATCGGAGCACCCGAACTTATGCTGGACGTCGAAAGCAAAAGCTCATGATGTACGCCAGATTCCAAGTTCTCAAGTCACAACTGCGGCGCACCGATAAGGGTGCATCGATGGTTGAGTACGCATTGCTCGTGACTCTGATCGCTCTGATCGCCCTCCTGGCGGTTCAGGTGTTCGGCACCACGTTGTCCGGAACGTACGACGAGATTGCCCAGGAACTGGTGCAGGCGAACTCATGACGATGATTCCCGAGACCCATGGTATCGGGAGGGACGTGAGCTAATTTGCTCACTTGCAAGCCCAGCAGACTAGACCCAAGGAGGGGTTCAATGCTTGCTCTGTGGACCAAGGTAACGAGCTGGATTCAGGAAGAGAAAGGTGCCTCCATGGTGGAGTACGCCCTCCTCGTTGTCCTGATCGCGATTATCGCTCTGGTTGCTATCAGCCTGGCCGGTAACGAGGTCTCCGAGACCTTCAGCACCATCGCTAACAGCCTCAACAGCGCTTCCTAAGCGTCAACCAACAAGACCGATTGAGGGCCCTACTCGGGCCCTCTTTCTTTTTCCCAGACACGGGATCTCGGTCTTCAGGGCGTGAGCACGACGAAATTGTCATCCTCGTAGTCGACGGTCCAACCCGCAGCGACCAGATCGGCTGCGAGCGGTTCTTCCGCACCCAACAGGGCCTGCTCCACCCCGTCCCTCTCGAAGATCGGCTCCCAATCGAGCTCACCCCGTCTGACGGCCACCAGTTCGCCGAGCCGGTCGCCGTACAGCTCGGCGCGGTCATCCACGTACACCAGCGTTTCCGGCCACTCCGCCCAGATGAGATATCCGCCCACCACGTCGTCGTGGAAGGTCCTGACGTCCTCCAGTTCGTCCGACGCGACGGTCGGGAATCGCTGCTCGGAGAGACCAGCGTCGCCAATCAGGAACAACGGCAGTGCGACGATGGCCACGGCCAGCACCCCCGCCGGGACAGGGCTCAGCCCCCGTTGCAATGGGAACCTGACCCCACGGAGGCTCTGAGCGGCCAGTGGGACGAGACCGATGAACACGGGGGGTATCGCCCGCAGGGACGTCGTGCCGAGGAACAGGAACGGGACAACGAGCAGTAGCCGGCTCATTCCAAACTGATTCCTGATCAGGCCGACGACTATCAGGACGACGATGGCGAGAAGGGCGAGAAACGCCGGATCATCCAACCCGGGACGCCGCCACTCGGTGAGTGAGTCGAGAGCTTCCCTATTGGCTCCGAAGCCGACCAGGAACTGCACGACACTGAGACCGTGCGCGGTGGCCAGAGTCACCAGACCGCTGGCAACGGCCGTGGGGAGCCACCTCCACTCCCGCTCGAGCAGCAGCATGATCCCGAGGTAGGCAAGGCCGATCACGAAGCTGCCGTGTGACGCCGCCCACATCCAGAACAGGAACGGCAGGGCCCAACGTGTCGAAGGGCGGGCCCACGCCAGGACTACGAGCGCCATGAGCAGGTAGGAGAAGAGAACGGGTCGTGGCACCAGGAAGGTCAGCAAGGCGAACAGCGTGAGAAGCAGGACAGTGGCCGTGGCCGGAACAGACGCCGAATCCCGGTACGCCACGCAACCGATGGTGGCGAACGTCAACAGACCCAGCACGACCAACATCAGGGGGACGAAGCCGAGACCACTGCCGCCCTCCAGCCATCCGTATAAGAGCTCCACGAGCCAACTCTGAGTCAGCCACGACTCCCCCGCCATGGTGAACGAGAACGGATCCTCGACGAGCACTTGTCCGGTGCCCATCTGGAGGGTGCCGGCCCGGACGTGCCACAGGAAGGAGTTGTCGGTAATCGCTTTCCAGGCGCCGGCGGCCACAGCCACCCAGGGCGCCAGCAACAAGAGGTGCCAGATGGTGATGCGACCTTGCGGCCTTCCGGCCGCCTCGGTCATGTGTTGGCGAACGCGTCCGCGATCTGGATTGCGGCCGGTCCCAGTAGCACGATGAACAGGGCCGGGAAGATGCAGAACACCAGTGGGAACACCAGCTTCACCGGAGCGGCGAATGCCTTCTCCTGGGCCCGCTGACGCCGCTTGACCCGCATGTCGTCGGCCTGAACCCGGAGCACCCGGGCGATGGTGACACCAAAGGCCTCGGCCTGGATCATCGCCAACAGGAACGAGCGGAGCTCGTCGAGGTCGGTGCGCTCCATCAGATGGCGCATGGCGTCACGACGACTCACACCGACCCGGGTCTCCTGGAGCATGCGGAAGAACTCCTCAGACAAGGGCCCGGGGACGGTGCTGACCACACGAGCGAGAGCTGCGTCGAAGCCGAGACCGGCCTCGACCGAGATGACCAGGAGGTCCAAAACGTCCGGAAGGGCCCGGAGCATTGCCTGTCTGCGTTCGTCGACCTTCCGCTCCAACCAGGCGTCCGGCCCGAAGAAGCCCAAGGCGATCGGCAGTATGAACAACACCGTCCGCTGCAGCGTGTCCGAACCGAAGTCGACGATGAAGAAGGCGCCGACGAGACCGACGGCCGTCGTCAGCAGTTTGATGACGGTGAAGGCCGGGGCGTCCAGATTGCCCGGATACCCGGCGAGCATGAGCTTGCGCTGCTTCTTCTCCAGGTAGCCGACAGGGGTGAACCTCTTCAGGAAGTTGCCGACACTTATGACCACCGGCCCAACGGTCCGCTGTGCCAACGGCTTGGCCAGCTCCTCCTCCCGGCCGACGCTGACAGCCTTGCGACCGTACAAGTCGAGTTTCGAAGCCATGTCCTCCCGGGCCCGGGTGACACCCATGCCGGCCCAGATCACGACGAACAGGACCAGCGCGAAGACCGCGACTACCGCAATCAGGATTGGGTCGAAGCCACTCATATCTCGATGTCCACGATCTTCTTGAGCCAGAACAGACCACCGGCGATCAGCAGGATGCCGACACCGAGAGCGATTCGGCCGAACGTCTCGTCCAAGAGAGGCTGCAGATAGCTCCGATTCGTGGTCCAGAGGAATAGGAACATGAGGAACGGCAGCGAGCCGAGGACGATTGCCGAGATTCGGCCCTCAGCGGTCAGCGCCCGGATCTCACCCTTGAGCCGGTTACGGGCTCGCATGGTGTCGGCCACCGTCTGGAGGACCTCGGCGAGGTTACCGCCAACCTCGCGCTGGATCTCGATGGCCATCACCGCCCATTCGAAGTCGCTGGACTGCGTTCGGTCGACGACCCCTTCGAGTGCCTGGGTAACCGTCCTACCCAGTCTGGCCTCGGCGATGGCCCGGCCGAACTCACGTGCGGTCGGGTCAGGAGCCTCCGACGAGACGGCTTCCGTGGCCTGGAGCAGCGAGTAGCCGGCCCGCAGGGAGGTCGACATCAGGGTGAGGGTGTCCGGCAGCTGGTTCTCGAATTTGCGACGCTCCCGGTTGCCGGCGTACCGGATTCCAGCCACGAGGAGAAAGAGCAGGCCACCGAAGGCGATTACACCCCAGACGATCCCGTTGAAGATGGCCATCATGATGCCGATCACGGCGGCGAGACCGAGCATGGCCATGATCGCTTCCCCGGGCGTCATCGGGACGTTGGCTTGTTCGAGTGTGGAGTTGACTCCGGAGAGCAGGCCGCGCTTCTTGACCTCCTCCTCGGCAGCCGCCGAGAAGCGGTTCAGGAGAGGAATTCTCTCCATCCATGACTTGCCTTCTTCTGTGGCCTCCCGCTGCCCCTTCCGGCCGTAGGCCTGGAGCCGCTTGGAGAAGCGCCCTGGATCGTCGTCATCCTCCCTTCCGAAAAGGATGATCAAGAAGAGGAAGAGAGTGAGGCCGAGTCCCGCGGCGCCGATCAGCAGCAGCGTGTCGAGACTCAGAGGTGAGTTACTCTCGACGACGACCGTCGTCAGGGGCGCCAGTGTCGTCGTGGTGCTCGAGCCTTCTGCGATCGTCGTCGTCACGGCGAAACCCGAGACTGCGAACGTCTGCGTCGAGGTCAAGCCCTGATAGCCCACATTGAATTCGACGTCCCCGGGTGTGGAGATCGGCGATTCGAAGCGGGCAACCATCGTGTTGCTGATCTCACGGCCGATCTGGTCGTACAGCCCGGAGAGCTGTGTCGGATCAGGGGTGGATAGGAACAGCCCACCACCGGCGGTTGCGATCGCCTGCACCGGCTCGGGGTTGAAGTCTGAACCTTCGAGGGCGACACCGAACGTACGCGCGTCACTGCCCTCGACCGCGGCGAGAGCCTCATCGAAAGTGGCCTCACTCGCCGTGTCCTCGCCGTCCGATAGGACGATGAGGTTGCCGAGGAGGTTCGACGCGCCCGGCTCGTCGAACATCTGGATGCCGCGGATGACCGCGTCGTTGAACGACGTTTCACCGTCGGCGACGATGGAGTTGATCGTGGCGTTCAGAGCATCCTTGTTGTTGGTGAACCCGCTCAGCACCAGCACCTCGTCGGCGAAGCTGAGAATTGCAATGCGGTCCTCGGCGCGGGCCTGTGCCACGAAGCTCCTTGCCGCCTCCTGGGCGGCCGCGATCGGCTCGCCGGCCATCGAGCCGGAGGCGTCTATGGCGAGAACCACACCGACGGGGACCGTCGAGTTGCCGATCGGCTCAACGGTGAGGTTGTTCACCGCTTGGCCGTTGGCAGTCACCTCGACAGCCGCCGGGTCGGGATCTTCTGCGAAGTTGCGGAACTCCACGATCATCTGGGTCGCCCCGTTCTCGGGATAGCGCGACCCGTTGATGTCGACGATCTCGACCTCCTGGGCCTCCTGAGCCAACGCCGGCGCAGCGAACAGCATCAAGGCGGCGACGAGCGCCAGGAGTCTCTTCATCAACCGGATCTCCGGGCGAAGGGCTCGGGATCGAACAGGTCGGCCGGAAGCCGGATTCCCTGGTTCTCCAACTCTTCGGAGAAGGTGGGGCGGATTCCGGTGGCCTTGAGGCGGCCATTGTACCGCCCGTCGTCGTCGACACCCATTCCATAGTCGAAGAGGAACAGATCCTGGAGGGTGATGATCTCGCCCTCCATGCCCTCGACCTCGGTGACGTGGGTCACACGACGGGTTCCGTCCTTGAGACGGGCGACGTGGACGATGAGGTCGACAGCGGAGCTGATCTGCTCACGGATGGCCCGGACCGGGAGGTCGAAGCCCGCCATGAGCACCATCGTCTCGATACGAGAGAGGGTGTCACGAGGAGAGTTGGAGTGAACGGTGGTCAATGATCCGTCATGACCGGTGTTCATCGCCTGCAACATGTCGAGGGCGGCGGCGTCACGAACCTCACCAACGACGATGCGGTCGGGCCGCATACGCAAGGTGTTCTTGACGAGGTCACGGATGGTCACCATTCCCATGCCTTCGATGTTGGCGGGGCGTGACTCCAGGGTGAGGACATGATCCTGGTGGAGCTGGAGCTCGGCAGCGTCCTCCACGGTGATGATGCGCTCGTCGCCGGGGATGTACGCCGACACCACGTTGAGGGTGGTCGTCTTGCCGGAACCGGTACCACCGGATATCAGGACGTTGAGACGACCACGGACACAGGCACGAAGGAAGTCGGCCACACGCTGGGTCATGGTCCCGAAGTTGATCAGGTCGGCTTCCTGGTACGGGTCGACGGCGAACTTACGAATCGTCAGGTACGGGCCACCGATCGCCAGAGGAGCGATGATGGCGTTGACACGGGAGCCGTCAGGGAGACGGGCATCGACCATCGGGGTGGCCTCGTCAACACGACGACCGATCTGACCCACGATCTTGTCGATGATCCTGCGAAGGTGAACCTCGTCCACGAAGCGGACATCGGACTTGAGGATGCGGCCGGCCTTCTCGTAGTAGATGTCGTATGGCCCATTGGCCATGACCTCGGTTATGTCCGGATCATTGAGCAGCGGGTCGATCGGTCCGTACCCGAGAACGTCGGATGCGATCTCGTTGAGCAGAGCGCGACGGTCAGCGGAGGTGAGGGGAAGCCCCTGCTCCTGGTCGACTGCCCATTCCAGCATCTCGAGGACGCGGAGACGAAGCTCGGCGTCGGACATGCCTCTGTCATACAGCGTCGGTCCGAGCTCCTCGACGACCTTGAAATGCAGACGACCCCGAAGCTCGCTCATCGCATCGTTGCGAGTGATCGTGGAATCGGATGACTCGGTCTGCCTCGCTGCTGCGACTCTTTCAGATAGTGACGGCACTGGTAGTCCCTTCCCTACTTCCGCCCGAATAGCCCGGACTTGGTTTGTGCCTCAGGCACCTTTCCGGCGATCAGTTCGGCGACGGACTCGAAGCCCTTGGCCACCTTGGACTTTGGATCGGTCTCTACGACCGGGCGACCTTCGTTCACTGATGCTGCAACCACTGCATCTGACGGTATCGACGCTGCGATCCCCATCTTTAGGGCGCCTTCGATTTCCTTGTTGTCCAACTTCGCCTTGGAGTTAGAACGATTCATGACGAGCTGGACGTTCGACGTCGAGAACTTCAGAAGTCTCAGCGTCTCGAGGGCCAGTTTGGCGTTCTTGACGGACGGCAAGTCCATGTCCACCAGCATCAAGATCTCGTCCGACTTCTCGATGAGAGACAGGATCAACTCGTCGAGCATCGCCGCGGTGTCGACGATGATGTAGTCGTAATTCTCCCGAAGGACTTCAAGCATCATCATGAGACCCGCGGTCGTGATGTCGTCTGCGAAGGCCGGCTCCAGCGGAGCCGCCAGGACCTTGAGCCCGCTCGGGTGCTCGGTGAGGAGCGAGTCGAGCAACTCGGCGTCGAGATGATGGAGCTCATGGGCCGCATTCACCATCGTGAACCGTGGCTCCAACTGCAAGACGAGACATACGTCACCGAACTGGAGGTCGGCGTCGACCAGACAGACTTTGGTGTCCGGGAATCGGTTGAGGACCAGAGCCATGTTGGTGGCGAGGACCGTTTTTCCGCTCCCGCCCTTGGCCGAAGTGACGGTGATGATCTTGCCCTTACCCTTGGACGTTGGCGCTTCGGGTGTGGAGGTTGGCCGTGTCGACTGCCTGTTGAGCACGTCATGGGCGAATTGCTCGATGGCCGCCTCGATCTTGGCCTCGTCGAGAGGCGCCTCGATCACGTCGGAGACACCGGCTCTCATTCCCTTGCGGAGAAGGTCCGCCGTCACCTCTTCGGCGACGAGCATGAGAATGAGACCGGGATCCTGGTTGTGCAGCATCCGGATGTCATCCATCGCCTGATCGTCCCCGTATGAAGGACCGATCAGCACCATGCGTACGTCACCCGACGCAACGGTCTGACTGGCCTCCTCCAGGGAGCGCGCAACCGGCAGGCTCCCGTCGAAAAGCGTCTTGGCGCTGGCGACGAACTCGTCTTCCTGGTCGACTACCAGGAGGTTGTGCTCGGCGATTGACATTGATCTTTGCCTTCTAGCTGTCGGGGAAGATCGCCTCGGCGAGGTCGCCACCGAACAGGTTATCGATGGTGACGCCGTCGGTTTCGATCTCAACGAAGTCTTGCGGTACCAGGGTAAGCCACACCGAGCCATTCTCGAAGGCGTAGACGATGCGCTCGGCCTGATCCGGTGTCACCTCGAGCGTGAAGATCGTGGAGTTGCCCGTGTCCTCGGGCTCCTCGCCTTCAACCGCTGCATCCGTACCGGTCGGATCTGCTGCGTCGACCTGGCCGGTCTGATCCTCGTCCTCTTCCACCCGAACTTCGCGGCCGGCTGCCAGGACGTTGATGCCCTGCAACACGTAGCGGGTGTATGTGACGACGACGGTCTCGGTCTCTTCGGTCGGCGCTCCCTCCCCGGTGGTCGGATCGGGGAGTGTCGGCAGACCCTCGACGGGGATGTTGTCGAACTCGAGATCCACCGTGATGATCATGTTGATCCGGTCACCGGCCTCGACGAATCCATTGATTCCCTGGACGTCCGAAGTCGAGATGGTGATGGCCTGGTTGCCCGACGAGATCGACTCTGACAGCGGTCTCACGTCGACTGAGATCTCGGTCCACTGGCTCCGGGTCAGAATGGCCCGGGGCGAGATCGGTCCTGCGGCGATCTTGCCGGAGAGGAAGGTGCGAAGCTCTTCCTCGGATTGGATGGCGTCGAGCGGGGTGTCCTCGGCCTCGTCCGTGCCCTCTTCGATGAGAGTGCCTTCGTTGTTGAAGTCGGAAACGAGGATCGCGCCCTCGGTGCCCTCCGCAATGCCTTCGGTGCCGGCGCGGAACACAGTGACCTGCTGTTGTCCTTCCCGCTCTACGTCGCGGACGTTCTGCATGAAGTTCCAGACCGCCCAGGCGGCCAATCCGGCCAATATCAAGGCCACTAGAAGAACGATGGCTCTCCTACCCATTGAGTCCCCTTCGGTTGTCCCCTTCCTTACTCATCGCACTTGCCGCGAGGAGGGGGAGGGCATAGTACCGGCGGGACAGAGCCCGCCGAGTCTTTCAGGTTCAGTAACACAAGTGATTGTCGGACCTGCAGTCCCCAGTCTTGAGATTTTCGCCCATAAATCTATGGGCACATCGGCCTACTACCAAGGACCAATGGAAAGCCCCCGCCGCTTGGCGAACGGGGGCTTTCAACGTTTCAGGACGAGGCTCCGCCTAGCGGCGACCGATGCCTCGCTCCTTGAGTTCCTTCAGGATCGCCTCGAGCGAAGCGTCGACCGGCATAGGCGGACGCTCCTCGGCCTCAGCTCCGAACTCACGCTCGAATTCACGCTGCTGGCGACGTGGCTTCTTCGGGCTCTCGGTCTCGGCGGCCCGCTCCTTGTAGTCCGGTAGGGCCTGCTTGATGGACAGCGACACCCGGCGACGCTCGTCGTCCTTCTCGGTGATCTTGACCTTCACGGTCTGACCTATGGACAGCTCGAGCTCGGGTGACTCCACCCGGTGCACGGCGATCTCGGACACGTGGACGAGGCCCTCCACTCCGTCGGCCACCGCCACGAACGCCCCGAAGGGAACGGTCTTGGTGACCTGGCCGTCGACGACGTCTCCGACTTCGTTGTCATTGGCGAAGACATCCCACGGGTCCTCCGTCGTCTGACGGATCGACAGGGAGATGCGCTCACGATCGCGGTCGACCTCGAGCACCTTGACCTTGACCTCGTCGCCCACCTTCACCAGCTCGCTGGGATGGTTGACGTGCTGCCAGGAGAGCTCGGACACGTGGACCAAACCATCCATGCCGCCCAGGTCGACGAAGGCGCCGAAATTCACCACGGACGAGACAGTGCCGTCCCGGATCTCACCCTCGTGGAGGTTGTCGAGGAACTCGGTGCGCTCCTCGGCGAGAGCCTCTTCGAGATGGGCCCGGCGGGAGAGAACGACGTTGTTGCGGGCACGATCGAGCTCGATGACCTTGGCGGTGATCGTGTCGCCGATGAACGGATCGAGATCGCGTACACGTCGGAGATCGACGAGCGATGCGGGGAGGAAGCCACGAAGGCCTATGTCGACGATGAGGCCACCCTTGACCACCTCGATGACCGTCCCCTCGACTGTTCCGTCCTGGTCGGCGACCTTCTGAATCTGACCCCAGGCACGTTCGTACATGGCGCGTTTCTTCGAGAGGATGAGACGACCCTCGTCGTCCTCCTTGTCCAGTACCACCGATTCGACCCGGTCCCCCACCTTCACGGTCTCCTCGGGGTCGATGTTGTTGCGAATCGACAGTTCCCGGGTGGGGATGAATCCCTCCGACTTGTATCCGATGTCGACGAGTGCACCTTCGGAATCGACGTTGACGATGGTGCCCTCGACGATGTCCCCTTCACGGAATTCGAGGACGGTGGCCGCGATGGCCTTCTCGAAATCGTCGCCGATGTCGTCGGGGAGGTCGCTCAGATCGGGGGCGACCAGCGCCTCACGCTCGACGAATCTGGGCGGATCGGCGTCCTCGGAAGCTTCGGGATCCTCGGCGGGCGCGGCCCCTTCTGCTGGGGGTGCGGATGCGTCGGCGGTGGCGGCCTCGGCAGTGTTGGCCTCGGGGTCTTCCGCGGGGGGAGCCTCTGCGGCGGGCTCCTCGGTGCTGGCTGCTCCTTCGACGACGTCTACCGCGTCGTCAGCGGCCGGGGTCTCGGGCGTCTCCACCGTCTCCTCTATGTCTGGAGCGGCTACGGACGCGTTTTCTTGGGGGTTGGACATGTGTGGGTAGTTACCTCTTGGGAAGATACTCTGCCGACGCGAACGGCTGGCAGGCACTTCGAAGTGTACGCAGTACCAGCGTTTTTCGCCAACCTGTTTCTAGAAATCAGCATTGACGGGCGTCAGCTCCGTTCTCCGGCCGTCAGAGCTGTCGGCGTCGTTCAGACCTTCACCGCGGCCAAGTCCGGTCCCCAGGCAACGTCGACTCGCAGGGGGACGTCGAGGCCGGTGACTCCCTCCATTGTCTCCACCACCAGCTTCTCTGCGATGACCTTTTCATCCTCGGGCACTTCGAGGATCAGCTCGTCGTGGATCTGAAGGAGCAGCGTCGTCGCCAGCTTCTCGTTTCTCAGTTCGGCGTCGAGCTCGATCATCGCAGCCTTGATGATGTCGGCGGCAGTGCCCTGGACCGGTGCGTTGAGCGCCATCCGCTCTCCCATCTGTCTGATCCGGAAATTGTCCGATTTCAGCTCGGGTAGATAACGACGTCGCCCGAACAAGGTCGTGGTGTAGCCCTGGTTCCGGGCGAGGGTCACCACAGAGGACATGTACTCCTTCACATGGTGGAACTGGGAGAAGTAGGCGTCGATGTGGTCTTTCGCCTCGTCACGGCTGATGCCGAGCCGATCGGCCAGCCCGAAGGCCTCCATTCCATATAGGAGGCCGAAGTTGATCATCTTCGCCGTGCGACGCTGGTCGGCGGTGACCTCGTCGGGCGGGATGTCCCAGACCCGTGCGGCGGTTGCCGTGTGGATGTCGAGACCCTGCTGGAAGGCGTCGATCAGAAAAGGGTCGCCGCTCATGTGGGCGAGGACCCGGAGTTCGATCTGGGAGTAGTCGGCGACGAGGAACTCGCTCCCCTTCCCGGCGATGAAGGCTCGGCGGATGGTCCGCCCCGACTCGGAGCGCACCGGGATGTTCTGGAGGTTGGGGCTGTCCGACGAGAGTCGACCCGTCGTGGCAGCCATCTGATTGAACCGGGTGCGGATCCGACCGTCCCCATCCACCAGGGGCAGGTAGCCGTCGACGTACGTGGAGCGCAGTTTCTCCAGCTCCCGGTACTCGAGTAGGGCGGTGACCAACGGGTGGTCCAGCTTCTTCAGCACCGATGCGTCGGTTGACGGCTTGCCGGTGGACGTCTTTTTGAGGACAGGCAATTCGAGTTGGTCGTACAGGATCGAGCGGAGCTGGTCGGTCGAATTGACGTTGAAGGGCTCGCCGGCGAGCTCGTGGAGCTGTTTCTCCAGGGCCGCCAGCTTGATGCGGAGGTCGTCACCCATCTGTTCCAGGTACGCCCGGTCGACGCCGATCCCGGCGTGCTCCATCCGGGCGAGCACCGGTACCAGAGGTAGCTCATAGGTCTCGAACAGGTCCAGCTCCTCGCGCACGGCCAGCTCGTCGTGGAGCTCGTCGACCAGCCTGCGCACCGCCTCGACGCGCCGGCCCTCTAGATCGACGTCGGGGCCTTCGTCGAACGGGAGCATGCCATCGGTGTTCTCGTCGTCCGGAGACACCAGCTCGAGACCGAGGACCCGCTCGGCGATCTCCTCGAGGTCGTAGGTGCGCTGGCTCGGGTTGATGATGTATGAGGCCAGGGCGGTGTCCATCTCGGGATTGGTGAGGTCGTGGCCGCGGTCGAGCAGCACTCTCGCCAGCGCCTTCAGATCGTGACCGGCCACCGCGATCTCCCCTGTCGACACCCGGTCCAGAATCGGGTCAGCGGCGCCGAAGGGGATGATCTGTGCCTCCCCCTCACCAACCGACACGGCGAGCCCGTACGGCTCGCCCCCCTCGTTGACCAAACCGAGGACGAGACGGTCTCGCTCGGCGAGCGCCGCGACCCGGTCTGCGGTAGTGACGAGTTCGGAGGAGACATCGAGAACCTCCGTAGCGCCGCCGGTGGATGGCAACGCCTCCTCGAGATCGCTCCACATCGTGTGGAACTCGAGACTGTCGAAGAGGTCCTTCACAGTCTTCTTGTCCCACTCGCGGGTCTCGAAGTCACTCGTCCCGTACTCGACCTCGAGATCGGAGACGAGAGCCATCAGTTGGCGATTGAGGAAGACCTGATCCCGATTGGCGGCCAGATTGTCTCTGAGCCGCGGGGTCTGATCCGCCACGGCTGCGAACACGCCATCGATCGACCCGTACTCGGCGATGAGCTTGGCCGCGGTCTTCTCCCCGACTCCCGGCACACCAGGGAGGTTGTCGGAGTTGTCCCCGCGGAGCGCGGCGTACTCGACGTACTGGGCGGGGGTGACCCCATACTTGTCGGTGATCCAATCTGTGTCGGCGAGGACGGTGTCGCTGATCCCCCGGCGCGTGTACAGCACCTTGACCGGACCACCCACGAGCTGGAAAGCGTCCCGGTCTCCAGTGACTATGAGCACGTCCCAGCCATCACTGGTCGCCCGATTGGTGAGGGTGGCGATGATGTCGTCTGCCTCGTAACCCTCCATCCGCAACTGGGTGATGTGGAGGGCCTCGAGGACCTCGTCGATGAGCGGGAGCTGGCTCCGAAAGTGATCCGGCGCCTTGTCCCGGTTCGCCTTGTATTCGGGGTAGGACTCGGTACGGAAGGTCTGACGGGACACGTCCCACGCCACGGCGACGCCTTCGGGGTGATGGTCCTTGATGAGCCGGATCAGCATCCGTGTGAACCCGAACACCGCATTCGTCACCTGGCCGGACTTGGTCGCCAGATCTTCAGGAAGGGCGTAGAAGGCGCGATAGGCGATGGAGTTCCCGTCGATCAGCGCAAGCGTGGGCACACGCCGACGGTACTACCTCACCGGGACAGAAAACCGGGCCCGAATCAGTTCCTCGAGGCCGTTGGGGTTCATCGAACCGCGCAGAACGGTCATGAGCCCAATGTTCCCAGGAGGTGGTCCCGTTTCTCGACCAAGTCGTCGTGTTTGGCGCGCAGTTGGGCGAGGGTCTTCTCGAAGCGTCGGACGTCGGCGGCGGTGGCGCCGGCCTCCTCGCGGTCGATGTAGTTGCCCACCGTGGCGTCCCGCTGCGCGTCCTCGTTGATCGAGCGGTGATACTCGAGTTCCGCCGATGTGTGGGCAATCTCCTCTTCGATTCTCGCGATCTTGTCGTTCAGCCGAAAGATGCGACGGTGGACACGTTTCAAACTGGGCTCACCGTATCCCCAGGGATCGCCTAATCCCTTCACAGGACGAAGGATGGCAGGTTGATATCGCTCCCTCAGGCACCAACTGCTGAGTTGCCGTCGACTGCGGCCAATGCTTCTTCGACGCTGTCGAGACGAGCGGCGAACAACGGCTCGGGGAACACCAGTTCCAGGACCCGCCTGACCTGTGGCGACGGCACCAGATAGATGCGGATTCCATCGTCGTGCACCAGTCGTTTCCCCTCGATCAAGGCATGCAGGCCGGTCGAATCCATGAAGGTCACGCCGGTGGCATCGACCACCATGTCGGTGAGGCCCTGCCCGGCGCACTCGGCGAACTTGTCAGTGACCCCGGCGGCTGACGACAGATCGATCTCTCCGCTGAGTCGCATGAGGGCCACACCCTCGCGAACCGTCTCGAGACTCGTCTGGAGAATGGTTTCGGACTTGCCCTCGTTCATGCGGACCCCCGGGATATCTCCAAAGCTGGCGCCCTTCATCCCGGTCGGGCTCCTGCAAATGAGCGTAGCAAGCGATGGATCAAGCGGAACCCGAGACCTCCTATCTTTGTAGTGGTAGGGAAAAGGTCACACGGGTGCCGGTGGCGCCCGAGGCGTGTTCGAGATCCGATGTCAGCTTGCGCATGATTCCAATACCCATTCCCGGACCCCGTGATTCGCTCGAAGGCGGTGCCCAGGTTCCCCAATCTCTGATCTCGAACTCGAGCTTCCCGTCGCGATGAGCGATCGTGACCTCCATGTCTCCCTGATCCTCATCCGCATAGGCGTGACGAACCACGTTGGAGCAGGCCTCCCCGACGAGGATCATCACGTCGTCAATCACCGAAGCGGGCAGGCGATTTCTCGACGACCACATCCGCACTGCCGCCCTGACACGGGCCAGCTCCTCGGGCAGGGCGGGATATCGACCTGCGAAGTCCGATGTCGTATCCGGAGCCAGGTTGGCCACGAGGATCACGACATCGTCCTCGCGGCTCTCGTCCACGCCGAGACCGCTGGCGAGCCTGTCGCAGATCTCGGCCGCAGTGAGTTGGATCGGGCCGGATACCAGAGCGGCGAGCCGGTCCAGACCCATCTCGAGCGGTTCACCGCGACGTTCGACCAGACCGTCCGAGTAGAGCACGAGTGTCCCGCCGTCGGGACATTCGATGGTTACCTGATGGCGCATTTCAAGAGACTCTGAGTACAGAGGACCGGAGTTGCCCTGATCCAGCCACGTCAGCTCTCCGCCGTTTTTGACGAGTAGGGCAGGCGGATGGCCGGCTGACGAATAGGTGATCGTCCCGGCCGACACATCGACCAGCGCATAGAAGACCGTCACGAAGTCGGTGCCGTCGGGACTCTGGACGAACCGCTCCACTGACGAGAGCAGGTCCGCCGGCTCCGGATCATGAAGTGCGAGAGCAGCGAAAGCGGTGCGGAGACGACCCATTGCCGTCATCGCCTTCAGACCGTGGCCGACGATGTCTCCCACTGCCAAACCGACTCTTCCGTCGCCGAGATCGAGTGTGTCGTACCAGTCGCCACCCACTTCGAAGGTGTCGTCCGCGGCCTCGTAACGGGCCCCGAGATCCATCCCGTCGATGTCGAGCAGCCGGTCAGGCAGCAGCCCTCGCTGGACCTGAACCGCCAACTCTCTCTGCCGCTCACGTTCGCGGCCCTGGCCCTCTGCCTCGGCGGCGGCGAGCACTGCTGCGGAGGCCGCTCGATCCCGCTCGTTCGACTCCGCTGCCACGAGCAGGCCCGTCATCGCGAAGGTGCCAACCTGGAGTTTTATGAGGACGAGGGCGGTGGCCGGCTCGATTCCCACGATCAGGCCTTCGGAACCGCCGACCAGGATCAGTGCGACTGTGGTTGCGATCGTCAGAGAGGTCATCACCACCGCCCTGACCCCGAACAGCGCTCCGGCGATGATCACACCGATCAGGACGGTGAACACGAGAGGCAGGTCCGTGGTGACGAGGACGAGGACGGTCATCGTCACAGATCCCAGGATCAGGATGAAGCCCCAAGGCGACATCAGAGGCCTGCGGTCGGGACTCGATCCCCAAGCCAGGATCGCCCCACCGACGAGGATCACGCCGAGAGCATCGCCCAACCACCACTGCCAGAAGGTGGCGAACAACTCGTCCCCACCCAGATATCGGTCCGCCCCGGCACCTAGCACAGCACCTACGAGAGGACCCACGACTACAGCGCCAAGTGTGAACCAAAAGAGGTCTCGTCTCCTGGCCAGGTCGACATAGCCGATGGCCCGGGTGACGATGAGCGCACCGATCAGGGGTTCCACCGTGTTCGCCGCTGCGAATCCGAGCGACGCCATCGGCGGGAAGTCGCTGGTGACATCTATCACATACTCGGTGAGACCCGCGGCCAGGAGGATCACCCACCAGGCGCGCCCGGGTATGCGGAGCAGGAAGGCAACGGTGATGCCGGCCGGGATGAAGAAGACGCCCTGCAAGTCTGACGCCTCGACGAGCAGGATGGCCAGCTTCGACCCGATCCCATAACAGACCGCCACCAACACGAAGAGGCCGACGAGGCCCCGAGCACCGTTGCGTAGCGGCCACCACCACCAAGGTGCCTCCGCGTCGAAGGCAGGGCCGGTCGTCTTTTCCGCTGTTGGAGATGTCACCAGGGTCCTCGCCCTCGTCAAGTTATCGAAGAGTCTGTCCCATTGGCTTCGTACGAGGGCCTTACCAGCTTCAAATCGCGTGCGACCTCAGACAAGCCGACATCATCAATGAGATGGCGGCTCACTTGGTTGTGATACGTGGCGTGGACAAGGTCGGTTTCGCGCGCAGCGAGGGGTGCGTCTACGTCAACGCATGTTCACTGGGGCTGTTTGTTTCCGCAGCACGGCCCCGGGAAGAAGCACGATCGGCGGATCGAACTCGACGAGTGGCAATCGCAGATCGTCGCTGAGTTTCCGAAGGCGCTGATTCGAGGGCTGATCCACAGACGGCACTCGTCATCTGAACACCGTGATGATCCGGACTGATTCCGGAGCCAAGAGCTACTGCCACTCGGGGTATCAGTTCAGCAACGTGTCGGCGGACATCCGGCGAATCTTCACCGACGCACTCGATCGTCTCGATGTGGGTTGGACCAGAGCAGGCGAGCCCAAGATCTCAGTTGCTCGGCGGGAGGACGTCGCATTCCTGGGCACCTTTGTCGGTCCAAAGAGCTGGCCGATAGAATTGACCCAACGCGGGAGTGTTGAAATTGGTAACCAAGATGGTCTCAAACACCATTGCCCGAAAGGGCTTGTGGGTTCGAGTCCCACCTCCCGCACACGACGAAGGGCCCCGACGAGCGGGGCCCTTCCTGTTAGAACGCTGTCTCAGCTCGGCGCCACCACCGGCTCTCTCCGCCGGTAGATGCTCAAGGAGAGGGCGTAGAACACCACGAGGATCCCAACGCTCCACGCCAGCGCCGTCCCGGCGTGATCACCGGGAGTGCCCTGGGTCAGCAGCGAGCGCATGGTTTCGACGATCGCAGTGATCGGCTGGTTCTCGGCAAAGCCCTGCAACCAGGGCGACATCGACTCCGTGGGGACGAACGACGGGCTGAGGAACACGAGAAGCAGCAGGATGTAGGCGAACCCGCCCGCGCCCTCAGGCGTCTTGGACAACAGCCCGAAGAACATGGCCATCCAGGTCGTGGCCAGGGTGAACAGGCCCAGCAGGCCGACGAACCACAGCCACGCCCCAATGTCGGCGACGGGGCGGAACCCGACGAGGAACGCCACTCCCAGCACGAGGGCCGACGAGAACATGTTCGACAGGGTCGAGGACATCGCCTGTCCACTCAACACCGACGACGGGGCCACCGGCATCGTCCGGAACCGTCCGATGATCCCCTTCTGGAGATCCATGCTCAGTCGCAACGCCGCATAGGCGATTCCGCTCCCGACGCACATCACGATCAAACCCGGCGTGATGAAGTCGACGTACTCGACCGAGCCCGTCTGCGCTCCGAGTGCGTCACCGAACACGTAGACGAACAACAACAGCAGGGCTATCGGCGTCAACACGACCGTGATGATCGTGTCGAGACTGCGTGTGGTGTGCCGCAGGCTTCGCTTGGTCATGGTCCACATGTCACTCAGAGCTCGCATAGGAGTTCTCCTTCTCTTCGCCCAGGATCTTGAAGAAGACGTCGTCCAGGGTCGGGGTCTGCTTGGTGAGACGGGTCGGCTCGATCCCGGCGTCGCGCAACAGGAGGAACATGTCCGCCATCTCGGCCACCGAACCCGTGGTGGCAACGACGAGCATCGAGTCGACCCGGTTGATGTCGTAGCGGCCGTCCAGTGCCTTTTGGGCTGCGACCAACCGATCGTGCTCGACGAATTCCAGTTCGACTATGCCTGCGGGCAGCATCGTCTTCAGATCGTCCGGCGAGCCTTCGGCGACGATCCGGCCCCCGTGCAGGATGGCTATCGAACCGGCGAGCCTGTCGGCCTCCTCCAGATATTGGGTGGTCATGAAGATGGTGGTCCCGCTCCCGGCGAGCTTCTCGATCGTCGCCCACATGTCGGCGCGACCTTGCGGGTCGAGCCCGGTCGTCGGCTCGTCGAAGAATATGATCGGGGCGTCGCCCACCAGGCTCATGGCGATGTCGAGCCGGCGTCGCATCCCGCCCGAGAACGTGAGGAGGCGACGGTCAGCCGAGTCGACCAGATCGAATTTCTCGAGAAGCTCGGCGGCGGTCTGCCTGGGGTCGGCGACGTGTCGCAACTCGCCCATGAGAACCAGGTTCTCCCTCGCGGTGAGGACGTAGTCCACCGCGGCGAACTGCCCGGTGACACTGATCTGCTCGCGCACCTCCGCGGGCGAGTCCGCCACATCGAACCCACCCACCGTCGCCGTACCCCCGTCGGCCTTGATCAATGTCGTCAGGATGTTGATCGTGGTCGTCTTGCCCGACCCGTTGGCACCGAGCAGAGCGAAAACGGATCCCTCTTCGACGCTGAAGGAGACATCGTCGAGGACCGACAGGTCCTTGTAACCCTTCCTGAGGTTTCTCACCTCTATTGCTTTGCCAGTCATTGGCGTCCTTTCAGTCCTGGGCCGTGGCGCGGTGCACCGTGATGTCACCGAACCCGGTCCAAGCGGATATCTCGACTGACCGATCTTTCGCCCCGGGACGATCGGTCGCTTGAAGCGTGTTGTGCACCCGTCCGAACTTGGTTCGAGCGTCTACCCACGCTGCTGTTCCCACCCCAACTCCCACACGGAGGCCGCCCGCCGCGGTCTGCATGCTGATGGCCCCCGACTCGACCTCCCCGATGCCGATGCTGCCGTTGGCGGTCCTGGCCACGACCGAGGAGCGGGCACGAACGATCCCGATGTCGCCGTTGGCTGACTTGACCCGGAGTTCGCCGTCGACCTCTTCGATCCAGACCTTGCCGTTCGAGGTCTTGAGGACCGCGTTCCCTTCGATGTGCCCGACGCGGAGGTCACCAGTGGTGGTCAATCGGGCGTCGCCCCTGGCTGTGCCCAAGCTGACATTCCCGAACCCGCTGACCAGGTCGGCCTTGTCGGTCTCGTCGACCTGGATTTCACCTGCCCCGGACTTCAACCTGGTCTCGGCCAGACGACCATCCACCCGGATGTCACCGAAGCCATTCGAGATCTCGACGGCTGATCCCTCCGGCAGCTCGATCGTCACGTCCACTGATCCATATCGACCGAGAACAGCACCGAAGACCCCACGTGGGTGGGGAGCCTTGACGTTCAGACGATTGCCTCCGGTCAGCTCGACCTCGGTCTTCTCGGCTGCCTCTACATCGAGTCCCTTCGCGGGGTCGGTGGGGTTGACGACCACTGTGGTGTCCACGCGAGCACTGGCGATGACATGGACCGAGCCAATCTGCACTGCGACGGTGGCGTCAATTGGTCGTGGCGTCTCGAACGCAACCATCACTGCACCCATCCGGTGAAGCGGTCGCCCCCAGTCGAGACCCGACGAGACGTGGCGACCTGGCCCTGGAGGGCGGCATGTGCAGCCCGGATCAGCCAAGCGTTGAGGGAGAGCCCCTCGCTGCCGGCGGCTTCTTCGATCCGTTGCTTCAGATTCTCGGGGAGACGCAGGTTGAGCCGGGCGGTCTCCCCGTCATCGCTGTCGGCCAACTCGACCGTGTGTGACGAGGGCCCGAAGTCATCGGCGCTGGGCGGTGGGGTGACCACGAACTCGGGCTCTCCACCCCGAAGCCGGACTTCGACACTTCCGGGAGCGAGCTCGCCGGTGATCTCGTCGGCGGCCTGCGAGAGGACATCGAGAAGCACCAGACGGGTTGCGGGGTCGAGTGCGACCGCGACACGGTCGGCGAGTTCCCGGGTCTCCTCTCCATATATCTCTGTCGCGGAGATCAATTGCTCACGGAGCTTCTCCACGTGTGTCGTCAGATTCATGGTGCCAGTATGGCACCATTTTGGCACCATGTCAACACCATTATGGCACATTCTCGTGCCACTTCGAGGAGGGGCTGATGACTCTGCTTCCATACCGCCGATGAGCCGACTCGCCCTGCTCCCCGACCGTGTGTTCGATTCGGTGACTGGCGAGATGCTCGACGGACACGTCGTGGTCATCTCCGACGGGCGGATCGAGGCGGTGCTCGACCGAGCCGAGGCGGCCGACGTGGTTCGTCTCGCGGGCCAAACCATCGTGCCCGGACTGATCGACGTGCACACCCATCTCACAGGGCCTGAAGACGAAGGGCAGGGCTATGCACATCTGGTGATGCGAAGCGGGGCCCAGGACGCCCTGATCGGGGTGAAGCATGCGGCGGCGACTATCAGGGCTGGGTTCACCACGGTGCGGGACATCGGCACTTTTCGCGCTTTTGTCGACGTCGCACTAAAGGAAGCGATCGAGGGCGGCTGGGTCGAAGGACCCCGCATGATGGTTGCCGGCGCCTACGTGACCTGTCCGGGGGGTGGCGGTGACATCACGGGGCTCGCTGTCGATGTCGACGCGGTTCTTCCCAGGGAGTTGCGGTTCGGGGTGACCAGCGGCGTCGACGAGATGCGTAGCAACGTCCGTCAGATCCTCCGCTATGGGGCCGACTTCATCAAGGTCCTCGCCACCGGTGCTGTGCTCACCAGCGGCACCAATCCCGGCGCACCTGAGTTCACAGAGGAAGAGTTGCGGGCCGCGGTGGAGGTCGCCACCGGGGCCGGTACCCACGTGGCGGTCCACGCGCATGGCGCCGAGGGCATCAAGAGGGCGGTGCGTGCCGGCGCCCGATCAATCGAGCATGGTTCCCTGATCGACGATGAAGGCATCGAGCTGATGGCTGAGCGCGGCACCTATCTGGTGGCGGACCTCTATGACGGTGACCACATCCTCGAGGAGGGTCCCCGACGAGGCTTCACCGAAGAGGTGATGCGTAAGACCGAGATGACCACCGACGCCCAGCGCTCGGGTTTCGGGAAGGCGGTGCAAGCCGGTGTCCGCATCGCATATGGCACCGACTCGGGTGTCTACCCCCACGGAGACAACGGCCGGCAGTTCGCCCTCTACGTCGAGCACGGGCTCTCCTCTTCCGCAACGCTGCAGTCGGCCACCCGGTGGGCCGCCGAGCTGATGGGCTGGGAGGACCGCGTTGGGTCCCTCCGGCCAGGCCTTTTTGCCGACCTCGTGGTGCTCGACGACAACCCCCTCGACGACATCACCACATTGGAACGCCCGGCGGGTGTGATGAAAGAGGGCGTCTGGGTGGTCGAACCCTCTCTCGAAGCGTCGTAGGGCCGGTATACCGCCCAGAGGAAGGTAGGTGTTGTTGAATCCCAGGTTGGCGGCGCCGACGTTTTGGCAGCAACCGATCTGTTGAGTCCACGCGCCGCCCGAACCCATCAACCAACACCGACCTAGGAAAGCGTAACCGTGATGGTCGTGCCCTTTCCGGGCGCGGAAGTCGCGGCGACGGAGCCGTGCATTCTGTCTACGAGCCCTTTCACGATCGAGAGGCCGAGGCCGGTGCCCTCCTTGTGGACCGTGCGCTGCCGGCCGACGAAGTGCCTGTCGAAGACATGGGGTAGGTCGTCCGCCGGGATCCCGATTCCCGAGTCGGCGACAACGATCTCTACGCCATCGCTCCCCCGCCCTACGGTCACGCGGACCGTCCCGGTCTCGGGTGTGTGACGGAGGGCGTTCTCCACGAGATTCTGAGCGATCTGCCCGAGTCGGTCGGGATCGGTGTCGATGACCACCCGCTCCTCGACGTCGACCACGAGACCGACACCGAGCTCGTCGGCCCTCATTCGGAACCCCTCGACGACCTCGGCGACGTGAGCCCCCACATCCACCGACTCGTTCCGCAGGCTGAATTCGGCACCCTCGAGACCGGCGAGAGTCGTGAGGTCCTCGATGAGCCTGCCCAACTGCCGGCTCTGCACCCCGAGGACCGAACCGATCCGGGCCAGCTCCTCGGGGTCCATCACACCTGCCTCCATTGCCTCGGCGTAGCCGCCGATGGTGGTGAGCGGAGTCCGCAGGTCGTGACCGACACCGAGGATGAACTCCCGCTCCCGTTCCCGGGTCGACTCCAGCTCGCTGGCCATGTCGTTGAAGGCCGCACCGACCTGGTCGAGGTCGGCGTCACCCACCTCAGGCACCCGGGCCGTCATGTCGCCTGCGGCAACCTGGCGTGAGGCATCGGCAAGCGGCTCCAGACGGTTGGCAAGCTGGTCCGCAAGCAGGCGCGCCGCGGCGCCGGCCAGCACAACGATCCCGGCGAATAGGAGAAGGAGCCCGAGACCCTGGTCCCCCAGGCTGACGATCGGCGCTTCTCTAGCGAGGCCCACGAGGAGAACCAGCTGGTTCCCTCGCACGTCAACGGCCGTCGGAGTCACCACCACCAGCTCGCCGGTGGTCGACGTCGTCTCGGTCGTCTCACCTTCGTTTAGCGGCTCGCCGACGATGTCGACTCTCTCGAACAGTGGGGCGTTGGTGCGGAGCACACCCTCCTGGTCGATCAACCCGAAGGCGATCTCCGATCCGCCGGCGGTGCGGCGGATCCGACCGAAGAGAGGCCCGAGCTGGTCACCTTCGAGGAGGCGGAGGAACTCGAGAGCAGCGCCGGGACGGTCGGCGCCCCCCGCCAGGTAGTCGTCGATGATCGTCACCGCCTCCTTGGCCGAGACCTCCAGCTCCCGGTACGTGGCGTCGATGGCCGCACGCTGTGAGGAGAACACGGCGGCGGCGAGGACCAGGACGCCTGTGACCGCGGCGACTCCGGCGATGGTCCAGAAGATGCGGCGACGCATGGGCTAGAGGACCTGCATCAGGTGCCGAGCCGGTACCCGACACCCCAGACGGTCTCGATGGGGATGCCGTCGATCTTCTTCCGGAGCTGGCGAATGTGGACGTCGACGGTGCGGGTCTCGCCGAAGTACTCGTATCCCCACACCCCCCCGAGGATCTGATTGCGGCTCATGGCGAAACCCGCGTTCTCGGCGAGGAACCAGAGGAGATCGAACTCCTTCGCGGTCGGTTCCACAACCTCCCCAGCCGGAGTGGTGACCGTGCGTTTGCCCCCGTCGATTTCGTACTCGTCCACCTCGATGATGCGGGGCCGGGTCGGTGGCTCCTCCGACCGGCGCAGAACCGCCTTGACCCGCGCCAGGAGCTCGCGTGGAGAGAACGGCTTGGTCACGTAGTCATCGGCACCCATCTCAAGACCCAGGACCTTGTCGATCTCGGAGTCACGCGCCGTGAGCATGATCACCGGGGTCTGAGAGAACTCGCGGATGCGACGACATGTCTCGACCCCGTCGATGCCGGGCAGGTTCAGGTCGAGGAGGATCGCGGACACCGGTCTGATCCTGAGGCGCTCGACCGCCTCCTCGCCGGTCAGTGCGTGAAAGAAGCGATAACCGTCGCGTTCGAAGAAGGTACGCAGCATGTCGGCGATGGCGTCATCGTCTTCGACCAGCAGAACGGCGCGGGGGCTCGAGGACATTTCCCTAAGTGTGGCCTCGGATTTGTAAAGAACCGGTGAACTATCCCGGTGTTTTCGCCGGAAGACCGCGGACCGTGACACTGACCCCACCGGTCTGAAGCATCGCCCCGTCCTCGACTCCACGCTTCACCATGGCCAAACCGATCGTCCCACTGGACGAGGTGACCATACCGGCCTCTTCGTCCCCGGATTTGAGCGGGCCGACGGCGATCGTTTCCTCGCCCTCGACGATGGCCAGGCGGCGGGGGACGTTGCCGCCCCGGCTGTCGATCCGGGCCACCAGCTCCTGACCGAGGAAGCAGCCCTTGGTGAAGTCGACGCTGGCCGGCACCAGGCCCGACTCGTGAGGGATGGTCGACTCGCTGACGTCGATCTCCCATGCAGGCTCGCCGGCGGCAATCCGTTGCCGCTCGTAGTCCCCGACTGTTCCCACGGGGATATCGGGCGGCCTGCCGATGACGAGAGTACGGCTCACCCCGGGCCAGGAGATGTCATATCCCTCCCACGGCCCCATCACAACCGAAATCTGAGAGGGCTCGACATCGATCGACACGTCGACCCTGATCCGGTAGCGCCCCAGGGTGGCGGCGAGGTCCTCGCCCCGCCCAGGATCGGTCACCAACCCGTACCGCTGACCGTCGAATATGACCCAGAGGATGAAATCGAGCTTTCCTTGTGGACCCAGCAGGAACGAGCGTCGTGCCTCTCCGACATCCATGTCCCCGATCTCCTGGCTGATCAGGTCGTTGAGGAACCGCTTCGCATCCGCCCCGTCGAACCAGACGACGTCGGGCGAAACCGGGGCGAGCCAGGGATTCTCAAACATCCTGGAGTCCACGAAGGAAGGGTACGGCGTCGAAGATCTCCACGAACCAGTTGGAGAGTCGGCCCAGGTTGTTGGTGACCATCACCACCCCGAAAAGGGTGAGCAGCACCCCGGAGACGATATTGATCGGCCTCAGGTAGGGCTTCAGTTTCCCGAAGAACTTGAACAGCCCGAGACCGGCGAGCAGAAACGGGACGCCGAGACCGAGCGAATAGGCGACCAACAGGATGATGCCCTGAATGACGGTCTCCTGGGTGCCTGCGGTGAGAAGGAGGACCGAGAGGATCGGCCCGATGCAAGGCGTCCAGCCGAATCCGAAGGCCGCACCCATGACGGGCGGGGCCCACTTGCCCAGCCGGGACGGACGCACGTGGACCCGCTTCTCGGAATTCATCACGGCGAGGAAGCCACGGTTCGAGATCGCCATCGCCACCATCAGCACCCCGAACGCGATGATCAACACCCCGGCGATCCGGGTGAATGTGGTCACGTTCGATCTGAGGAACTGTCCGAATCCGGTGGCCCCTGCCCCGAGAGCGGCGAACACGACTGTGAACCCGAGGATGAACAACAGGATCACCCTCGTCATCCGGGCTGTCGAAACCTCCCCCTGCTCCAGCTGGACTGCCGAATAGCCGGACATCATCGACAGGTAGCCCGGAAGCAATGGCAACACGCAGGGTGAGATGAACGAGATCACCCCGGCGCCGAACGCGACGACGAGTTGGACTATGTAGGCGGCGTCTCCGACGTTTTCGAACACTTGCAGGCACCCCAACAGGCTCGAGGGACCCAGATCTTCCCACGCCCCGGGTTTAGCCCCGCTAAATCTCGGTCACGACCCGCAAAGCACGTCGTCGGCGAGACCAGGCAAGCCGGGATCCTCGCCGGAGCGCAGATTGAAGCCGATCACCACGGCATCGGCACCGTCGGTGGATGACATGGCGATCGAAGCCATTCCGTTCACCCCGCCCTCGTGACCGTAGAAGAGACCACACGAAGTCCCGTAACCCGCGAGTCCCAGACCGTATGTCGAGCCCGATTGGGGGCTTCCCGCCTGCATTTCGCGGGTCAACTCCTCGCCGACCAGGTCGCCGGTGACGATCGCCCGAATAATGGCGAGCAGCTCGGACGGGGTCGAGACGACGCCACCCGAAGCACCGTTTCCGAACGTGACCAGGTCGTCGGTGAGATCTACGAGCGCGCCGTCGTCGACGTCGGTCCCGTACCCGTGGATGTCGGGGGTGCTCAGATGGGGTGGCGTCAGACTGGTCCGTACCAGTCCCAAGGGACCGGCGACAGTGCGGTCGATCAGGTCAGCCAGCGGTTCTCCCGTCGTTCCAGCGAGCACCATCCCGAGCAGCTGATAGTTGGTGTTGCTGTAGTGGATGTCGGTGCCCGGTTCGAAGTAACCGGGATGGGTTTCGGCGATGGCGACGACGATCCGGTCGGATGCAACCACCTTCTCCCCGGCGAGGTACCGATCGAGGACATTCTCGGCTTCGCGTCGCAACGCCGGGTCGGTGAGCCTCGGGATGTCGGCGATCGGATCACCATCCTGGGGATCGAATATCCCGCTGGTGTGGTCGAGGAGCATCCGGAGTGTGATCTCGTCGTCGTGCGACACCACTCCGGGAAGATGTGAAGACAGCGGGTCGTCGAGTCGGAGCGTGCCAGCGTCGACCTGCGACAGCACCACGGCGGCCACGATCGGCTTGGTGATGCTGGCGATACGAAAGGTCGAGTCAGCGGTGATCGGCCCTCCCTCCGTGGTGGCCGTGCCGGAGGCAGCGAATCCGGTGAACCCGTCTCTGCTCAGGAGAACGAAGGCTCCGGGGGCTCCGTAGTCATCTCTCGCCCTGGAGATGAACCGCTTCAGGTCGCCGACGAAGTCGACAGCTGTTGTGGTACCCGCATACCCAGCTGACCGGGGACCCGTCTCGGGGTCGGCTGCACATCCCGCCCCAACGACGGCGCACACCAGCCAGACGACGGCACCGGTCCTGAATGACCGTCTCATAGTGGGACTCTCCGGCCACCGGGCCCATGGCCGCAAGGGGAGAAATACCCGTTCGGACGTGTCTAACGCCGGAGCGCCTCCACCTACCCTCGCTCGATGCGCTCCACGCTTCGTCGGGTACTGGACCCCCTGCTGCCCGTCGACCGCTTCACCTCTCTCGACAAGCGCATCGTGTTCATCATCTGGGTGGGTGGCGTGATTCAAGGCTTCGCCCAGTCCCAGGCCAGCGCCAGCCTGCCGTTCACCAGAGCAGGATTGGGGCTGACAGAAGGCGAGATGAGCCTCCTTCTCGGTCTGGCGCGGCTCGCCGCTTTCGCAGCCCTCCCCCTTGGCTGGCTCGGAGACCACCGCGGGCGACGACGCCCCTACCTGGTGGCCATGACACTCATCATCGCCGGCGGCACTCTCGCCGGCCTTGTCTTCGAAGCCTGGCAGTTCGGCGTGTTCCAGGCCGTTCTACGGACCGGGACGGCAGCGGTGTCCGCGCTGGCCGTCGTGATCCTCGCCGAGTCGGTCACGCCGCACATCCGCGCCTACTCCATCTCCTTCTACGGAGCGGCGGTCTCGCTCGGCAGCGGCATGGCATTGATGGTCCTCCCCCTCGCCGACGGCGGTGGCAACGCCTGGCGCATCCCCCATCTCCTCACCGGACTCGGTTTTCTCCTCCTCCCGTTCCTCATCCGCGGAGTGCCGGAGAGTGGCATCTACGAGAAGGCCAGGCACGACGGTCACTGGCGTGAGTTGGTCGGCGGGATCTGGGCGCGACGCTTTTGGACGATCGTGTCCATCAACTTCCTCGCGTCCGCATACGGAGCCGTGGGCGCCGCCTTCTACACAGCACGTCTCATCGACGGTGTCGGAATCGGAACGGGTCAGGCGGCTCTGATCCTCCTCGCCGGAGGCACTCTGGGTGGAATCGGGTTCTTCGTGGGCGGGCATCTGGCCGACTCGTGGGGAAGACGTCGCACCTCGATGGTCGCGCTACTCCTCACCATCGTGGGCGGTGTGACGCTCTACTCGACGACCTCGATCCCGCTGATCGTGTTGGCGGCGATGGTGTCCGGATTCGGCACGTTCGCCTTCGTCCCCGCCGGCGGGTCACACCGCGCCGAGTTGTTCCCGACCCATCTCCGCTCCAGCGCCAACACCGCCGCCACGAACTCGGCCGTGGTCGGTTCGGCGATCGGGCTCATCTCCGGTGTGTGGACTATCGATGCACTCGGACTGTCCAACACGATCTACCTGCTGGCGATCGGTACGGCTATCGCCGTGCTGTTGACGGCAACTCTCGACGAGACCAGGGGTCAGGATCTGACAGCAGTGACCACTGCTCGTCGGTAGCCAGCCAGGAACACGATCCCCCGCAGGACGAGAAACACCCCGAGAGCGACCCATATCCCGAGAAGGGAATCGCCAAGGGCAGACCATTGCATGAGGGCTATCGCGACGATGGCTCCGAGAGCGGTGGAGAGGGCCATGGTCCCAACGGCGAGGAGACCGACGAAGATCCCGTCTGCGACGAACACGACTGCGGCCACCGGTTCGAGGAGTGCCGCCACTCCCGCAGCCTGGACCGCAAGATCGCCGACCTGGTCGTCGCTGGCCAGGAACCGCAGGCCATATCGGGCAAACCCGACGAACACAAGTAGGACCACCCCTACGAGAGCGCCCCATGCAAGAAGCCGACGCGAGAGGGCCCGTAGGGAGGCCTCGTCACCGGACCCGCTCTCATCCGCCACCATCGCCTGTGCCGCCACCTCGAGAGCATCGGCGAGCATCGCTGAGAGCAGGAACAGCTGAACAGCCAACTGATGCGCGGCGATCTCCACGACACCGATGCGAGTTGCTGTGGCGGCGGCAAAGGTGAACGCGGCGAGCAGGAAAGCGGTTCTGATCATCAATAGCCCACCGTTGCGCCCCAGAGTCACCAGAGCCGGGACACTGTCGGCGAAGCGGCGGGGGCGGGTCGCCATCTGCCGGCTGACGATGAGACGGAGGAACCAGAAGGCGCCGACCCATTGTGCGATGACCGTGCCGATGGCGGCTCCCTCCAGACCCCAGCCGACGACGAAGATCAGGATCGGGTCGAGCACCAGGTTGATCCCGTTCACGCCCAGGGCGACAACGAAGGGGGTCTTGGTGTCCTTGTGACCCCTGAAGGTGCCGTGACCGGCGGTGACGATGAGGACGGCGACCGTGGCGAACGCCCGGATCCGGAGATAGCTGACCGCTTCGGTGGCCACCTCGCCCTCGGCACCCATCCACCCCACCAAGGTCGGTGCCAGCACCTCGACGAGGACCGTCATGATGATGCCGAGGAGGACGGCCAGGACGAGGACGGTTGCGACATAGTGCCTTGCCTCCTCGACCTCACCCTTTCCCAGCGCCTTGGCGACGAGAGGCGTGGTCACGAACGAGAGGAAGTTGAAGGCGAAGAAGGCGAGCGTGAGGATCGCGGCGTCAACCCCCAGCGCGGCCAGCTCGACAGTGCCCAGCCGAGCAACGAACGCCGTGTCAGCCAGGGTGAGGAGTGGGTCGATCGCAAGAGCACCGAGGGCCGGGACCGCCAGTCGAAAGATTTCTCTGTCGACCGGACGGAGCCTCGTCGTCACCTCGGTTTCTTCCCGGCCACCTCGAAGCGTTGCGGCCACTCGCACAGACGGAACATCTCGCACTCCCCGCAGCGGGGCCGTTGCGCGTCACAGGTGTCCCGCCCGAACTGGATGTATCTCATCGAGAGGCCGGACCAGGTCTCGACGGGGTACAGGGCCCTGAGATCGGTCTCGATCTTCGCCGGGTCCGTCTGTTTGGTGAGGCCGAGACGAGTGGTGACCCGTTTGACGTGTGTGTCGACTGCGATCGCCGGGATGTCCCAGACCTCTGCGAGGACCACCGACGCGGTCTTCCTTCCCACGCCTCGCAGCGTCACCAACTCGTCGAGCTCGGTGGGAACGACACCGTCGTGCTTCTCTTCGATGTCCTGGGAGAGCTCGATGATCGACTTGGTCTTCTGCCGGAAGAACCCGGTCGAGTAGATGATCTTCTCGACCTCCTCGGGGTTGGCGTCTCCGAGCTCGGACGGCCCGGGAAACCGGGCAAACAGGTTTGGAGCCACCTTGTTGACGTTCTCGTCGGTGGTCTGTGCCGACATGACAGTCACGACGAGGAGCTGCCATGGATTCTCGTAGTCGAGTGCCGTCTTCGCCTCGGGGTATCGGGCGATCAGACGGTTGAGCACGGCACGCGCCTTGCCCCGGTCTGATGCGCTCGGTGTTGATCCGTCGGCTCTCACTCCAGGCATGGACCCGACACAGTATCGGGACCGACCGGCGCCTCCCTACGCTCCCGGTGGTGTTTCAGTCCAGAGAGAGCCGGGCGGTGGGCGCGATCATCGCCGCTGCGTTCCTTTTCGGGGCGACGTTCGTGGTGGTCAAGTCGGCCCTGGACTCCATCGGTCCTCTCTCCTTCGTCGCCTGGCGCTTCCTGATCGGCTCATTGGTCCTCGGTGCGCTCGCCATTCCGCGGGGGCAGCCCATATGGAGACACGGTGCGCTGGCCGGCGTGGCCCTGTTCACCGGGTACGCGCTGCAGACGGCCGGGCTCCAGTTCACCACGGCGACCAACTCGGCCCTGATCACCGGGTTATATGTGATCTTCACCCCTTTCCTGGCTGCACTCTTCGCAAGACGGGCCCCGAGCACGTGGGTCGTCGGAGCTGCAGCGCTCGCCTTCGGCGGCGTGTTCCTCCTCACCGGCATCGACGCCGAGAATCTCGGGCCCGGTGACCTGCTCACTGTCGGTTGCGCCCTCGCCTTCGCCTTCCACATCGTGGCCCTCGCCCGCTATGCCCACCGACATCCGGTGGTGCCGTTCACGACCGTGCAACTGGTGGTGACAACGGTCCTCGCCTTCCCCGCCGCGTTGATCTTCGAAGGTGGTGTCGCCCTTCCCGACCGGTCGGTGTGGGGCGCACTCGCCATCACCGGCATCGGTGTGACTGCCGGTGCGTTCCTTCTCCAGATCTGGGCTCAGACCGTCGTGGGTGCGACCACTGCGGCGGTGGTTCTCGCCGCCGAACCGGCATTCGGAGTCGCCGCGGGATGGGTGGTGCTCGGCGAGCGACTGACTCCGGCCGGGTGGCTCGGCGCCGCCTTCGTCGTCATCGCCATCTACCTGGTGGTCACGAGACAGAAGGATCAGGCCTCAAGGGATGCCGAGGCGGTCACACCCGCTCATTGAGTGATCTGATAGGTGTCGGCCTGAAGCCGACGGGCCAACCTCATCAGCAGACGGATCCCGGCGAGAACCAGGAACAACGCAGCAGAGAGGACGACTATGAGTTCGGGACCGGCGGAATAGGGACGGTGACACAACTCGAGCCCGTCCGGGCAGATGCCCCATCCGGTGCCGCCGCCGAGAAGGTCGATCAGGATGGCAATGGGGACGACGCCGATCGCCACCGCGGCGACGATGAGGAGAAACACTCCCAACCTGACGAAGAAAATGGCCACGACAACCACAAGGTAACCATCGTGTGGTCGCTATCCGGTGACCTTCACGCCCGCTCGTAGGTGACGAAGGCGAAGCCGTCGCGGTGGTCCCGGCCGGTCTCCCGCCATTGATCCCAGTCCACAGCAGGGAAGTAAGTGTCGCCGTCCGGGGCCACGTCCACCTCGGTGAGCTCCATCAAATCGGCGACCTCGAGACCGGCCCGATAGACCTCCGCCCCACCTGCGATGAAGGCATCACGCCCTGACTCATGGGCTACCCGAATCGCCGTCTCGAGCGACGCCGCCACCTCCACTCCCTCGTGGGCCCAGCCGGGGTTTCGGGTCAGGACGATCGTGGTCCGGCCGGGCAGCACCCGGCCGATCGACTCGAACGTCGACCTCCCCATCACCAGCGCATGCCCCATCGTCATCTCCTTGAACCGGGACATGTCTTCGGGGATTCGCCAAGGAAGGCCGCCCTCGACCCCGATGACCCCGTTGCGACCAACGGCCGCAACTATGACGGTACGAGGCACCTGGCCTTCAGACCGCGATGGGGGCGCGGATAGCCGGGTGGGGGTCGTAGCCGAGCACCTCGACGTCCCCGATGACGAACTCGTCGATGGAACGGCGTTGCGGGTTGAGCCTCAGGGTGGGAAGCGGCCGGGGCTCCCTCTCCAACTGGAGACGGGCCTGATCGACGTGGTTGAGATAGAGGTGGGTGTCGCCGAGAGTGTGCACGAAGTCACCAGCTTCCAGATCGCAGACCTGGGCGATCATGTGAGTGAGCAGGGCGTACGAAGCGATGTTGAAAGGCACCCCCAGGAAGATGTCTGCGGACCGCTGATAGAGCTGGCAGCTGAGCCGCCCGTCCGCGACGTAGAACTGGAACATCGTGTGGCACGGAGGGAGCGCCATCTCGTCGATGTCGGCGACGTTCCACGCGCTCACGATGTGCCGCCGCGAGTCCGGACTTGACTTGATCGACTCGATCACCCGGGCTATCTGGTCGACATGTGACCCGTCGGGAGTGGGCCAGGAACGCCACTGATAGCCGTAGATCGGGCCCAGCTCCCCCTTGTCGTCCGCCCATTCGTCCCAGATCGTCACTCCATGGTCCTGGAGCCAGTCCACGTTCGTTGAGCCGCGCAGGAACCAGAAGAGCTCGCCGATCACAGACCGCAGATGCACCTTCTTGGTGGTGACGACGGGGAATCCTTCCCCGAGGTCGAAACGCATCTGATGGCCGAAGACGGACAGGGTCCCGGTGCCGGTCCGATCGCTCTTCTCCACCCCTTCGGCGAGCACACGGGTGAGAAGGTCGTGATATTGCCGCACCCCGCCATCGTAGGACCACCCGCGTCGCCATCGGTGCCATCCTCGAAGGTTCTCCACCAGTCTGTCCGGTTTGCCCGCGGCTGAGCCGCCTTTGACCCGCACAGAACGGGATTAGGGTCACGGATATGGCCCAATTCGACGTGGACGCGATGATCGAGAGGTTCGGGCAGCGGGCCCAGGCCGTCCGCGACCGCCCCCTCCCGCCGGTCGCGGGCGAAGAGCGCAAGAAGTTCATCGACCAGGCTCAGAACGACTACACGGACTACGCCCTCCTGGCCAACGCCACATGGGAGCTCGATGACACCCACCTCGTCCTGAAGATCCCACTCCAAGGCAACGACTGAGAGACGGAGCCCGGATGCTCGACAAGCGTCTGGTGATCGTCTCCGGCAAGGGAGGGGTCGGGAAGTCGGCCGTGGCCGCCGGAATCGGCCTGATGGCCCAGCGCCACGGGCTACGCATCCTCGCCGTCGAGATGGAGACGGGTGGTGGCCTTGCCGCTCACTTCGGCGTCGGCCACCTCGAGTTCGAGCCACGCGAGGTGCGACCCGGCCTCCACGCCATGCACATGGTCCGATCCGAGGCTCTACTCGAGTACCTCCAGCTCCAGCTCAAACTCCCCGGCATGGGCCGGTTCGGAGCAGTGGCCCGGGCGTTCGACGCGCTGGCGACGGCTGCGCCCGCCGTCCGTGAGATCGTCACGATCGGAAAGATCCTCTGGGAGGTGCGGGAGGACCGGTGGGACCTGGTGATCGTCGACGCACCACCCACCGGACAGATCGCCAGCTATTTGCGCGCGCCGAGATCGATCGCAGAGCTGGTGGCCACCGGGCGGATTCGTTCCCAATCCGATTGGATGGAGGCAACACTGTCAGATCCCGCCATCACCGAACTCGTCCTGGTCACGCTCCCTGAGGAGCTGCCCACCACGGAGACGCTCGAGACCATCGACTGGGTCAACGAGACCAAGGTGGTCGGGACCCCGACCGTCATAGCCAACCGGGTGCTGGAGGAGTTGAGGGCAAAGACCCCCGACGGGATCGCCGGTGAGATGGTCACGCTGCACAAGTCGCTGTGGACCGAACAGCAGGAGTGGCTCCACCGTCTTCCGCCCGACCTCGTCCTGCCCCACCTGTTCGGTCTTTTCACCCCAGGAGAGGTGGCAGCGCATCTCAGCGACGACCTCGAGGTGCTGACGTGAGCCGAACAGTCCTGGTCACCGGAGCGGGCGGGGTCGGCAAGACGACCTTCTCCGCGGCGCTCGCGGTCCGAGCCGCTCGTGACGGGGTCCGGACGCTGGTGGTGACGGTCGACCCCGCCCGCCGTCTCGCCTCTGCCCTGGGTTTGGCCGATCTGGGTGACGAGCCCCAACCACACGAAGACGAGCCGAATCTCTGGGCGGCGATGCTGGACTCGGCGGCTTCGTGGCGTGCCGTCGCCGTGCGCCATGCCGACCCCGAGGTGGCGACCCGGCTCGCCGACAACGAGTTCTTCCGGGCGGCGTCCGAGCACTTTCCCGCCTCCCAGGCCTACGCCGCCGCCGACCAGGCCGCGACCTTCGTGCAGGCCCGAGCCTGGGATCTGGTGATAGTCGACACGCCGCCATCGGGAGGCGGTATCGACTTCTTCACGGCCCCGGCCCAGATGGCCGATCTCGTCGGCGGGAGGCTGCTGCGCTGGATAACTGGAGGACCTCTGCCCGGCCGGCGCTTCTTCTACGACCGTGCCGCCAAGCCGATCCTGAGGATCGCCGACACCGTCCTGGGATCAGGGCTGTTGGAGCGGATCAGTGAGTTCCTGCTCGACCTGCGGACCACGTACGACGGTGTGGCCCGCAGGGGCCGGGAGATCGAGCAGGTGATGAGGGACTCGACCATCCTCGTCGTGACCACCGCCGACCCGGCTCCGGTTGCCGAGGCGGTGCGCTTCTATCGCCAACTCCCCGACCTCGCCTCCACTCCGGCGGCGGTGGTCTTCAACCGGGCGCTACCCCGGGAGTGGGCGGACGTCCGGGCCGTTTCCAACCTGTCGGCACCGGTGAGCCGGGTCGTCGAGCAGTGGAGTGCGGAAACCGTGCGCCAGGCAGATGCGCGCGGTGAATTCTCGAGCAGGTACGGAGCCCGGGTGGCCACCGTCCCCTGGCGCTCCAACCCCCCGACCGATCTCGAGGGCCTGGCCGCCCTTCTCGACGACGCCGACGGAATCCCGTGGGAGCGGGTTCTCCCCTGACAGGGGATAATCTCTGGTGATGGCCGAAGCCGCAGCATTCTTCGATCTCGACAGAACCCTCATCTCCGGGGCTTCGGCGTTCCCGTTCGCGGTCGAGGCCTGGCGCCAGGGCATGGCGACGCGCGCCGAGCTCATCAACTGGGGTACCGACGCGATCATGTTCGCACTCACCGGCGACAAGGGTGAGGGGGCCACGACCGACGTCCACACAGAGTTCCTGATGAGGATCAAGGACACATCAGTCTCGGATCTGGACCAGATCGGACAAGCGGTCCTGCCCAGACTGGTGGCCCGGGTGAGACCGGAGTCACGGAAGCTGATCGCAATGCACCATGAGGCGGGGCGGGACACGTGGATCGTCTCGGCCAGCCCACAGGGCATCGTCGAGCCCCTGAGTGGGGCCCTGGGGATGACGGGAGCGATCGGCACCAGGGGTGCGGTGGTCGACGGGCGCTACACCGGCGAGCTGGACGGGCCGTTCATCTATGGGCCGGGCAAGGCGCAAGCGATAGAGAAGCTGTCCAGCGACCGGGGCTACGACCTAGAGCTGAGCTACGCCTACTCGGACTCGGTGTCCGATCTCCCGATGATGGAGATGGTGGGCCATCCGGTTGCGGTGAACCCCGACTCGGAGTTGGAGGACGTGGCCCGGGAACGCGGGTGGCCGATCGTCATCTTCGCCCGGAAGACGAAACGTGTCTTTGCCTTCAGTGGAGCGATGACGCTGGCAGTCTCAGCAGCCGTCGTCGCATACGCCCTGGGCCGCAAGCACGGCCGAACCGCCGCCATGGCGCAGATCGGTCGAGCCACGGCGTTGCCCTAACGGCGCCCTCAAAGGATGGCGCGAGGTCCGAGGAGCTCTTTGAGCTCGGCGAAGAGGGCGGATCGGGGCTCCACCTTGTGGTCGTCGCCCAGCTTGAGGACCTTGGTGTCACCGTTGTCGGTGAGGTTCAAGAACACCGAGGCGGGGCCGGGATGATTACGCAAGATGGTCTTCAGACTGGTGACCACCTCGGGGGTGAGCCTCTGGGCCGCAACGGCGAGGCGGACACTGGTGTCATCCCGGATTGCCAGCTCTTTGATCTCTCGCGCCACGACCTTGACGTCGTCACCGCGATGGTCGAGATGCCCGGAGACGATCAGCACCGCGTCTTCGACCACCAGGGGCCCGAAGTCGTGGACGGTCTTTGGAAACAGAAGTGTCTCCACCGAGCCCTCCAGACCTTCGAGCTGGAAGAACAGCATCGGGTCGCCGTTCTTGGTCCATCGTCTGGTTATCGCACCGACGAGACCCCCCACAGTTATCGACGTTCGATCGGTCAACTCGTCGAGCTCGGCGATGGTCGTGGTGGTGGCGGCGGCCAGCGACGGGCCCACGGCCAACAGGGGGTGGTCTGACACGTACAGGCCGAGCATCTCCTTTTCGAAGGCGAGTTTGATCTTCTGTGACCACTCACCCTCCGGGAAGCTGAAGTTCTCCTCCTGACCGGTGTCGTCGTCCCCGGCGAACAACGAGTATTGGCCCATCTCTTCGTTTCGCCGCCGTTCCAGCGTTGCGTCCAACACCGTCTCGTGCATCAGAGTGAGGCCCTTCCTGCTTCCGCCGAGGGCGTCGAAGGCTCCGGCCTTGATCAGCGACTCGACGGTGCGCTTGTTGAGCGCGGACACGTCGACACGGTTGACGAAGTCGAGGAAGGACTCGAAGGGGCCGTCGGCCCTCGCCTCGACGATCTTGTCCACCACGCCCTCCCCGACGTTGCGGATTGCGGAGAGACCGAATCGGATCCGCCCGTCGTGAACCGTGAAGTCGGTCTCACTCTCGTTGACATCCGGAACCAGGACCTCGATGCCCATCTGACGGCACTCGTTGAGATAGATGGCGGTGCGGTCCTTGTCCCGCTTGGTGGCGGTGAGCAGGGCGGCGAGATACTCCGCCGGGTAGTGGGCCTTCAGATAGGCCGTTTGATAGGCCACCAGGCCGTATCCGGCGCTGTGTGACTTGTTGAAGCCGTAGCCGGCGAAGTGCCCGATGAGCTGGAACATCTCCCGACCGGTCTGTTCGGTGTGTCCCTGGCTGACACAGCCGGCGATGAACTTCTCCTCCTCGGCGGCCATCACGGACTTGATCTTCTTCCCCATAGCCCGTCGCAAGTTGTCGGCGTCCGCCATCGAGTAACCGGCGAGGTCCTGGGCGACCTTCATCACCTGCTCCTGGTACACCATGATCTGATAGGTGTCCTCGAGGCTGGCGGTCACTGCGGGGTGCAGTTCCTCCACCGCCGCCCGTCCGTTCTTGCGGTCGGCATAGAGGTTGTGCATGTTCGCCCCCATCGGGCCCGGGCGGAACAGCGCGTTCACTGCGATCACGTCCTCGAACCTGTCCGGTTTCAGTGATCGGAGCAGGGCCCGCATCGCCGTGCCTTCCATCTGAAACACGCCGATGGTGTCGCCCGCCTGGAATAGCTCGAAGGTCTTCTCGTCATCGAGCGGGACGTTGTCTATGTCCACCGTCACCCCGCGGGCTTGGAGCAGTTCGAGACAGCGCTCCATGATCGAGAGGTTGCGCAGACCGAGGAAGTCCATCTTGAGCAGACCGAGGTCCTCGACGCCGTACATCTCGAACTGGGTGACGGTCTCGGCGCCCTCGCCCTTGCGCTGCACCGGCACGATGGTGTCGAGCGGTTCGGGGGCGATGACGACGGCCGCGGCGTGTATCGAGTCCTGGCGCCGGAGTCCTTCGAGCCCCTTGGCGACGTCGACGACCTCACGCACGGCGGGATCGCTCTCGTACAGCTCCCTGAGGCCCTGAGCGTTGGCGTACCAGTCACGGACCTCGGAGGGAGCACCCGGATCCGGTGCCACCAGGACCTGGTCGAGAGTGGGATCCTTGCCCAGGATGGGAGGTGGCATCGCCTTGGCCACCCGATCACCGAGGGAGTAAGGGTGCCCGAGCACGCGGGCCGAGTCCCTGATCGCCTGCTTTCCCTTGATCGTGGAGAAAGTGATGATCTGAGCGACGCGGTCCTGGCCGTACTTCTCGGCCGCATAGCGAATCATCTCGCCGCGGTACCTCTCGTCGAAGTCCATGTCGATGTCAGGCATGGTTCGTCGTCCCGGGTTGAGGAACCGCTCGAAGATCAAGCCGTACTCGAGAGGATCGATGTCGGTGATGCGAAGCACGTAGGAGACGATCGACCCCGCAGCCGACCCGCGGCCAGGACCGACCCTGATCTGATTCTCACGGGCATGTCTGATCAGGTCCCATACGATGAGGAAGTAGGCCGGGAACCCCATCTCCTCGATGATCTTCAGTTCGTGCTCGACCCGCTCCCAGACGGCCGCGCCCGGCTCCGACCCGTAACGCTCGTGGGTCCCGGCCTCGACCAACTGGCGGAGGTAGGTGACCTCCGTCTCGCCTTCGGGCACGGGGAAATTGGGCAGTAGGAGCTTCCCGAATTCGAGGTTGACGTCGGCACGCTCCGCGATCCAGAGGGTGTTCGACACCGCCCCCGGGAACCGGTCCTCCGGGAACAGCCTGAGCATCTCCTCACCGGTTTTGAGATAGTGCTCGGATCCGTCGAAGCGGAGCCGGCCGGGCTCGTTGCGGAGGGAGCCGGTCTGGATGCAGAGCAGGGCGTCGTGAGCCTCGTGCTCCTCGCGTGAGGTGTAGTGGGCATCGTTGGTGGCGAGCAGAGGAGCCCCGACCATCTGCGAGACCATGAGCAGGTCCTCCATGATCCTGTGCTGTGCGCCGATCCCGTGGTCCTGCACCTCGATGAAGAAGTTGTCCTTTCCGAAGATGTCCTGGAGCCGCCCGGCGGCGGCGACTGCCGCCTCGAAGTCCCGCATCGCGCCCTTGTTGCCCTCTTCGGACACCGCATCCGGCCCGAGCAGTTGCGGCACCAGGCCGCCGAGACAGCCGGAGGTGGCGATAATCCCCTCGGAATGCTCGGCCAGAAGGTCCCAGTCCATCCTCGGCTTGTAGTAATAGCCCTCCAGGTAGGACTTCGAGGACAACTGGAGGAGGTTCCGGTACCCGATCTCGTTCTCGGCGAGGAGGATCATGTGATATCGCTTGTTCTGATCCGCCGGGGGGCGGTCGAACCGTGAGCCGTCGGTGAAGTAGGCCTCGATCCCGATGATCGGCTTGATGTCGTGTTGTCGGGCCGCCTTGACGAAGTCGACCACGCCGTAGAGGTTGCCGTGATCGGTTATCGCAATCGCCGGCTGGCCGAGTGCTGCGGCAGCTCCGACGACGTCCTTGATCCTCGCCGCACCGTCGAGCAGTGAGTACTCGGTGTGGAGATGGAGATGGGCGAATGACACTTTGAGGTTTGAATCCGAGAACTACAGACTTGTAGTTCTCGACAGTAGTAGTCGCGTCGCGGGGGGCAGGCCAGCAATCAGCCCGGAATTTCCCTTTCTCAGAACAGCATCACCGAGACCACGGCGAGGCCAGCGACGGCGAGAGCGATGACCACTCTGAGGGCGGTTGTGGACCTGTTGCGGACCCGCGACCACAGCTCGCCGATGACGAATCCGCCGATCAAACCACCGAGGTGCGCCTCCCAGGCGATGTTGGGGATCAGAAGAGGGAGGGCGGCATTGAGGAGCAGCAGGAAGACGATCTGGCGCAACAGCATCCGGCCCTGTGCGGTGTTGCGACGACGGACCGCCCAGTTCAACCAGATCCCGAAGAGGCCGAAGATCGCACCGGAGGCGCCGACGGCCACATCGGTAGGCCCTCCTAAGAAGTAGGCGAACGCACCCCCCACCGCAGCCGAAGCCAGGTAGGCGCACACGAAGGGCCAGCTCCCGACACCCCGCTCGATCTGGGGGCCGAGTACCCACAGCGCCCACATGTTGAACAGGAGGTGGGTGAGACCGGCGTGGAGAAGGACCGGGGTGAACAGCCGCCACCACTCCCCCGCCTCGATCAGCCAATTCGCCTGAGCCAGGTTCTCGATGAGGGTCTCACGCATCCCACCGAGACTCCCCAACAAGAAGAACCCCACGGCCAAACCGATGAAGGTCATCGTTGCCGGCGCACCCGAGTTCCTGGTGCGCCGGGGCCCGGTCGGGATCACCTTCTGCGGGCCCTCCTCACGCACACATTCGGGGCAGCGCTGGCCGACTGTGGCGTCGATCGAGCACGAGGCACAGATCGGCCGATCGCATCGACTGCACTTGAGAAGCGTGTGCCGGTCCGGGTGTCGGTAGCAGACCGGGGCCGCGGTGGTGTGATCCTGGGTCACACCCGAAACGGTAGTGACGCGTCCCCGATACCACGAGACCGGCACTCACCTCGGCCACCCTCTCGTTTGCGCTGAACCAGATGCGAAATACAGCGACCATTGCAGCGCAGAGGAAGGAACAGGTCGGGTCGTTTCCTTTGCGCTGGACAAGACGCGAAGAGCGACGCCGTATGCAGCGAGACGCTTCAGCTGAGACGGTCGAGAACCCCGGCCAGATCAGCGGGGAGAGGGGCCTTCACCGAGATCCGATCCCCGGTCCGGGGATGGTCGAACTCGAGACGGGAGGCGTGGAGGAAGGTGCGCGGCGAGTTGAGATCGCGGCGGGTGGCCCCATAGGTTCGGTCCCCGGCCACGGGGTGACCGATGGCGGACAGATGGACCCTGATCTGATGGGTGCGGCCCGTGTCGAGTGTGACCTCGATCAGGGTGGCGTCGGACATCTCGAAGTACCTCACCACCTCATAGTGAGTGCGGGCGTGTTTCCCGGTGTGGGTGACGGCACGTCTCGTCGGGCGGGTCGGGTCCCTACCGATCGGCGCTTCGATGGTCCCGGTGGGCGACCCCATGCTCCCCTCCACCAGGGCGAGATAAACGCGACCTATGTTTCGACGGCGGAGGTCGGCCACGAGCTTCTCGAAAGCACCCTGGGTGCGGGCGACGAGGATGGTTCCGGAGGTGTCCTTGTCCAGCCGATGGACGAGACCCCAGCGATCGTTGGAGCCGACCCCCTCCACCTCGGGGTATCTGTGGATCAAACCGGCGGCGAGGGTTCCTGTGGAACGTCCGCTGCCGGGATGCACGACCATGCCCGCCGGCTTGTCGACGACGACCACATCGTCATCTTCGTAGAGGACCCCGAACGGGACGTCTTCGGCCACCAGCGACGTCATGTCCTCGGGGCGGGGGCAGGTGATGACGTCTCCAGTGGAGACTCGATCAGAAGGCCGAACCTCTTTCCCACCCACGGTCACACGCTCGTCCCAGAGCAAGACAGCTCGGGCCCGGCTCACCTCGAGCAGCTGGGCCACCGCGCGATCGACTCTCGCCCCGTCCAGCGCCGCCGGGACCTCCAGCTCTACCTGTTCCGCCACGCGTGTATCAGTAGCAGGACGACCGCAATCGTCACCGATGCGTCGGCGATGTTGAAGGTCGGGATGATCCAGAGATTGATCCAGTCGATGACCGAGCCGTCGATGAGACCGGGCCCGCGGGCGAACCGGTCGATGAGGTTGCCTACTGCCCCACCGAGGACGAAACCGAGTGCGACGGTCTCGATCGTCGGACGCGGTGCGGCCAATGCCCCTATCACCACACCGGTGACCACCAGGGCGGCGATGGCGATGATGGTCCCGCCGTTCTGGAACGACCCGAAGGCGCCGCCCGGGTTCTCGACATATGTGAATTCGAGGAAGCCGGGTATCAGCTCAACCGGGTTTCCTTTGAAGTGAAGCGCCGCGTACCTCTTGGTCCACAGGTCGAGAACGACCACGCCCAGGGCGACCCCCAGACCGATCGCATAGCGCCGGATCAAGAGGCGCGCGAGGCGCAGTCGACACAGAGGGTCGAGTACGGGAGCACGTCCAGACGCTCGACCGGGATCGAGGTGCCGCACGACTCGCACGTCCCGTAGGTGCCCGCTGCGACCAGGTCGAGGGCGCGGTTCACCTTGGAGAGGAGATCGAGCGTGTTCTGCTCTATGGACAGCTCCTTGGCGTACTCGAGTTTCATCGAGCTCGCCTCGGCGTTGCCCGGATCCGGGCTCCGATCGGATGAGCTCTCGGTCAGCCGAGCTTCTTCGAGGACCCTCTCGTAGTCTTCGATCTGCTCCTCGAGCCGGTCTTTTTCTTCCTCGAGTCGCTTCCGGAAACGCTCGAGTGTGGTTTTGGCCAGTTTTCTTGCCATTTCTTACCTCGTAAAAGGCGGGAACCCTACCAACGACGTCAGCGTGGGGCCGGGTTTCCGGCCGGCAGTATCGACGTTCGGTGTGGAGACCTCAAACGCGTTTCCCGCACCGCTAATTCCCACGACGATCGACGTCTGGACCGCCCCAGGTGCCCCAAACTCGACCTGATCAAACTCTCCCGACGGTTTACCCTGCCGATCCCATGACTCCTGAAGCCCGGACCAACGTATTCCAGCCCCTTTCGGGTCAACCGGACCACGACGGGCTGGAGCGCCACATCCTCGAGTGGTGGGACGTCGACGGGACCTTCTCCAAGCTCCGCCAGAAGACCGCTGGCGCGGAGCCGTTCAGCTTCATCGACGGCCCGGTCACGGCCAACAAGACCCTCGGGGTCCACACCGCCTGGGGTCGCACCCTCAAAGACGTCATCCAGCGCTACAAGGCCGCCAAAGGGTTCGACCTTCGATATCAGAACGGATTCGACTGTCAGGGTCTCTGGATCGAGGTGGGGGTCGAGCAGGAATTGGGACTCAACTCGAAGAAGGACATCGAGGCATTCGGGCTCGAGGAGTTTGCTCGACGGTGTCGGGAGAAGGTCGCATGGTCCGTCCGTGAGCTGCGACGAGGCTCGCGCCGTCTCGGCATGTGGATGGACTGGGACCACGACTACCTGACATTCTCGGACAACAACATCGAGTACATCTGGAAGTTCCTCAAGACGCTCGATGACCGAAACTGGCTCTATCTCGGACATCGGTCGACCGAATGGTGCCCGCGCTGTGGTACCTCGATCAGCCAGCACGAGATAACCGGGCAGTCCGGGGTCTATCAGGAGAAGTCCGACCCGTCTCTATACGTACGCTTTCCGTTGATCGACCGGGACGATGAGGCGCTCGTCGTCTGGACCACCACTCCGTGGACGCTTCCGGCGAACGTGTCGGCTGCGATCCACCCGGACCACGAGTACGGACGAAGGCCCAATGGTGACTGGGTGGCCGTCGAGCGATTCCCGGAGGACGAGTTCGTGGAACGCAAGCCGGGCCACCAGATGGTCGGCTGGGCGTATCGGGCTCCTTTCGAAGACCTCCCGGCGGGGATCGGCGTCGACCACGTCGTGATCCCCTGGGACGAGGTGACCATGGAACAAGGGACCGGGGTGGTGCACATCGCCCCCGGGGCCGGCTCTGAGGACTTCGACCTCGGCACCGTCCACGGTCTTCCGGTACTGATGCCCGTCGACGGCGGGGGCCGCTTCTACCCCGACTACGGGTGGCTCGCCGGGATGTCGACCGAGGAGGCCAAGCAACCCATCATCGACGCCCTGGAGGAAAAGGGGGTCCTCGTCGAGGCGGGAGAATACGTCCACTCCTACCCCCACTGCTGGCGCTGTGACACCCCGTTGATATTCCGGGTCGCCGACGATTGGTACATCTCGGTCGAAGAGATCAGGCAACCACTGAAGGACGCCAACGCCACAGTGGACTGGACCCCTCCCTACATGGGCAAGTTGATGGACGACTGGCTCAACAACATGGGCGACTGGAACATCTCGAGACGTCGCTACTACGGGCTCCCACTCCCCTTCTACCCGTGCGAATGCGGTCATGTGACGGTCATCGGCTCAAAGAAAGAGCTCGAGGACAAGGCCACCGCCGGGTTCTCCCAGCTCGAGGAGCTGCGTCGTCCCTGGATCGACCGGGTCACCATCCGTTGTGACCAATGCGGCAACACCGAGCTCCGGCGTATCGAAGAGGTCGGCGACGTCTGGCTCGACGCCGGCATCGTCCCGTTCTCCACGCTGGGATGGAACAACCCCGAGTGGGTGTCGAAGGGGAACGCCAATGGGGCGGCAGACGGACTCACCTACGCTGACCTGCCCGACCACCAGTACTGGCAGACATGGTTCCCCGCCGATTGGGTCTCCGAGATGCGGGAGCAGGTTCGCCTCTGGTTCTACTCGCAGTTGTTCATGTCGGTGGCTCTCGAGGGGGTCGCCCCGTTCAGGTCGGTCCTCGGCTACGAGAAGATGCTCGCCGAGGACGGACGTGAGATGCACGGTTCGTGGGGGAACCTGATCAGTGCCGAGGACGCCTTCGAGAACATGGGTGCAGACGTGATGCGCTGGATGTACTGCGCACACCCCCCCGATCGCAACCTCCTCTTCGGTTACGAAGGCGCCCATGAGGTGCGGCGCAAGCTGCTCACACTGTGGAACTCGGCCCGATTCCTCATCGACTACGGGAACATCGAAGGCTTCACGCCTACCTACCGCGATCTCGACGGTGGGCCGTCAGGGATCGAGTTGACCACCACCGACAGATGGCTGCTGGCCCGTGCCGGCCAGGCTGTGGCCGAATCGGAGAAGAGTCTCGATCGGCTGCGCACCGACGAGCAGATAGCCTCGTTCGAGGCCTATCTCGACGACCTGTCCAACTGGTACATCCGGCGCAGCAGGCGTCGTTTCTACGACTTCGACGAGGCCGCGTTCCGGACCCTCTGGGTCGGAGTGGTGACCGCGGTTCGGATCATCGCCCCCGTCATGCCCTTCCTGACCGAGCATCTGTGGTCGATCCTCGTCGCCGGCCCGTGCCCGGACGCACCCGGCTCGGTTCACCTGGCAGGTTGGCCCGCATCGCCCGGCGATGTCGACGTGGAGCTGCTCGCCGAGATGGAGTCAGTCCGACGTGTGGTCGAGGCGGGCCGACGCGCCCGCATGGAAGCCAACATCAAGCTCCGACAGCCACTCCGCCGGGTGGTCGTGCGCAACGCGGATCTGGCCCGGGCACACGCCGGCGAGATCCTCGACGAGCTCCGTGTCAAGGAGATCAGCTTCGACGAGGACACCACCGTCGAGGTGACGGTGAAGCCGAACTTCCCGATGGCGGGGCCGCGTCTCGGCCCCAGGATCAAGGATGTGGCGGCGGCACTGGCCCGCGGTGACTACGAAGACCGCCCCGACGGAGGGGTCGAGGCAGCCGGGGAGACTCTGGGCCCTGACGAAGTGACTCGGACTGAAAAGGTGATCTTGGAAGGCTGGGTGGTGGCTCACGACGGAAACATCAGTGTCGCGATCGATCCCTCACTCGACGATGAGTTGATCCTCGAGGGCCGGGCACTCGAGTTGATTCGGACGATCAACGAGGAGAGGAAGATGGCCGCCCTCGACCTCACCGACCGGATCAAGCTGCGCCTCGGTGCGGAACACTCCGACGTAGTCGCCGAGCACCGCGATTGGATCGCCGCCGAGGTTCTCGCCACCGCTATCGAACTCGACGGTCCCGATGGGGCGATCGAGCTCGAAGTGGACATCGAATATCGCTGATCGGGCTTATGAATACCGGTGGGGCTGCCGATAGCATGACCTCGTGACCTCCCGCATCGACGATCTCATGGCCTGGGTGCGCTCTCCTCAAGGCGCCAAGGTCCTCAAATTCGGGGCGGTGAGCGCGTTCAACGTCATCCTGGGGCAGGTGCTCCTCTACGGCGCCCAGGTGTGGGGCGATATGCCCCCGGTGGTGGCGAACACATTCGCAGTGTGTGTTGGGACGATCCCGGCGTACATCCTGAGTCGCTACTGGGTATGGGAGAAGCGGGGGAAGAACCACTTCATGCGCGAGGTGCTTCCATTCTGGATCCTGGCGCTGGCCGGGTTCGCCGCTTCCACGGGTGCGATCTGGATCGTCGACAACCGCTGGGAACCGGGCCCGCTCGTCATCAACCTGACCAGCCTCGCCGCCTACGGCGTGGTCTGGGTGGTGAAGTTCGTCGTGCTCGACCGGGTTCTCTTCAAGACCGAAGAAGCCGCAACAGTCTGACCGTCACTCGTCTTCGCCGGTCTCCTCATCGTCGCCGGTGTCCTCGTCATCTGAGAGGTCCTCGTCTTCACCCTCGCCGAGCTGGAGGTCGGCAGCTACTCCGGTGAGCAGAGCATCGAGGTGGTCCGGGGCTCCGGCACCATCATCAGGCACGTCGTCAGCCGATGCCTCATCGTCGTCGTCAGCGCCATCCTCGACGAAGTCGGCTGTCATGGCTTCGTCTTCGGACGATGCGCCGTCGCCGTCGCCGGTGCCGGTCTCGGCGTCGCCAGGATCTGTGCCCTCGATGACCGAGTCCATCTCGTCGAGTTTCTCAGCGACCTCCCCGGCGAGGACGGAGAGCTCTGAACGCACTGAGGCCACCCGGGCCGCAAGCGCCGAGATCTCTGCCTCTGCCTCGGCCTTCTTGGCCTCCCTCTCCGCCTGCCACGTCTCGGCCTCGCCCTTGGCATCGGTGACGATCCTCTCGGCCTCGACCTCGGCGTCCGCCATCAGCTTGTCGGCTGCGGTCTGAGCTGCGACGAGGGCCCTACCGATCGCGCTCTCGTCGATCACGGGTGCCACCGGGGTCGGTTCGGGGATGACAACGGGCTCCGGTTCTGCTGCCAGCTCGGGGACAGGCTCGGGCTCCGGCTCCGGCTGGGGTGCGGCGATCGGCATAGGGGCGGTCTTCGGGGCGGCTTGTGCCGCCTCCAATTGGTCGGTCAGGTCACGGATGGTCGCAACGATCTCGTCGAGGAAGTCATCCACCTCGTCAAGGTCGTAGCCGCGGAGTGCGGTTGAGAATGTCTTCTGTTCGACGTCGGCTGCCGTCAGCATGGGTTCACCTCTCGATGTCGCCGGGGAGGATACGAATCGCGGAGCCGGCTTCCAAGCACCTGCTCCCCGAACTGTTCAGTGGTCAAGCGATGATTCTGATCAGGATCTGAATCCCGATCAGCAGGATGATCGGAGACAGGTCGAGCGCGCCACCTCCGATCCGGATCGGAGGGATGACCCGTCGGATCGGCAGAATGACCGGATAGATGATCCTGTCGAGGAACATCTGGATCTTCCCCAGGGGATGGGTGGAAGACACCCGTATCCAGGAGAGGATCACCCAGGCGAATATGGCGTAGAAGTAGATCGTCAGCAGCGTGACGAGGAGATTGCGCACCGTCAGTCGTCGACGTCGTCCAGGTCGTAAGCGCCAAGCGTGGAGAGCCTGCGCTTCTCATCCCGGCTGAGAGTGACCCGGGGCGGGAGCACGAGCACCAGCCCGTCACCGACACGTCGCATGGAACCGTCGAGGGCATAGATGAGGCCCGACGAGAAGTCGACGACACGCCGCACCAGGTCCGGGTCGGTGAGTCTCATGTCGAGCACGACGGGGACCCGGTCTCTCACCCGATCGGCCAGGACGCGCGCATCGGAGAACTCCTCGACGACGAGGATGTCTGACTGAATCTCGACCGGCCTGACGACCGGACTGGTCATCGGTGGTTCGACCCGTCGGGACGAGTCGGTCCTGGTCACCGACTCCCGAGCCTGTGGCCTGGTAGCCGCCCGTGCGGTCGGGGGCGGTTCGACACGACGGCCCTCGGCCAGCGCATCGACGGCGCGCGGCTGTGAGATCGGGTCCGAATGCTGGTTGGGTGACCCGGCCAACTCAGCAGCCTCTGCCTCGATCTGATCCTCGTCCACGAGTCCGAGATAGACGAGGGCTTTTGAAAACAGAGAAGACATTCACGCTCCGGTCGAATTGCGTGGGCCAAAGATAGCCCGTCCCACACGTATGATCGAAGCACCCTCCTCGATCGCAACCTCGAAGTCATCGGTCATTCCCATCGACAGCTCTCGCACCGAGGGGTGATCCACCGTCAGCTGATCCCGCAGCTCACGCAGCCGGATGAAATGGCCCCGGCTGTCCTCCGGCGAATCCGGGATCGGTGGGATCGCCATCAGGCCGCGCACGTCGAGACCGAGCTCGAACATCCAGCCCAGACCTTCCCGAACCATGTCCGGCGCCAGCCCCGACTTTTGGTCTTCCTCACCCACGTTCACCTGGGCGAGGACCGGTGGTGGATGACCCCGCCCTTTCATCCAGGCGGCTCCCAGGGATCTCCGGTCCATCGAGTGGAGCAGCCAGGCGATCGGACGAACCTCACGTGCCTTGCGGGACTGAAGGGCCCCGACGAAATGCCAGCGGATGTCGTCAGGGAGGGCAGGTGCCTTCCCGACCAGCTCGGCGGAGCGGTTCTCACCGAAGTCGCGATGACCCATCTCGTAGACCTCGAAGATCTCCTCCGGGGACTTGGTCTTTGACACTGCGACGACCGTGATCTCAGAGATGGCCCTACCGGCACGATCGCAGGCACGCTCCACCCTCTCCATCACAGACTCGTAACTCATCTGATCCATCCCAGGGTTGCCAAGCGGGCAGGTGTCCCGTCCTGCCGGTGGGAGTACCAGGCATCCTCATGCATGGTGCATGCCGCCATCGTGTACAGGGTGACTCCGGCCAGTTGGTCACCGAGTGCGGCGGCGAGGTCGACCGACTGCGTCCCCCAGGTGGTCCGGGATATCGCGCCGGGGAATCGTTCGGCGACTTCGGGGCCGACCTCGAAACAGCACGGCCCGATGCCCGGCCCAACATAGGCGCGGACCGGGTGGGAGCCGGCCGAACCCATCTCCTCTCGGAGACGGGCCACCACTCCGGCGTCCACCCCTCGCCAGCCGGCGTGTGCCACTCCCACGCCGGCATCGGCGATCAGCACGACACCGAGACAGTCAGCGGTGAAGACAGCGAGTGGAAGACCCGAGACCCGTGTCCACAACGCATCGGCCGCCCCGGCATTTCCCGGTTCCGCCACTTCGATCACATCGGAACGGTGGACCTGGCTGACGGTCGCCCACTCCGACGGGATGCGCAGGCCATTGGAGAGTCGCTCCCGGGAGGCGGGATCGTCCCGCATGTCCCCGTCCGACCTGTCGCTGAATGCCACCCCGTCGGTGCCGGGGGGTTGGATCATCCCTGGACGAAACTGGGGATGTCGAGGTCGTCGCCTCGCTCGCCGAACGGCTGAGGAGTCGACTCCTCACGGGTTTGAGGTCGATTGGCCCGGCGACGTCCCTCGAATCCGGCTGCGATGACAGTCACCTTCATCTCCTGTCCCAGGTCGTCGTCGATGATGGCACCGAAGATGATGTCTCCATCGCCATCGGCGTGGTCGGAAACGACCCGCGCAGCCTCTGTGGCCTCATGAAGGGTCATGTTCGTGGGCCCGGAGACACTGAGCAGAACGCCCTTGGCACCGTCCATCGAAGACTCCAGCATCGGTGACGCGATCGCACGTTCCGCAGCCTGTCGGGCACGATTCTCACCGGTGGCGCGCCCGATACCCATGACCGCGGAGCCGGCGTCGGCCATGATCGTCCGGACATCAGCGAAATCGACGTTGATGAGACCCGGTGTCGTGATCAGGTCAGTGATACCGGTGACCCCGCTCATCAGCACCTCGTCGGCGAGCCGGAACGTCTCCGCCATCGGTGCAGACGGATCACCCACATCGAGCAGTCGGTCGTTGGGGATGACGATCAGCGTGTCGACGGCGTCCTTCAGGGAGTCGATGCCTTGCTCGGCATGGACGGCGCGTCGCCGTCCTTCGAATCCGAAGGGGCGGGTCACCACTCCGACCGTGAGTGCTCCCACCGAACGGGCGACCTCTGCAACGACGGGGGCTCCACCGGTACCGGTGCCACCGCCCTCGCCGGCGGTGATGAAAACCATGTCCGAGCCCTTGAGGACCTCTTCGAGTTCGGCCCGGTGCTCTTCTGCGGCGGCACGACCGATCTCGGGGTTGGCGCCTGCGCCGAGACCACGAGTGACCTCACGTCCTATATCCAGTTTCACATCGGCGTCGGACATCAGCAATGCCTGGGCGTCGGTGTTGAGGGCGACGAATTCCACGCCACGCACCCCGGCTTCAACCATGCGGTTGACCGCATTGACCCCACCGCCACCTATTCCGACCACCTTGATCACGGCGAGATACCCGCCACTTCCATTGCTCACGAAATCCTCCAGAAACCGGTATCAGTCAAACGTTGAAGTAGAGGTTTACCGTTAGACCGATTCAAAGTAAACCCCCAATGCCTAACCCTCATGTAGAGGTTGACTCAAGCAAAAGGTTACCGTGACGATCAGTCATCCTCGGGCCCAACGTCCTGCTCCTCGCCACCTGCGGGCGGCTCGGAGTCCTCTGCCGACTCCCCGGAGCCAGACTCTGCTTCGACTGGCTGGTCCCCCTCCCCGGACTCATCGTCGGCGGTGGCCTCTGTCGCCTCCCCGGTGATATCCGGACCGCCGACAGCCGGGTTGGTCGGAGCGATGAGCACGATAGAGGCGCTCTCCGGCAGGTTCTGGCCGAGAAGTGCCTCGAGACCGAACGCTTTCTCCCTCATCTCCACCTCACGCCCCAGTCTGACCTCGTGGCCCCGGACACTCGCCCACAATTCGCCGTGGCGGTAGGTGACCACGGTCTCCCTCGCCACCTGGGGCGAGAGATTTGCGAGAAACTGAACTGCCCCGATCAGCTCGCTCGAACCGGTTGCGGCGACCGCGGTCACGTGGGGCATCTGGACCCGACCCAACTCGTCGCCGGGCACCTCTGCGGAGGGCAGAGCGACGCCATCGACGGCGCGACGGGACCAACCATCAGCCGTCTCGACCCATGCCACCGGCACACGTTCGACGATCGTGACCGTGACCCGGTTGGGCCACCCCATGGCGAGATCGGCATCTGCGATCCAGGGATCTTCGAGAAGGGCTGCCTCGGTCGCCGTCTCGCTGATCCGGATCATGGGGCTTCCCGCCATGACACCCATGTCGGCGAGGATGGTGTTGGCCGAGCTCACCGAGATCCCGGCCGTGTCGACCTGGCGGACGCTGAGCCATGGCGAGAAGAGCAACCAGACGAGAGCGCCGACGACGAGCAGCCCCGCCAGGAACTTGAGCAGTCGTCCCACGTTCCTCTTGGCGATGTCCTCGGCGACCGTCTTGCGTCGCTCGATGAGTCTGGGATCGATGCTCATTCCTCAAAGCCCACGAACTGGATTTCTGGCTCCAGATTGGTGCCTGTGGCCTCGAATACCGCGGCTTTCACTCGGGACACCAGCTCGTGGATGTCGTCGGAGCTGGCTCCGGGGCCGGCGACGAAGAAGTTGGCGTGTTTCTCTGAGACCGACACGTCACCGACCGCCAGTCCCTTGAGCCCCAGGCTGTCGATGATCTCGCCCGCGGTCGACCCCGGTGGGTTCTTGAACACGCTGCCGGCATTGAACGTCCCACCCGGCTGGTTGTCCTTCCGCCATCGGGTGATCTCCCGCATGAGGTCGCTCCCCTGCCGGGGGTCCCCTTCTACCCCCTGGAACACCGCGGACAGGACCAACTGTGTCGATCCCACATTGGACTTCCGGTATGAGAGATCGAGATCCGATGCCGGGTATTCGGCTATGGCCCCACCGGCGAGTTCGGCGATCTCGACACTGGCGAGGAAGTCAACGGTCTCGGAGCCGAAGCATCCGGCGTTCTGACGTATCGCGCCGCCCACGGAACCGGGGACTCCCACCAAGAACTCGAGCCCTCCGACACCGGCGGCCACCGACGCCCGTGCCACTTTTGGCAGTGGTGCTGCGGCACCGGCCGTAACCGTCAGGCCGTCGACGGCTATCTGGGAGAAATCGCCTCCGAGGCGGACTACGAGGCCGTCGAACCCACGGTCGGAGACGACCAGGTTCGAGCCTCGCCCCAGAACCAGGACAGGCAGCTCACCCGCCAGGCCGGTGGCGGTCAATTGCTCGACCTGGGTCCGGGTCTCCAGGGTGGCGACCAGTCGGGCGGGTCCACCAGCCTTGTAGGTGGTGAGGGGCCCAAGCGGGACGTTCTCCTCGAGGAAGCCCTGGGCGATGAGGCTGGCGACCGTGGTCACGGCCGTGCTCCCAGAAGCGGCGCCAACTCGCCGTGGAGCAGGGTGATGTCCCCCGCCCCCAGGCTCAGCACCAAGTCGCCGGATTCGAGGAGCGGCTCGATGAAGTTGGCCACGTCGTAACGATGTGGCACATAGTGGACCGTGCCACCGGCCGCCCGTACTGCATCTGCGACGAGTTCCCCCGTCACCCCGGGCACCGGCGCTTCCCGTGCCCCGAAGACATCCGTGACCACCGCCACGTCGGCCCGGGCCAGTGCGGCCCCAAACTCTGTCGAGAAGCGCTCGGTGCGTGAGTAGAGATGTGGCTGGAACACGGCCCAGATCCGGCCCGGCGTCGATCCCGACGCCGCATCCAGAACCGCCGCGACCTCCGTTGGATGGTGGGCGTAGTCGTCGATCAGGATCACTCCCGACACGGTGCCCTTGTGGTCCCAGCGCCTACCGACACCGCGGTAGCCGGCGATAGCCTCGGCAGTCTCTCCCAGATCACGGCCGAGGTCGACGAGCAGTGCGATCGCACCGCTGGCGTTGAGGGCGATATGCCGTCCCGGCTGTCCCAGGTTGACCCGGACCGATCCCGGTCCTCCGGTGAGGGTGAAGTCGGTGTGGCCATCGCGGATCACGTGGTCGGTTATCACCCAGTCGGCGGAGGGGTCGAAGCCGTACGTCGTCGCACCCACGGCCTCCCCGACCCGTCGCGATCCCGGATCGTCGGCGCAGACTACGACGGGCCCGGCGACAGCGGAGGCGACACCGCTGAAACTGGCTTCGAGCTCGGCTGCGTCACCGAAATGGTCGACGTGCTCGTGTTCGACGTTGGTGACGACCAGACCGGCGAGGTCGAGACTCTCGAATGTGCGAAAGGCCTCATCGGCCTCGAGAACGAGCAGATCGTCGGTTCCGTAGTGGCCATTCGTGCCCAGATCGACCAGGTCGCCTCCGACGATGAAGGAGGGGTCCTCTCCCATGCGACGCAAGGCCGTGACCAGCATCGCGGTCGTCGTCGTCTTCCCGTGAGTCCCGGTGGCGCCGATGGTGGGGACCCCTCCGGTGATGGCGGCGAGCAACTCGGGGCGGCGCCAGACCGGTAGACCCCGGTTGCGCGCCTCCGTCAACTCCTCGTCGTAATCGGGAACCGCCGAGGAAGCCACGACCAGGCCCGCACCTACGACTTTCTCGGGATGGTGGCCTATTGCGACGTCGACGTCGAGGTCGGCGAGCGCCTGAACCGCCGCTCCCCATCTGAGGTCGGTACCAGACACCTCGTGGCCGCTGGCGACGAGGAGCTTGGCGATGGCGCTCATGCCCGCACCGCCGATCCCAACGATGTGGACACGACCCTCTGGGAGACTCATCTCGCCGCCTCGATCATCACGTTGGCGATGGTAAGAGCGGCCTCGGGTTTGGCGAGCGCGGCGGTGGCGGATGCCATGGTGGCGAGACGGTCCTCGTCTGCGATCAGACCCTCGAGAAAGCCGCCGAGCCTGGCGAGATCGGCTTGTGCCACCACTTCAGCTGCGCCGATCCTGACCAGAGCCGTGGCGTTCTCCGTTTGGTGCCCACCCGATCCGAAGTCACCGGGTACCAGGATCGAAGGGGTGGCCGTAGCGGTCAACTCGGCCACAGCCCCACCGGCACGTGCCACCACGAGGTCGGATGCGGCGTAGAACAGCTCCATCCGGTCTTCGAACCCTCGACGGACCCACCTGACGCTCGGATGGGCATCCCGACTGTCCATCTCGTCGAGATGGGCCGCTCCCGTGAGATGGACGACGTTGACCTCGGGGCCGCTCCAAGTGCTCAGACAATCGGCTATCGCCTCATTTATGGCACCAGCGCCGAGCGAGCCGCCGAAGACTCCGACGGTCCTCCGGTCGGGGTCGAGGCCAAAGTGGTCGTGGGCCGTGGGTGAGAGCCCGGCTCGGTCGAAGGTCCAGAAGGCCTCCCGCACCGGGTTCCCGGTCCACTCGGCTCCCGGCAGACCTCTCGTCTCGGGGAAGGACGTGAAGGTGCGTCGCGCCCACCGAGCCGCGATGCGGTTGGCCAGCCCGGCTCCGGCGTTCTGTTCGGCGTTGAAGAGTGGCACCCGGTTGCGTCGTGCTGCGAGACCGGCCGGCACGGTGACGTATCCGCCCATGCCGAGGACGACTCTGACCTTGCGGTCCTCGATCTCGGAGGAGATTGCGTTTCGGGCGCGCGCCACGACTCCGGGGATGCGGGCGTTCTGGAGGGTCAGTGATCGTTTCAGACCGGCCAGCTCGACACTGAAGAAGTGAAAGCCGTGATCCGGGTACACCTCGGCCTCGAGTCGGTCCCCCCCGACGTACATCACGTCTTCCTGGGCGACACCGAGTTCGAGCAGGGCCTCACCGACTGCGAGCCCGGGAAACACGTGACCCCCCGTCCCCGCGGCCGCGATCAGGTAGGTCATCCATCGCCCCTCACCCGGAGCTTCCGGATTGAGTGGCGACCGGTTTGGCCGGGGCGGGCCCTCTTCCGTTCTGGGCGATATTGACCAGGATGCCGATGGCACCCATGGACACCGCGAGCGCGGTCGACCCGTAGGAGACGAATGGCAGGGCGATGCCGGTGATGGGGAGGACGCCGAGAACCCCGCCGATGTTCACGAGGGCCTGGAACGACAGCCAGACCGTGATCCCGGAAGCCACCATCCGGCCGAATCGATCCGGGGCCCTCACCGCCACGACCCAACCAGCGGCGGCGAGTGCGATGAACAGTGCGATGACCGTGAGGCCACCGACGAGACCGGTCTCCTCACCGATGATGGCGAAGATGAAGTCGGTGTGCGCGTTGGGCAGATAGAACCACCGTGCTCGTGAAGCACCGAGCCCAACGCCGAACACCCCACCGTTCCCCAACGCGTAGTAGCCCTGGATCACCTGATAACCGTCACCGGACGGGTCGGCGTACGGGTCGAGGAACGAATCGATCCGGCTGGCTCGATAGTCGGCCTCGAACGCCAGATACGTCGTGGCCAGAACGGCCAACAGCCCGAGGACGAGGACGAATTTCATCGGGACGTCGGAAGCCACGATCACGGCGAGGGCCGCAGCTCCGATGATGATCAGCGTGCCGAGATCCGGCTGGCGAATGACGAGGACGCCCACGACCCCGAGCGTCGCTGCCACCGGGACGATGAAATGGGCGAAGCTGGTGAGCAGCTTCGCCTTCTTCTCGAGGAGGTAGGCCAGGACGAACACCACCGACACCTTGGCCAGCTCGGAAGGCTGGAACGACGTCAGTCCAGGGAGACTCAGCCATCTCGTGGCTCCCCCCTCGGTGATTCCTCTCACTTCCACCGCGATCAGCAGACCCACCGTGGCCAGGAAAGCGGGGAACGCCAGTCGTCGGTAGATCCTGTAGGGGACCCGGGAGGCGACCAGCAGTGCCAACGTCCCCAGGCCGACGCCCACCAGCTGACGTTTCAGGAACCGCCACTGATCCTGGGATTCCGTCTGGTTGAGAGCGTATGCCGACGAGGCGGACATGGTCACACCCAGACCCACCACGACCAGGACCACGACCAGGACGAGAAGGGTCGTTGTGGCGCGATCATTCACCTTCTGACGGGCCAGTTTGTCGCGCGCCGCGGCGCGGACCTTGGCCAGTGAAGTGACGTTGGCGGTCATTCCCTGTCAGCTCCCAGTCTCTCGTGAACCAGCTCGGCGAAACGGTCTCCGCGAGCCCCGTACGAGGTGAACTGATCGAAGCTGGCACACGCCGGGGCGAGGAGCACGGTGTCACCGGGCACGGCGAGACCTGCGGCGACCTCGACGGCGATCTCCATGGTGCCGGCCAGACGACCTCTCTCCCCGGCCGCCTCGACCAGGACCGGGCCGGCCTCCCCGATACCGATGACCATCTTCACGTTGCTCTCGTCGGTGACCGGGCTGAGGTCGATGCCCTTGGCCAGACCCCCTGCGATCAGGATCACGGGGCCGTGCGATCTGATCGATGCAACGGCGGCGTGCGGGTTGGTCGCCTTGGAGTCGTCCACCCAGGAGACTCCACCGCGTTCGGCGATCAACTGACGACGATGAGCGCCCGGTTGAAAGTGGATCGCACCGGAGGCGACACCTTCTGCGCTGGCGCCCATCCTTCGAGCCAGAGCAGCGGCGCAGGACAGATTGACGAGGTGGATCGGATCACGAGACACGAGCTCGCCTGCGTCGATCGCCACGTCGCCAATGACGAGGTTGCGTCCGTCGTAGCCACCACCGCCCTCGGGAATGCGATGGCCCGAGACCGGGAACAGCTCGGATGTCGCCGTCTCGGCCAACCGTGACGCGCCTTCGTCGTCGGCGTCGTAGACGAGGAGGTCGCTGGAGGTCTGGTTGGCGAAGATCTTCGCCTTGGCCGCGGCATAGGCATAGGCGGATCCGTGCCAATCGAGATGGTCGACGGCGACGTTCGTTATGGCTGCCGCCTCGGGGTGGAACTCCTCGGTGAACCGGAGCTGGAAGCTGGACACCTCGACGACGAGGGCGTCGTAGTGGTCGGTCGTGAAATCGGACAGAGGCGCACCGATGTTGCCGGTGGCGGGTGCATCGAGACCGCTGGCATCGAGCATGGCCGCCGTCGCCTCGGTGACGCTCGTCTTGCCGTTGGTACCAGTGACGGCGGCGATGGGGCTCTTCACGTGGCGGTAGGCGAATTCGATCTCACTGCAGATCGGGATACCTGATTCGAGGACCTCGACGACCGGGTGGGAGCGCTCGGGGAACCCGGGACTGGCGATCACGAGATCGACGCCGTGGAGGAGGATCGGGTCCCACGACCCGGAGGCGACGCCGACCCCGGGCTCGACCGGTGCCGACACGAGACTCTCGTCGTAGACCGTGACGGTCATGCCCAACTGAAGGGCGAGCCTGGCGGCGGAACGGCCCGACACACCGGCTCCGAGGATGAGAGCACGGGTCACAGGATCCCCTCCAGCATCAGGAAGTCGCCGTAGAAGAATCCGAGGCCCAGGGCCACACCGATGCCGGTGAGGATCCAGAACCGGATGACGACAGTCGTCTCCGGCCAGCCTCCGAGGTCGAAGTGGAAGTGCAGCGGGGACATTCGGAGGACCCGCTTGCCCGTGAGCTTGAAACTGGCCACCTGGGCGATGACCGAGACGGTCTCGGCCACGAAGATGGCGCCGATCAGGGCCAGCAGCAGTTGGGTGTTGCTCAAGAGGGCGAGAGCGGCGAGCAGGCCGCCGATCCCCTGGCTCCCCACGTCGCCCATGAAGATCTTGGCAGGCGGTGCGTTCCACCAGAGAAAGCCGAGGAGTGCCCCGAACATCGCAGCCGAGATCATCGCCAGCTCCAGTGGTGACAGCGCTTCGTAAATGGCATCGGGTCGGAAGGCGTCGGAGTTCCTGTACTGCCAGAAGGCGATGATCGTGTAAGCGCCGACCACGAGCGCCGAGGACCCGGCGGCGAGGCCGTCCATCCCGTCGGCCAGGTTCACACCGTTGGCCGCCCCGGTCAGCATGAGCAGCACCCAGACCACGAAGAAGGGGCCGAGGTCCCAGGACTCACCGAGCGGTCGGACGAAGGAGATCTCGGTGATGATCCCCTCCTTGGTGGCGAAGAATGCAAAGAGGGCGGCGATCCCGATCTGGCCGCCGAACTTGGCGGTCTTGGACAGCCCGAGACTTCGCTGGCGGGAGTACTTGATCCAGTCGTCGAGGAGCCCGACCACCGCCATGCCCACCAGGGCGAGAACGGCGAGCCAGCCTCCAGGGCCGAACGGTCGGAAGCTGACGCTGAACCCCGCCTCCGGTGTCCACACCTGGACATGGGCGAGTAGCCAACCGATGACGGCAGCGCTCACGAAGACGATCCCTCCCATCGTGGGGGTTCCCTGCTTGTGGGCGTGCTGCCCCTGGATGTCCTCCTGGATGAACTGGCCGATCTCGCGACGACGCAGGATCCGGATGGCGTGGGGCGTGCCGAAGATCGACAGGAGCAGACCGAGGGCCGCGGCGATCAGAAGGGCGATCACGACGTAATGCTCCCCGATTCGGGGTTGGATTCAGTGGAACTACGTCGCTGGTGGAGGACGGTCGCCGCAACATCCCGATCATCGAAGGCAAGCCGCTCAGACCCGATCTGTTGATAGGGCTCGTGCCCTTTTCCGAGGATGAGCACGACATCACCGTCCTCGGCGGCGTCGATGGCGATCTCGATGGCGGTGCGGCGGTCGACCTCGACGATGGTGTTCGAGCCGTCCGGAATCCCGGCGACGACGCTGGCGATGATCGCGGAGGGGTCTTCGGTGCGTGGGTTGTCACTGGTGACGATGGCCAGATCCGCAGTAGAGAGTGCCCCGCCCATAGCCGGCCGTTTGGCCCGATCGCGATCTCCGCCGGCCCCGAGAAGGGCGATGACCCGTCGTCCCGTGAGCTGGCGACCCGCGTTGACCGCCCGGGCCACCGCCTCTGGTGTGTGGGCGTAGTCGACGACGACCGTGATCGGATCGTCACCGGAGACCACCTCGAAGCGGCCCGGCACACCCCTTAGCCCCGGGACAGCCTCGGCGATGTCGCTGAAGGCGATCCCCGCCCCGAGACAGCACGCCACCGCCATGGCCAGGTTGGAGAGGTTGAACTCGCCGACGATCGGGACCGCCACGTCCATCCCGCCATCCGGCGTCTCGATGTGCAGGCGGGTACCGCCTCGCTCCGAGGCGACGTTGTGAATCGAGACACTTCCTCCCGGGCCGACCGTGAGGGCACGACCCTCGTAGTCGGCTGCCAATCCGGCACCTACGGGATCGTCGATGTTGAAGACGGCGGTCCCGACCTCGTACTCGGAGAACAGGCGCTCCTTGGCCCGGCGGTAGGACTCCATGTCGCCGTGGAAGTCGAGATGGTCCTGGGAGAGGTTGGTGAAGGCGGCCACATCGAAGCGGGTGGCCCGGACCCGACCCAGCTCGAGGGCATGGGACGAGACCTCGGCAGCGACGATCGACACGCCGGCATCCCGCATCGTGGCGAGCAGGCGTTGGAACTCGGGAGCCTCGGGAGTGGTCATGGTCGCCTCGAGCGTGACCCCGGCGTAGCGGGTGTGAATCGTGCCGACGAGACCTGTGACCTTCCCGGCGTGCTGGGCGATCGACTCGATGAAGTGGGTGACGGTCGTCTTGCCGTTGGTGCCGGTGACACCGATGACCTTCAATGAGTGCGACGGATCGTCGTAGATCGACGCGGCAAGGTCGCCCATCACCGAGCGCGGGTCCTCTACCACCAGCTGCGAAGCTCTCACGGCTGTGGCATGGTCGACACACACTGCGACGGCCCCGGATCGGACCGCCTGGTCCAGGTACTCGTGTCCGTCGAAGTTGGCGCCTCTGAGGGCGACATAGAGGTCTCCCGCCGACACGGAACGGGAGTCGTGCGTGATGCCCTCGACCACAACACTCGGGTCGCCGATCACCTCTCCGGCCACCAGCGCGCCGAGAGAGTCCAATGTCTTACCGCTCTCGACCATCGGGGCTCACTCCGAGCCGGTGGAGAGCTTGCTCCATGATCTCGGAAAACACCGGTGCGGCGGCGAGGCCACCCGTACGGAATTCGTAGTCCGGTGAGTCGATCATCACTGCGACGACGACTTCCGGATCGTCGATCGGAGCCATGCCCACGAAAGAGGCCCTGGTCTCGTCTGTGTACCTGTTGTCCGCCCCCAACTTGTTGGCGGTTCCGGTCTTTCCCCCCACCCGATAGCCGTCCACCGCCGCGTTGGTCCCGGTGCCTTCTTCGATGACTCCGGCCAACAGCTCTCTCATGATCAGGGCCGTGCCCGGGCTCACCACCTTGCGGGTCTCGATGCCGGCTACCTCGGTGTCACCCTCGGCATCGACCTGGCTCTTGACGATATGGGGTGTGGTCCAGATCCCGTCGTTGCCGATCGCGGCATAGGCGGCCGCCATCTGGAGCGGTGTCGCCGCCACCGAGTAGCCGATGGCTGCGGAGGCGAGACAGGTCTGGCAACCGGCGTCGAAGCGGAGGATTCCCGACGCCTCGGCCGAGTAGTCCACACCGGTCGCCGAACCGAGACCGAAGGACTCGATGTAGTCGACCATCCGATCCTCACCGAGTTTCTCCGCTACCCGGATGGTCCCCACGTTCGATGAGGCGGTGAAGATCTCGGCGACCGTCATGTCCTCGGTGTCGTGCTCGTCGAAGTCCCGGTAGCAGCCGTGGACGTCGTCCTCACCTGAGTCACATGCACCTTCCAACAACTCGTATTCATCGGCCACACCATCGATGAGAGTTCCCACCTTCACGGTGCCCTCCTCGAGGGCGGCGGCGAATGTGATCATCTTCTGGGTGGACCCGGGCTCGTAGATCCCGCGCACCACGAAGTTGGAGAATTGGAGACAGGTCGCCGGGTCTTCACCTTCGGCGCACGCCGGGTCGACCGTCTGGCGTGTCACCGGATCGAAGACAGGGGCGCCCACCATCGCCAGGATCTCCCCTGTCTCCACGGAAAGGACAACGGCCCAGCACGACTCACCACCGGTCCTGTCGAGGGCGGCCACACAGGACTCCTGGGCCTGATACTGGAGAGGGAGGTCGATGGTGGTCACCAGATCCAGCCCCGGGATCGCAGGCACGATGTTGGTGTAACCCTGAGGGATGACACGTCCGGCCAGGTCGCGCTCGTACTCTGCGTGGCCCGGGGTGCCTCGAAGCTGCTCGTCGTAGACGAGTTCGAGGCCTTCCTGGCCGTCTCCGTCGATGTTGACGAATCCGGTCACGTGAGCGGCCACCTCGCCGGCCGGGTAGACCCTCGTCGGCTCGGGATGGGCGAACACGCCTTTCATGCCCAGGTCGAGGATCTGTTGGGCGGTGACCCCGTCGACCTGCCGCTTGATGTAGACGAAGTCCCGATCACCGACCAGCCTCTCGTGGAGAGCATTGGAGTCGACGCCGAGCAGCCCACCGATCTGCTGCGCCACCCACAACGGCTCCTCGACCTGGTCGGGCACGGCGAAGAGACTCTGCGACTCGACGGTCATCGCCAGCAGGTTGCCGTTCCGGTCGTAGATCTTGCCTCGCTGCGGTGCCATCTCCCGCGTGACCAACCTCTGGCTCAGACCTTCTTCGGCCAGCTCAGGGGCACGGACCACCTGGATCTCGAACAGCCGATAACCCATCCCGAGCCAGGCTGCGATGACGACCAGCCCGATGAGAGACATGCGGGCGCGTCCGGCTGAGATCCTCCGCGGCTTAGAAACCGACACGGCCACCGACTCTCCGGCTGGGCTTCCGGAGGGGCGGGGCCCCGCTCGTCAACCCGGTTCCAGCGCGTACACGGGATGTCATTGATTGGCTCCGTTGGGCTCCGACCCGGCCACCACCGGGGTGGGAGCGTCCAGATTCACCAGCAGCTGTTGGGTGTCAGCGGGGATGACCAGGCCCATCTCGGCGGCCAGGGGTGCGATCCGGGCCGGGTTCTCGAGACGGGCGACTTCGAGTCGGAGCTGCTCGTTCAGTGCGAGCTGCTCCTCGATCGAATGGTTGAGCTCGGCAAGATCGAAAGCGGATCGGTCGAGGCTGGTCCGGGCGAAGGCCAACCCCAGGAAGGCGATGACCGCGATGATCACCATGATCATCCAGGGGGCGATGGATGGTTTGCGGAGCTTGCGACCCCGCAGGACCCGAAGGCCCTCGCTGGTGCGGGGACGACGTGCCTGCTCGGCGGTCACGATGCCACCTTCTCGACGGCTCGGAGGACGGCAGAGCGCGCTCGATTGTTGGCCTCGATCTCGGTCTCCGACGCTCTCAGCGGCTTCCTTGTGAGGATCCGGACCTCTGCGGTGTTGCCACATCCACAGACAGGGAGCCCCGGTGGGCAGGTGCACCCTCGGGCTCTCTCGGCAAAGTGCTGCTTGACGATGCGGTCCTCCAAGGAGTGGTAGGAGATCGCCACCACACGGCCACCCGGACGCACCAGGTCCACAGCCTTGCGCAACCCCTCGGTGATCGCCTCGAGCTCGGCGTTGACCGCGATGCGGATCGCCTGGAAGGT
>DASTOM010000032.1:0-8048 GCA_035762545.1 Acidimicrobiia bacterium
CAAGCACGCGGCGCCGCGCCAGAAGGGCAAGGAATTACGTCGATTCGGGCGGTCACTACCAATGGCGCTGGTGCTGGTGCTATTGATGGGGGCAGTGGCATGGGCGGACCAGATCACAGGTGAGGCGGACGGTGACATCCTGGCCGCGCCTCACGGTGCGACGAGTAACCACACCCAGCAACCAGGCACGACGGTGACCTACAGCTTCTCGGCGATGATCAAGGAAACTGGCAACGCGAACGACGATGTGTTCCCTGGGACCTTGCCGGTCAGCGTTACACGATCAGGTGACTGGCTCGATGCGGGCGATGCCGGGGGTCCTTCCGCACTGTCGTTCGATGGGTACAACGAGGCCAACGCAAAGACTGGAACATTGCGCGTAACGGTTCCTTGTGGAACCGCAAGCGACACCATGAGGACGATGACCGCCACATTGGTTGGAGGCACGAGCTCCAATGGGAAGACCCTGAGCTCCGGCGGCAACAACACCATCGCACTGAACATTGGAGTGACAGCGAGTGGAAGCGACCACCCGAGCTGTCCTCAGACTCCGACGAACCGGGCTCCGGACGCTGATCCAGGCGGTCCGTACTTCGGCGACGAGGGTGACCCCGTCGACATCGATGGCTCCGCCAGTTCGGACCCAGACAACGACACGCTGACCTATGCGTGGTCGTACAGTCTCGGCACAGCCGCCCCGGGGACGGTCTGTGAGTTCGCGGATGCATCCGCCGAGACGACGACGATCACGTGCAGCGACAACGGCTCGGTCAACGTCATCCTGACTGTCGACGACGGTGACCTGAACAACGCCGAGAGCGCGGTCTTGACGCTGAGCAACCTCGACCCTTCCAAGGGGACGACGGGATTCAGCTTCAACCCGTACAGCGGTCAGGCTGTAGCCAGTGTCGGCTTCTCTGATCCTGGCTGGACAGACATCGTCACCGCCTCTTGGAGCGGGATCACGGGCACGGGCACCAACCCACAAGGGCCACGGACGCCAGTCACGGGCACCGGACCCCTCAGCGGCACGTTCACTGCGACCCAGACCTACTCAGGCTGTCTCGCCGAAGGGGTTGGCGTGACGGTGAGCGACGACGACGGCGGATCGTTCAGTCATGAGTTCGCAACAGCAAACACTCTCGGCACCTACGGCGTCGCCTGGCTGGCTCCGATCAAGGACGGGGCGCGCAACATCGTGAACCAGAAGAACGTCCTTCCGCTGAAGATCACGATCATCGACTCGTGCAACGGGCTTCCAGTCACGGATCGCACGCTGCAGATCCGTCTCCAGAGCGGCGTCCAGAACCCGGCGGACGTGACCGAGGGGTTGTCGACGGCGTCGGAGTCGGTTTCGTCGGCGGATACCGGGAACATCATGAGATGGGTCGATGGGCACTATCAGTACAACCAGACGACCAAGAATCTGACCCTCAACCTCCCGTACACGATCGTCATCAAGGACGTGACGGGTGGCCTGACCTGGAACGAGGGTCTCACCGTGACCACGGCTGTCATCGAAGCCAAGAAGTAGCTCAGAGCAAGGATCGAGTGAGGGCGGGTCTTCGCAGGCCCGCCCTCATCGACAGAACCGACGTGTCACGACTTAGGTCGATTCGGAGTGGAGCAGGAGCACCAGTTCGCGGCGACTCTTCACCCCGGACTTCCTGAGGATGTTTCGCACATGGGTGGCGGCTGTGGCGGGAGAGATGAAGAGGACTTCGGATATCTCCCGGTCCGACATCGTGCCCTGGGCGATCACCTCGAGTACCTCCAGTTCACGCGACGTAAAGCCAAAGTCCTCCAGCGACGACTCTCCGAGTAGCCGCTCGGAGAGTACCGAGACGATGCGATCGGCCTCCCGCAGCGATCGCGCTGCACGTCGTATCACCACAACAGCGAAGAAGCCGATTCCCAAGGTGAGTACCGACTGGACAAGAACCCAACCAGAGTCGAGAAACTCGGCGAGCCGTCCGGGAATCCATCCCTGGGCGATGGCGATCAATGCCAGCCGTGTCAGGCTGAACAACACGAATGCGAACGACACCGCAACCAAAGCCCAGGCGAGGGTGCGAATGCGGGGCGAGTTCTCGCGAAGGGCGCGACGAAGACCCCAGACAGTGAGACCTCCAAACAGGATCACATTCCCCACGACGATCAGGAAGACGAGGTCAGCCAATTGCACCCCCCTACGAACTTCTGCGCGAAAGGATAGTTGCCGCGTATGGGCTGACCCTGGGCCTGCCGCCCTAGGAGTGCACGGGGGACACCGAGTTTCGGTCAGTTGCAGTCGAACCTATGGCGCTGGTAGCGGTCGGCCACGACCCTCGCCAGCAGCACATCAACGAGGACGACTACGCAGACGACTAAGCAGCGGTATGGATCTCTCGAGACGGCTCGGATCGGAGTCGTGTCGAAACGGGCCCGATCCTCGATTCATCGATGCCTGATCTTGCCTGGTTCAACCCGGAAGAGATCTGCGGTGCGGTTCCGCACAAGAGGCGAGCACTCCAGCGCGAATCCGGGGGCGCGCGTTTGACGCGACGTGGGAAAGTCCCTGGTCAGGGCCACTGCCTCAAATTAGGAGTTAGGTGCTGTTGGATCTTGTCGATGAGATCGAACCTCTACGCCTGGAAGGTCCTCGAAAGCCCTCGCATCAGCGGTGACGACCGACCTTCGAGTCGCCCTGGCCGTAGCAGCGATCAAGAGGTCGTGGGCTCCTCGCGGTCGTCCCGTTCTCTTGACCTCCGCAAGAAGCAACGCATGCTCCTGCGCAACGACCAAGTCGTAGGGGATCACAGGCAGTGAATTGACCAGGTCGTCGACGAAATGTCGCCTGTCTTCACGGCGAGCTTGGAGGCGAGTTCCGCGCCTACTAGCAACTCGGCCACCGTGATAGCCGCTACGGCGACGTCGTCCTCGTCATCGAGGGCTGCATCCAGATCTCCCGAATCCCTCTCGGTGTCGGTGAGAAACGTGGTGTCAACAAGGACCAGACTCACTGTCGGATGTCGATCTCGATCAGATCACGCAATTCGCGAAGGTCCTTAGACCATTGGCTGTCACCGGCATGACCCGGGAGAGTGGTGGCGACCGCTACACGACCTAAATGGGATATCGGCTGGCAGCTAAAGGGAGGCAGCCTCCCTGGTTCTTCCTGGGACCTTCGGCTCTAGGCAAGCGCACGAACGTTCGTTAGGCATACAGGTGGAGAGCCGAGCGCGATGCGCTTCGGTGAGCTACTAGACATGGGAGGAGAAGCGATGAGCAGATGGAGAATCTGGCTGGCGGTGGCGCTGCCGGTGGCATTCCTGCTGACGTCATGCAGCAGTGGCCCCTCGACCGAGATCAAAGCGGACATGGAGGAGTTTGAGTTCTCCCCGGTGGAATGGACGGTGCCAGAGGGTGAGGAAATCACGATCGAACTAGTCAACAACGGCACTCTGGAACATGAGTGGGTGATCCTCCAAGCGGGTGTGACCATCTCGGATGAGGCTGAGCTTCCTGAGACTGAGGAAGAGCTTCTGGCGGACTTCGTGTATTGGGAAGACGAAGTCGAAGCCGGCGAGACCAAGACGGTGACCTTCACCGCGCCCCCCGCTGGTGAGTACCAGGTGATTTGCGCCATTGAAGGCCACTTCGAATCCGGAATGGAAGGAACACTTATCTCCGAATCTGCCTAGACGTCTCGAACTCGAAATGAACTGGAGGAGCCTGAACTCACATACGCACCAGGTCGGCAGCATGTGCGGTCGGGTCTCTATGGAGCAACTGTGGAGTCGAACAGTGGAACGTCGTCGATGACCACGCTTCGGAGGCCTCACGGAGGAGCTGAGACCGATCGACGCCGAGACGCTTTGCCCATTTGCGGGCCCCTTCGGCCTCTGCCTCGTCGACTCTGAAACTGAACTCGTCATACAGTTGACCTAATCTGTATGACAGACTGAATCAAGAAGCTCGGATCATTGAAGGATCTACAAGTTCAGAGGCTCCACCTTCTCTCGAACGGTGTTGCGTCGAAGAGTCCCACCACCCGGTCACACAACCATCTGCCATCCGTAAGGTCGGCTGTATGTCCGACCCAACGAGGTCTCCTCCCCAGGTTGCCCGGGAGCTTTTTGCTCCCATTGCCCCCGATTACGAGCGCTGGGCTCGGCTACTGAGCTTGGGCCAGGATCCACGCTGGCGACGCGCGATGGTCGAAGGGCTGGGTCTGCCGGCGGGTTCAAAGGTCCTGGATGTTGCGGCCGGGACAGGGTCGATCACCCGGCTTCTCCAGGCGAGGGACCTAGAGGTCGTCTCGGTCGATCAGAGTGACGCCATGCTGGCGATGGCCATGAGGGGCGGGGCGACGGGCGTGGTATCGAGCGCGGAGACACTGCCTTTCCCTGATGCGATCTTCGATGGCATCACCTTCGGCTACTTGCTGCGTTATGTCGACAGTGTCGGCGGCTGTCTCGAGGAGTTGTCTCGGGTGGTTCGGCCCGGGGGAGTGGTGGGGATGGTGGAGTTCGGCACGCCCACCGGCGTCTGGGCTCCCCCATGGTGGGCGTACACCCGTGTTGTCCTACCTCTAGCCGGGGCCGTGATCCGGTCCGGCTGGTGGGAGGTCGGGAGGTTCCTCGGGCCGAGCATCGACCGGTTCGCCAGCACCCACCCGCCTGCGATCTTGGAATCCGAGTGGCGTGCAGCAGGCCTCGAGGACGTTCGCGTCAGACGCATGTCTCTCGGCGGGGGCTTGGTGATGTTGGGTCGCAAGGCATGACCAGGTCCGCTCCCGCCTTCTATGCAAGAACCGGTAGCCCGATCGGCGATCTGATAACCGTGCTTCACCTTCCCTACACCGTCTGGCACCTGTCCTACGTCGTGATTGGAGCGGCGCTTGCTGCATCTGTGGATGGGCTGATTCTCATCGGGACTTTGGTCGCATTTGCCTTTGGTCTCGGTGTGGGGGCTCACGCTCTCGATGAACTGCACGATCGCCCACTGTCCACCGGCCTCTCGACAGCACAGCTCCGGCTGCTCGGTTGGGGTGGTCTGGCGATGGGTGGAGCGATGGCCGCGATCGCATCCTTCGTCATCTCCCCGGTGGCTCTGATCTGGGGTGCCGCCGGTGTGGCGCTCGCTGCGGGCTATGCGTTGGAGTGGCCGAAATGGGTCCATTCAACGGTGGGCTTCGGTCTGGCTTGGGGCGCTTTCCCGGTTCTCGTCGGATACTGGGGCCAGGCCGGCGCCCCATCCCTCGCCGTTATTACGGTTGCGGCGGCTGCGGCTGTGTTGAGCATGGTCCAGCGGGCGCTGTCCACCCCCGCACGAGTGGTGCGTCGGGAGGTGGACGTTGCAAGTGCTTCGATAGGCGAACACATCTGGGACCGGTCGGAACTATTGGCGACCTGGGAGCGGCCCCTGAAGCTGCTAATCGTCGCCCATGTGCTCCTCGCGGCCGGGCTCCTCATCTCACGCTGGCTCTGACCGCACCGGCAGGGCTCGCGCCAGACCATCTCGACGCTGCCGCGCATCCCCGGACTCGTTGCTTTTCAGTGGGGAGCCGATGTATGGCTCTTGAAGCACGGGAATGTTGTAGTCCGTCCGATCGCGCCACCCTCGCTCTGCTCCGACCGGACTATTCCAGCCACCCCTCGTCTCCATATACGTCGACCCGCTCGGCGCCGGAAGCTCGGAGGAGGCTGGCCACTTCCATCGCTTCGGTGCCCTCGGTGCCGACTGAAAGCAGTGTGCGACCCTCGGCAACACCCTCGCGGTAATACCCGGAGGTCTCGTGGTCGGCGTGCTGGTTGTCCTCGACGGCGCCGAGTATGGCTCCGGCCGCCCCACCGAGCACACCACCGCTGGCGGCACCCACCGCAGCGGCCCCGAGCGTCCCGGCCAGAGCGCCCGCAGCCAACAAAGGACCGAGACCCGGTACAAGCAACAGACCTGCCGATGCGAGCAGACCGGCGCCCGTGCCAACGGCTGCCCCGCCGATGGCACCCCCAGCAGCCCCCTTGGTCGCCTCGTCGAGCACGTCGCCGCGCGCATGATCTTCAACGTACGTCTCGTCGGTCACGATGTTGCCGTGTTCGTCACGGTGACGACCCAAGTACCCCACCCGTTCGGGGTCATAGCCCCGCTCCAGTAGCTCCTCGGTTGCCCGCTCCGCCTCGATGCGGTTGGCGAAAAGCGCCACCACCTCACTCATTCTCATCCTCCTCGTATTGGCCGCGCTGGGTACCCGTCTCGGGAAGGCCGAAAACTCGATGAGACAAGGTGATCATCCACCGAAGGTCCGTCTCCACGCCCAGTCCGCTGTACGATCGAGGTCATGAGCGACGGAGCGGTCAGCCGTGGCGATCTGGTAATCATCGGAGGCGCCGAAGACAAGTTGGGGCGAAAGACGATCCTGCAGCGGTTCATCGACCTCGCCGGAGGATCCGACTCCCGGATCGTGGTTCTCGCCACAGCGTCCTCGCTGGGGGAGGCGATAGTCGAGGTCTACCACGGCCTGTTCACCGGGATGGGCGCCACCGAGGTGACCGGTCTCAACCCGATGAGCCGGTCGGAGGCGAATGACGAGTCCGCCACGGCGGCTCTCGACGGGGCTACCGGTATCTTCATGACCGGAGGTAATCAGTCGAAGTTGACATCGGTGGTGGCCGGGACCGCCCTCGGGCGGAAACTGATCGAGATGAACCGATCAGGAACCGTTGTGGGAGGCACGTCGGCTGGTGCCAGTGCGATCAGCTCACACATGGTGGCGTTCGGGCCTTCCGGTGACGTCCCCAAGCAGCGGATGGGCCAGTTGAGCGCCGGGTTTGGCTTGTTGCACGACGTGATCATCGATCAGCACTTCGGCAAGCGAAACCGCATCGGGAGGCTTCTCTCCCTCGTGGCCCATTCCCCGACCCTTCTCGGCATCGGGCTGGACGAGGACACCGCGGTGTTGATCAACTCCGATGACGTCATGGACGTCGTCGGCAGAGGAGTGGCGACCATCGTCGACGGCTCACACATCGAGACCGACGCCTTTCGCGTCAAGCGGTACGATCCCCTGATGGTCTCAGGCGCCATCCTCCACTCTCTGCCCGAAGGGTCTCGTTTCGACCTTCGCCGGCGCACCCTGATCTCTGCACCTCCTCGGGACGACCGCTTCCTGGCGGCGGAGGACCGGTGAACAGCAGGCCTGGCCCCGGGTTGGAACAGGCCGCCTGAGAGTCCGCGGGGGGACGGAGAGATGTCCGAAGAGAGTGCTCCCCGACCGGATCTCGTCATCCTGGAGCGTCAGGTCTACCGCGGCCCCAACTACTGGTCCTACCGTCCCTGTGTCAGGCTCCTCGTCGACCTCGGGTCGCTCGAGGACTTTCCCTCGAACAAGATCGAAGGATTCACCGAGCGACTGTTGGAGCTGGTCCCCGGTCTGAAAGACCACACCTGCTCCCGCGAGAAGCCCGGGGGATTCGTCGAGCGCCTCGGCGAGGGCACCTGGGCCGGCCACATCGCCGAGCACATCGCCCTGGAGCTGCAGCGCTACACCGGTGCCGCCGTATATCGCGGGAAGACCCGGGGGGCGGGGGTCCATGGGCGGTACAACGTGATCTACGGCTATCGAGACGAAGAGGTTGCGCTCCAGGCCGGCGACCTCGCGGTGAACATCGTCAACCACCTGGTGGCCCCCGACGAGGTCGACCTGCAATTCGGAGAAGGTGTCAAAGAGCTGATCAACACAGCGGACAGAGTCGCCTTCGGACCCTCCACTCAAGCGATCATCGACGAGGCCGCCTCCAGGGACATCCCCTACCTGCGAATAGACAAGCACTCCCTGGTCCAACTGGGCCAGGGCGTCCATCAGAAGCGGATTCGCGCCACCGTCACCTCCCAGACATCCTGGTTGGCTGTCGACATAGCCAGCGACAAGAGGCTCACTTCCCAACTCCTGGCCAACGCCGGTCTCCCCGTGCCCCGAGGTCACGAGGTGCATTCCGAGGAGGAGGCGATCCAAACGGCGGACCGGATCGGCTATCCGTTGGCGGTGAAGCCCGCAGACGGCAACC
>DASTOM010000033.1:0-20961 GCA_035762545.1 Acidimicrobiia bacterium
AAGGAAACCTGTTCCACGACAACACGTGGGTGGTGGCATCAGGAATAGCCAAACCATTCAAATGGGCCAACCAACGAGTCACCTGGGACCAATGGCGCGGCTACGGCCACGACACCCAAGGAACCTTCACGTATCGCTAGATCTGCCCGACCTGTAGATCCTCGTCAGCTCGACTCGTTGGGCGATCAGGGCCGCTATGCCGCTCACGAGGTCTGAGAGGGGCTTGGCCACCGCTCCGAGGAAGGCCGCGGACAACGCAGTGACCGGTTGGACGGAGTTGCCGATCGCCTGAGCCACCGTGAGCCGACGCTCGGCGCGTGCGCCCACCAGCTCGGCTTGCATCGGTCGGGTCAACATCCACATCAGGTTCCCTGCCACCTGTAGCGCGACAAGACCATTGATGACGTAGGCGGTTGCGAAGAATTCGGTCAGCGGATTGAGGGGGCTGTCCCAGCCGAACACCGCGACATATGGAATCGTGAAGGCCACTGTGGCCCAGGTGAACTTCCGTCGGAGATCGCGCGCCCGCCCCTCCGACCTCTCGCGACCCGCCTCCATCGCTCGCGGGCCGACCACGGATGCCAACCCCACTCCGAATACGAAGATCGGTTGGGCGACGACCCGGGCCGCCTCGGCATTTCCCATGGCCTCGGCTCCGGCTATGCCTGTTATCAGGAGCACTGTCACAAACGATGCGAGTGGCGAGATCCCACCAGCGAAGACCAGCCATCGGCCCGACTGCCAAAGCTCGAAGAAGCGGGGCGAGCGGCCGGCTGGTGATTCCGACTCAGGATTGCGATCTGTCGACATCGTCAGGCCGACGAAGATCGAGACTCCATTTGCGATCGTGAGCGCTCCCAACGGGACCCACGGAGCCGGCACATCGAGGGCATGAAGGACAAACAGTGCTACGAGCGCCGACACGCAAAAGGTGCCCGAGATGAGCGCAGCCCGATGCGAGACCTTGGCCACGTGCATCATCCGGCGCACGTGATCTTGCAGCGGGGACAGGATGATTCCCGCCGCCGCGGTCACCGCCAGTGCCAGGACCGCCTCGGGCCTCACCGTGTCCGGGGTGAGGGCCGCCGCAATCAGAACAGCGGTCGATGCGATCACAGCGAGCGGCAGACCGGAGAAGACCGTCGACCTGAGCCAGGCAAGACGGTGGTCTTCCGGAAGACCCAAGGCCGCCGCCTCGGCAGGGAGGAGCGCTCCTTGGGCCGGAAGAACGGCTGCCAGGAACAGCGCCGACTGGAAGACGGCGAAAGCCCCGAGTTCGGCCGAAGTGAGATATCTGGTGGCATACGCCCCGACCACGAACGTGCCGAGCGAGGCCAGACCCGCATCCAGCAGACCGGCGCTGAGTCGGGCCACCTGCACCCCACGGCCTGAGGTACGAGACATCTGACTCCTTCGGGGAGGGACGGCCGAACCTAGACCATCAGCCGGTCGCGGAGACTGCGCTCACCTGCTGCCCAGCCACGCGGCATTCCGATAGATCGGGGATGCCGGTTGGTCTACGAGCCCTGACGAGACGGCTGCTCTGACCTCCGCCAGACCCTGAGCGATGTCGTGGACCGTGCTGAAACCTGTCCTTGCCGCCCGGTCCACGGAAACCCGGTATGTCCGGCTGTCCGGGGCCGACTCCACGAAGTGGACCTCCAGACCCGGGTCCAGGTCGAGAGCCGTGTCGACCAGATCGACGACGCGCAAGTTTTGATGTGACACGTTGAAGATGTTGGCACCTGCATCTGGCTGACGAAGGGCAAAGTGGATCAGGGCACGGGCCGCGTCGACGACGTGCAGATAGGGCCTCCACTGCAACCCGTCGCCGTATACGGCGAGTTTGCGGTCTTGGGCCATCTTCATGCCGAATATGTTGACGACGAGGTCGAATCTCATACGCGGGGATAGACCGAACAGCGTTCCGAACCGGAGGACAACGGGTCTCCACTGTCCGGTTGTCAGATTTGAGAGAGCCTCTTCGGCCGCGGCCTTCGACTTGGCGTAATGAGACAGTGGATTGGTCGCAGAGTCCTCGTCGGCGAGGAAGTCGCCGTCTCCGTAGATAGAGGCTGTCGATGCGAAAACGAACCCGGCGCCGTTGGTGCGGGCAGCCACCGCCAGTCGCTCGGTGGCAACCGTGTTGACGGTCCGGGTCTTGGCCGGATCCAGGTCGGCAGACGGATCGTTCGATACCGCCGCGAGGTGCAGGATGGAGTCGACACCATCGACGAGCTCTTCTGTACCGTCCACCAGGAGATCTTCGAGTGTTCCCCGATGCAGCTCGATGTCATTCGGTAGGTGGTCGAGCCCGAAGAGCCCCGAGTCGAGAACCCTCACCACATGCCCCTCATCGAGGAGGGCCGGTACGAGAACAGAACCGAGGAAGCCTCCTCCGCCCGTGACGAGGAACCTCAGGACAGCTCCTTTTCGACCTGACGCAGAGCCTCCACGACTGTCTCCACCTGCCGGTCGGTCATGGTGGTGAAGAATGGAAGGCACAGCACACGTCTGCTGAGTTCCTCGGTTCGGGGGAGTGGCCGGTCGACGTAGTCCCGGAACAGTCGCTGCTCGTGGAGTGGCGGGTAGAAGTATCGGCGGGTCTCGATGCCCCGGCTTCCGAGCGACTCGATGACCTCGGTTTGCTTGCCGTACAACGCCTCCGGGAGGTACACGCTGAAGTCCTTGTAGGTGTGTTGGACCCCCTCCCGCTCCGGGATGGCGACGAAAGAGGTCTGGGAGGTGACAAGGTCGAGATAGCGGGCCGCGAGAGATCGGCGGGTGGACAGGATCTCGTCCAGTCGCCGGATATTGAACAGACCGACCGCGGCGTGGAGCTCGCTCATCTTGCCGTTCAACCCGGGGTACCAGGCGTCGTAATTCGCTTCGATTCCGTAGTTCCGCATCTTGCGGAGACGGTTGGCCAGATCCGGGTCCGAGGTGGTGACGGCGCCACCCTCAACCGCCACGAGGGCTTTTGTAGCCGAAAGCGAGAACACCTCTGCCGTGCCGAAGCCACCGACCGCCTTACCCCCATCTGACGACCCAAATGCGTGAGCCGCGTCGTATACCACAGCGGGGCGATTCGCCGGGCCGCTGACTACGGCCTCGATCTCAGCGGTTCGCGCCGGTAGTCCGAAGGTGTGGACCGGCATGACCGCCGCTACTTCGTTGCGTTTGACCACCTCGTCGAGGTCATTCGTGTCCATGGTCAGGTCGTCATCGACATCGACGAATATCGGTCTTCCGCCCGCGTAGAGAATCGCCTGAGCAGATGCGGTGAAGGTGAAGCTGGGGACGGCCACGAGCGCACCCGGCTGCAGGTCGAGAGCCTGAAGGACAAAGAGGAGACCCATCGTGCCCGACGAGGTCGTCACAGCCTGGGCACCACCTACGTACTCGGAGACTTCGGATTCGAACTGCTCTACCAATGGGCCGAAATTGGTGATCCGACCCGACTTGAACGCACGGTCGAGATCTGAGATTAGGTCTGAGACATCGGGTAGATCGGGTTGGATCAGCGGGATCTTGTCCACGGTGCCCCTCCAAGAATGTTCACTAGGTCGTACTCGCTTTCGTATCAATGAGACATCTGGTCAGCTGGGTTCGCCATGGTGGCTGGCCTGTGGTGGACAATTCGGTCCCGATTGTGGCGGCACCGAATCGTTGCCTTCACAGTTGACGAGCAGTGAATGCTCAAACCCCGGTCGAACCCCTAGTGCGCCCAGTGCCCCTCGATGTGCTTCTGCCGGAAGGCTAGCACTGGATGATCCTTCGTCTACGGGAGGGTTGTGAACCAGCGCGTTGGGACTAGTGCGTTGAGGAAAGTATCACTCGTCACCCAAATCGCATCGGCAGTTGGCCTTAAAGAGAAAGGGACCCTAATGGGTCCCCTTCTCGTTCGCAGACGGTAGTGGGCTAGAAGTCCATGCCTCCGCCGTCGTGACCATGACCGCCACCCATAGCTGGAGCATCCTCAGGATGCTCGGCAACCAGCGCCTCGGTGGTGAGGAGCAGTGCAGCGATCGAGGCCGAGTTCTGCAACGTGGAACGAGTCACCTTGGCCGGGTCGATGACACCGGCTGCCAGTAGATCCTCGTAAACGCCCGTCGCGGCGTTGAAGCCGTTGGCACCGTCCTTGGACCGGACCTGCTCGACGACCACCCCGCCCTCAAACCCGGCGTTCACCGCGATCTGACGCAGCGGCTCTTCCATCGCCTTCTTGACGATGTTGCGTCCGGCCTTCTCGTCGTCGGATCCGCCACGGACCTTCTCGACGGCAGCCTGGGCGCGCAAGAGAGCAACTCCACCACCCGGGACGACACCCTCTTCGACGGCGGCACGGGCCGCCTGGACCGCGTCTTCGATGCGGTGCTTCTTCTCCTTGAGCTCCACCTCGGTGGCAGCTCCGGCCTTGATGACCACGACACCACCCGACAGCTTTGCGAGACGCTCTTGCAGCTTCTCACGGTCCCAATCGGAGTCGGTGTTCTCGATCTCACGCTCGATCTGGACGATGCGAGCCTTGACATCGGCCTCGGAACCGCCACCATCGATGATCGTGGTGTTGTCCTTGGCGATGACCACCTTGCGGGCCCGACCGAGCAGCTCGGTGCTGACGTTCTCCAGCTTGAGACCGACTTCCTCGGAGATCACGGTGCCACCGGTGAGGATTGCGATGTCCTGAAGCATCGCCTTGCGACGCTCGCCAAAGCCGGGGGCCTTGACGGCGATCGAGCTGAACGTGCCACGGATCTTGTTCACCACGAGGGTGGCCAGGGCTTCACCCTCGACATCCTCGGCGATGACCAACACACCCTTACCCGTCTGCATCACCTTCTCGAGAACCGGGACCAGGTCGTTGACCGAAGTGATCTTCTGGTTGGCGATCAGGATGAACGGGTCGTCGAGAACGGCTTCCTGACGATCGGGATCAGTGATGAAGTACGGCGAGATGTAGCCCTTGTCGAACTGCATGCCCTCCGTGAACTCGAGCTCGAGACCGAAGGTCTGGCCCTCTTCGACGGTGATGACGCCGTCCTTGCCGACACGATCCATGGCGTCGGCGATCACCTCACCGATGCTGGAGTCGTTGTTGGCCGAGATCGACGCAACATGGGCGATCTCCTCGGTGGTCTCGATGTCACGAGACATATCGCCGATCGCTTTCACGGCTGCCTCGACACCGGCCTCGATGCCACGCTTGAGCTCCATGGGATTGGCGCCGGCGGCCACCTGACGGAGACCTTCCTTGACCATTGCCTGGGCGAGAACGGTGGCGGTGGTGGTGCCATCGCCGGCGACGTTGTCAGTCTTGTTGGCGACTTCATAAGCGAGCTTGGCGCCCATGTTCTCGTACGGGTCCTCGAGCTCGATCTCCTTGGCGATGGTCACACCATCGTTGGTGATCGTGGGAGCACCCCACTTCTTCTCGAGGACGACGTTGCGGCCCTTGGGACCGAGCGTCACCTTCACGGTATCGGCGAGCTTGTCTACACCCGCCTGGAGACCCTTGCGCGCCTCCTCGTTGAAGCGAAGATCCTTCGCTGCCATATCTACTCAGCTCCTCTAGTTGACGATGGCCAGAATGTCGCGCTCGCTCAGTACCAGGTATTCACCTGCGTCGAGCTTGACCTCGGTGCCGGCGAACTTCGAATAGAGGACCTTGTCCCCCACCGACACGTCCATGGCAATACGCTCGCCATCGTCGTCACGGGCACCCGGGCCCACGGCGATGACTTCTCCTACTTGCGGCTTCTCCTTGGCGGTGTCGGGGATGACCAGACCCGACGGGGTGCGGGATTCCGCATCCTCCGTGGGCGAGACCACTACCCGGTCGCCGAGTGGCTGAAGCTTCATACGTAGCTCCTCCTTGAGCATCTACGTGTGCTTACTTGCGGGAGCCTGGCACCCGAATATCAACCATCGGGGACCGGGCATTTGCCCGACTGTTAGCACTCTCATCTAACGAGTGCCAGAGAAATGTAGCACTCTCGGCCAGAGAGTGCTAAATCGAACCTGAGCGCATGTCGCTCACATTTACTGAGGAGTAACCCACGGATCAGGCTCAGCGCTGTCGGGAACCCCGCCCTAGGAACCCAGTACCAGCGAGGGGTTGACGTTCTCGGCCCAGTCAGTGAGCCGGCCACGCGACAGCCAGTGGGCGGCGGCGACGCCGATCATGGCGGCGTTGTCGGTGCACAGTATCGGGTCGGGAAGCGCCAGCCTCACACCTCGCTTGTCCGCCTCGTCGGCAAACCGGTGACGGAGTCGACGGTTTGCCAGCACGCCACCGCCACCGCCCACCACCCGGGCTCCGGTGGCGTCTACGGCGGCGAACGTCTTGTCGACGAGCACGTCGACGATCGCCTCCTGCACCGAGGCGGCGACATCAGCCAGTGGAGGAAGGTCACCCGCAGCCGAGGCCTTGTCGATGTAGGTCACCACGGACGTCTTCAGACCGGAGAATGAGAAGTGGTAAGGCCGATCGGCGAGGGCACGGGGGAAATCCACCGCCGCGGCGTCGCCACCGTCTGAGGCCCGGTCGATCGCCGGGCCGCCGGGGAACCCGAGCCCCATGACCCTGGCGAGCTTGTCGAAGGCCTCACCGGCTGCGTCGTCGATGGTGTGGCCCAGAGTCTCGTACTCACCCCAGTCTGCAACGTGGACGATCTGTGAGTGCCCTCCGGAGGCGAGCAGTACGACTGCAGGTGGCTGGAACTCGTCGTGGAACTGGAGCCGTGGTGCCATCAGATGACCCTCCATGTGGTCGACGCTGACGAACGGCAGCTGTCGAGCCCATGCGGTTGCCTTGGCGAAGGAATGGCCGACCAGGAGTGCTCCCACCAGACCCGGACCGGCCGTGGCGGCCACCCCGTCGAGATCGGATGGATGAACCCCGGCATCGGTCAGTGCTTTGTGAGTGAGGGAACGAATCGCCTCGACGTGGGCCCGTGCTGCGACCTCGGGCACGACACCACCGAATCGGGCGTGCAGGTCGACCTGGGAGGACAACACGTTGGAGAGGGCCTCGGTGCCCCGGACCACCGCCACTGCGGTCTCATCGCAACTCGTCTCGAATGCGAGGATCGTCGGGTTCATCGCAGGGCCTCCAGGTATTCGGGGCGATCGATGTCGTGCACCCACAGGATCAAGGCGTCCTCGTCCCCGTAGTACCCGGGACGAACCCCCACCGGGGCCAGGCCGAGACCGGCGTACAAGGACCGTGCCGCTTCGTTCGACGACCGCACCTCGAGAGTGAGGTGCCGCGCCCCATCAGCCACGGCACGATCTGCCAGGGCGACCATCAGGTCACGGCCCAGTCCGTGACGCCGGTACGAAGGTGCAACCAGGAGATTGGTCACGTGTGCCTCCTCACCCACGATCATGACTCCACAGAAGCCGGCCACCACATCCCCGTCGAGAGCGATGAGATAGATCCGGTTCTCGGCGATGAGCTCGTCTCGGAACACTCTCTCGGACCACGGCTTCGGCTGATTGGCCTGTTCGAGGGTGACGACTCCGCTCAGGTCGCCCGGCTCCATCGGGCGGATCTCGATCACTGCCGTCCCCACGGCCCCTCCTGACGCAGCTTCTCCCAGTTGATGGTCACATCCGGCTCCCGCATGTAGAGGGGCCGTATGTCGTCAGGCGGCGGGTACTCGTCCCGCTCGTACTTGCCGGCGCCGATCTCGGCAAGGGCCACGGCGTACGGGAAACGGGGTCGCCCCGTCTTGACATGGTGCATCCCCAGGAAGAAGCCGTCAGGCAGGGCATCCACCTCGCCGACGACCAGGCTGTGGTCGGCAGTCGAGTCCAGCGCCGCCAACAACTCTTCCGGGGTCATCAGCTCGGTGTTCGACTCGCGCACCACACCACCCGGCACCGGGCGGTACCGGGCCACGGCGAACTCGCCCCGCCGGGCATCGACGATCGCCCAGACCATGCGGTGGCCGGTCTTCGCTTCGAGGGCGAGCGCATCGACAGAGACGGCGGGGATGATCGGAATCCCGAAGGCAGCAGCGAGTCCCTGAGCTGTGGCCAGCCCGACCCGGATCCCCGTATAGAGCCCGGGACCGATATCGACCACGACGGCGTCGAGGTCCTCCGGCGACCACCCGACCTGATCGAAACAGAAGTCGATGGCCGGTACGAGGAACCCGGCGTGCCCGACCCGGTCGATGCGGGAGGCGGCAGCCAGGGTGCGGCGGTCCTCGACGACGGCAACCGAGGACCCCGGGGTCGACGTCTCGATGGCGAGGAGCTTCACGACAAGGTCTCCAGACGACCCGATTCCCAGTCGCCCTCACCGGTGAAGGTCAACGTCCGGGCGCCTGACCCATCGACGTCGAAGTCGACACGCAGGTGGTCCTTGGGTAGGGCGGCCTCGACCGCACTTCCCCACTCGATCACCAGCACTCCGTCCTGGGACATCTCGAGAACGTCGAGGTCGTCGAACTCGTTCATCGAGCCGAGGCGATAGACATCGACGTGGATCAACGGCATGAACCCCGACCGGTACTCCCGCACCAGCACGAACGAAGGGCTGGTGACCGGCTCCTCGACACCGAGACCGGTGGCTATTCCCTTGGTGAGGAGGGTCTTGCCGGCGCCGAGGCCACCGGCGAGCACTAGAACGTCACCGGGCCGGAGACTTGAGGCAAGCCGCGCTCCGAACGCCTCGGTCTCGTCCGGGGTGTCGCATCGGACGAGATTCATCGAGCAGCTCCCTCGGCGTTCAAGACCGACCTTGCCAGAGCGAAGTCCTCACGCATCTGATCCTTCACTTGAGGGCGGCCCCGCAAGGCCGCGGCCGGGTGGAACGTCGGGATCAGCTTGGCTCCGAGCCACCAATCGATCTTCCGGCCACGCATCCGGGTGATGCCTGTCTCGGTGGGGACGAGGAGCTTGGTGGCGAAGTTGCCCAGGGTGATGACGACCTTCGGTGTGATCATGCGGATCTGTTCCCGGAGATAGCCCTTGCACGAGTCGATCTCGTCAGGCCGGGGATCACGGTTGCCGGGTGGCCGGCACTTGAGCACGTTGGCGATGTACACATCGTCGCGTGCGAGCCCTATCTCGGAGAGGAGTTGATCGAGAAGCTGCCCTGCGGCTCCGACGAAAGGCTCACCTTTGAGATCCTCGTTCTTACCCGGAGCCTCACCGACCAGCATCAGATCGGCATCGGGGTCACCGACCCCGAACACGACCGTGTTCCGTGTTTCTGAGAGACGGCAGGCCGTGCAGGCGAGCGCCTGGTCGCGTAACTCGAGGAACGCTTGGCTGGTGGTGGTCACGGGCGGCTCATTGTGGCAAAGGGAACGTCTACGGGTTGGTGGCTCGCACCGCGTTTTCGATCGCCTCCGCCGTGGCGGCGAAGGCACCCTCGGCAACCGTCGCCTTGTCCTCGTCCACAGCACCCACCGAGACTGCGAAGACGACGTCTCCGTCGTATCTGGTGTGGACGGGCCGCAGACAGGCGGCGAGGGCGTCGTGGGCGCGCACGATGAGTCGGTTCAGCTCGACCCTGGTGAGGGCGGCGTCAGTGGCGAGCACGACGAGTGTGGTGTTGGTCAAGTCGGACGGAACGAGGTTGGGTGGGCCCGCGACCGGGTCGCCGCCAGTCAGAGACTCCCCACTCACCGAGAACACGTCGCCCACCGGGTTGAGGACGACCAATGCACCGACCCGAGCGTCGCCTGCATCCGCCAGCGCCGACCCGAGACCACCGGGCCTCATGTGCTCGAAACCGCGCCACTTGGCAGCCGTGGCACCGGTCCCTGCGCCGACGAGGCCGGGCACGACTTCGTCATCGTTCGCCGCTTCGTAGGCCGCCCTCCCCTGTTCCGGTCCGGGTCGCACCGAGGGGTCGCCCGGGACAAGGTCGAAGATCACGGCAGCCGGGACGATCGGGACCCGGACCCCAACTCCGGTCTCGTGCCCCCGGCCGTCTGCTTCGAGACCAGCCATGACTCCGTCTGCGGCCGCCAGTCCGAAGGCGCTGCCACCGGTGAGAAGGATGGCCTGCGCCTGTTGGACACTCATACCCGGCTGCAGAAGTGCGTACTCCCTGGTCGCTGGGGCGCCGCCGCGGACCTCCCCGGCGACGACGTTCGGTTCGGGGAGAACGACCACCGTGCACCCGGTCATGGCTTCGTTGTCGGACCAGTGCCCGACACGCACGCCGGGGATCGACGTGATCGTCCCACTCACAGGTATCTCCTGGGGACCCGGGGCCCGATGCTGCACACGACTTCGTACGAGATGGTGTCCAGTTGAGCAGCCCAATCGTCGGCAGTCACTTCAACCTCACCCTGACTCCCCAGCAGGACGGCCTCGTCGCCGACCGCCACGTCGAGGTCGCCGACGTCGACGACGATCTGGTCCATGGTCACTGTGCCGGCGAGGATGTGTCCCTCGCCACCAATGAGCACTTGGCCGTGGCCGGTGAGCCCTCGCCAGAAGCCGTCGGCGTAGCCGATCGGGATGGTGACGACCGTGGCGTCTCTGCTGGTCTCCCGGACTCGGCCGTAGGATGGTCGCTCGCCAGGACCGAGACGCTGCACATGGGAGACGTGGGACACGACTCGCATCGCCGGGGTCAGTTCGATGCGATCGCGGGTCTCGGCGCAGGGGTGCAGCCCGTACAGTCCGATGCCGACACGACACAGGTCCCTGCGCGCCTCCGGAAAGAGGACGGCCCCGGCGGTGTTGGCGAGATGTGACATCGGGAGGGCGATGCCCGCTGTGGCCTCGTCGAATCGCTCGATCTGAACCTCCGTGAAAGCGGGGTCTTCGTCGGCTACCGAGAAATGGGTCCACACCGAGGCCAGGTCGAGGGTCCGGCTCTCGTCGACCTTCTCCGCCAGACCTGCGACTTGGGAAGGCGAAGCCCCGACCCGATGCATCCCGGTGTCGACTTTGAGATGGACCTCCATCGGAACCCGGGTGGCCTCCAGGGCCTCGAGGAAGGAGGTCGAGTAGACGGTGGGTTGGAGCTCCCAGGCCGCCACGTCGACCGCACTGTCGGGAGTCGGCTCACTCAAGACCAGAATCGGGGCCGAGATACCGGCCTCACGCAGCCGGATCCCCTCTTCGACGAGTGCCACTGCGAGCCGGGTGGCGCCGGCGTCCACTGCCGCTCCCGCCACCGGAACATCGCCGTGCCCGTATCCATCGGCCTTCACCACGGCACAGACCTGCGCCGGAGAGATGAGCTCTGCGAAGGCCATCACGTTGGAGCGGATTGCCCCGAGATCGATCTCGGCGTAGGTCGGTCTCACCAGGCGAACCGCCCGACGTGCTCGACTAGGCCAGCGGCGGTGACAGTCCGCTCCTGGGCCAGTGAGGCACCGGCCTGACCATGCCAGTAGGCAGCTGAGATGGTTGCGTCAAAGGGTGAGAGGCCTCGAGCCCACAGGGCGCCGATCATCCCGGCGAGGACATCGCCGGTTCCAATCGAGGCCAGCTCGGGTCCGCCGGTGGTGACCAGGACCGGGAGACCTCCGTCGGACACCATCGTCGGGTTGCCTTTCCTGAGAACGGTGACACCAGCCCTGGTGGCGAAAGAGCGGACGGAATACGTACCGGCGCCGGCTCCTGCGACCCGTTCGAACTCGCGATCGTGGGGAGTGACCACTACTTCGGAGTCACCTTCCCGTGCAGCGTCCAGACTGGCGCGGGTGAGCCCGCCGGCGTCGAGCACGACCTTCCTCGCCTTCGCCAGCAAGGGCCGAATCGCCGTCTCATCATCGGCATCGAGCCCCGGCCCGGCGACACAGACCTCGAATCGATCGATGCTCTCGGCAGCCTGGTCGAAGGTGTAGGCGAGCAACTCAGGGGCCGCCCGCTGCACCGTTTCGACCTGGCTCGACGACACGACGACCGTGCCAGCTCCGAAGTCGAGGGCCGCCCGACCGGCGAGGACAGCCGCTCCTACCATGCCAGGAGATCCGCCCAGGACGAGCACCGAACCGGCGGACCACTTGTGAGCCTTACGCTCACGAGACGGCCGGGGTGCATCCGATTCCTCGGCAACGAAGAGAGACGGCCTACCGCCCTGGATTCCGATATCCGCGACCGTCACCCGCCCACAACGATCGGGGCCCTGTCCCAGGACGTGGCCGGTCTTGAGACACCCGAAGGTGACGGTCTCGACACAGTCGAAGGCACTCTCGTTGATTCGACCGCTGTCGGGGTCGAGCCCGGTCGGGAAATCAACGCCGATCACTGGTGCTGTCGTCTCCATCCAGGCCAGGACGGAACCTGGCAGACCACCCCGGGCTCCTCCGCCGAAGACGGCGTCGATCACCAGATCTGCCGCCACCGGCAACCCCAGCTCTCGCATACGGACTCCGGCAGCGACGGCCCTGGTCCTCGCAGCCCGCGATATGTCGGTCCTCGGGGATGTCAGCGCGTGCACTTCGACATTGGCGCCCCGGCGTGCCAGGTAGCGCGCGGCTACGTAACCGTCGCCACCGTTGTTGCCGCCTCCGGCGAGCACCACGACCCTCGACCCATAACCTGCCCCGTGTCTGACCGCGGCGAGGGCAACAGCGTGACCGGCCCGTTCCATCGCTTCGCCCAGATCCCCCTCATAGGCCCGGTCGACCCGTCTGAACTCCTCAGCCGTGACCACCGTGAGCATCAGTCGTGCTCCCCGGTGGCGATGGCCATCACCAACGCAGAGGTGTCCGTGTGCGTGATCGTGACCAGCACTTCGGTCACACCGAGTCTTTCCGCCCGCGCTGCAGCGGACCCGCTCAACCGCACGGTCGGTCTCCCACCCCCAGTTATCTCGATGTCCTGCCACCGGATGCGACGCCAGCCGGTCCCCATCGATTTCATCACCGCTTCCTTGCCGGCGAAGCGGGCGGCCAACCGACGCTCCGGTCGGGAGAATCGAAATGCGTATTCCCGCTCGTGATCGGTGAAGCACCGCTCGGCGAACCGGGGGTAACGCTCGAGGAGACTTCCTACACGGTCGACGTCTGCGAGGTCGACTCCGAGACCCAGGATCTTCATTGGCTCTCAGCTCTCCCTATAGCCGATGATGAGTCTGAGCACATCGCCAACACCTTTGGCGCTCAAGCTGCTCTCGATCTCGCAATGCGCACGATCCTTGACTCTCGACAGAGCACCATCATCCCGAAGTTTTGTTGGCGCACAATCACTCTGCCGGAAGGGAAAGATCAAGAGCCTTCAGACCCGGGCGGCAACTGGCACAAACCCAAGCGTAATTGTATGAGCCGGGGAGGTTGTCGACTCGGCTGATGGGTGGTCCTCCGATGGCGGTGTGGCCTCGGTGGTGGTTGTAGTCGTGGATCCAATCCGTCATGGCTTGGATGCGGTCGTGGCCTGAGATGTAGATGCAGGCGTGGGCCCGTTCTTCGATGAAGGTGCGGTGAATCGTTCGACTTTGCCGTTGTGTTGGGGTCGGTGGGGGCGGATACGGACGTGGGTGACTTTGTCGAGGGCTGCAGCGAAGGTCTTTGAGGTGTATCCGGTCCTGTTGTCTGTCATGACGGCTTTGATCAGCCTGATACCGACGCCACCATTTGCCCACCGTGTCTCGCGAGACCTGCATCTGACGTGCGATCTCAGCCTGAGTCACCCCACCAGACGACAACGGACGATCTCTCGACGAGCCCACACAGTGGCCTGGCGTTTGCGTGCACGACGAGCCTCCTTTCGGCTGGCGGTAGTTGTGCGACCACCACCATGCCACCGGAGGCTCAACTCATTCAGCTGTCAACACGGTGGGGGCTCAACAATCAGAAAAGCTGTCGCGCCCACTCGTCGAGTTTGGGGATCACGACGTCTGCCTCCAGTGGGGGGAGGTTGAACACGGTGCGGTCGACACCGGCGGCTCGAAGTTCTTCGAGGTTGTCGACCTTGGCCCCGTAGGCGGTCACCTCGAAGGCATCCGGGTCCCGGCCAGCGGCGGCGACCGCCTCACGAACCCGAGCCACCTGACCGGCTATGTCGTGACGGGTCGCCAGCGGGATCCAACCGTCGCAGTACTCGACGATGTCCTCGAGAGTCTTAGGACCCGGTGCGGCGCCCATCACGATCGGGGGATGTGGTTTCTGGATCGGCTTTGGCCACGCCCACGAACGCTCCAACGCCAGGAGATCCCCATCGAAGGATGCCTCATCCTCCGTCCATAGGGCCTTCATCATGAGAATCTTCTCCCGCATCACCGCCCGGCGGTCGCGGTAGTCCGTGCCGTGCTGGGCCATCTCCTCCTTGTTCCAGCCGTACCCGACCCCGAAGATGACACGTCCGCCCGAGAGATGATCGAGACTCGCCACCTCCTTGGCCGTCCAGATGGGATCGCGCTGGGCGACCAGGCTGATCCCCGTTCCCAGTTTCAGCGTCGTAGTGACGGAGGCGGCGTAGGCCAAAGCGACGAACTGATCGTGTGTGTGCCAATACTGCTCGGGCAGTGGCGGTGCTCCCTCTTGCCCGCCCCACGGGGTGAGCCGCGACACGGGGATGTGCGAATGCTCCGGGAACCAGAGGGAATCGAATCCATGGGCCTCGACCTCTATTGCCAGGTCGTCGGGCCGAATTGAAGTATCGGTGGGGAAGATGAAGACTCCGTGTTCCATCCCGCCACGGTATCGAATGACCCTCAAACGACAGATCATCGAAGAGATCGCGGATTCCGGGCCGATCCCCTTCGAGCGGTTCATGGAGATAGCGCTCTACGACCCCAGCGGGTTCTTTGGCGGTGACATCCTCCGTTCTGAGAAGGGAGGGGACTTCCTGACCTCGCCGGAGGTGAGTCCGCTCTTCGGCGAGACCCTCGCCCAGTATGTCAGGGTGGTCAGGGAGCGAATCGGCGACCCTTTTCAGGTGGTCGAAGTGGCCGCCGGCTCCGGGTCGTTGATCAGGTCGTTGTTAAAAGAGATCGACGTCCCGGCTGTGGCCGTCGAAGCCAGTCCCGCGGCTCGTTCCGCCCTGTCGTCTCTTGTTCCTGTGTCGGACGAACTGCCTGAGTCGATCCGCGGCATCGTCATCGCCAACGAGCTGCTCGACAACCTCCCGATGGCACTGGCGCAATGTATCGACGGTGAGTGGCGGGAGCGCTGGGTGGGGGTCGACGGGCATGACCTCACCTTCGTCGATGCCGACCCCCGTCCCGACGTGCTGGCCTGGCTGGCCGCCTACTCAGGCCCTATCGATGACGGTGGCTGGGTCGAGGTGCAGCTACAGGCGAGGGAGTGGGTCGCCGACGTCCTGGCGCGCATCGAGGCTGGCGCCATGCTCCTGTTCGACTACGGGGACACTGCCGAGGGCCTGGCCAGGAGACGGACCGATGGGACGCTTCGGACCTATCGGGCTCACCACCTCGGTCCCCACCCCCTAGATGAGCCCGGTGCAACCGACATCACAGCCGATGTCGACTTCAGTGCCTTCCTCGACCTCCACCCCAGCGTCCGGCTTCACCGACAGGACGATTTCCTCTCTTCGCTCGGGTTGAGGGACCGTCTCTCCGAGCTGCGTCGGTCCGAGCTGGCAGCCGCCCGCGACGGCGATGAGATCGAGCGTCTCCGGCTCCGTACTTTGAAGACACAGGCCGAGACCCTGCTCCATCCACGCGGCCTCGGGGACTTTCGGGTGCTCGAGTTCTTGGTTGGCTAGGAACCACCGAAGGGTATGAGACGTCCAAAATGCCCATGAAGAGAACCGTCCTGCTCGCCGTTGTTGCCTTACTGCTCGCCGCTTGTGGCGACGCTGCTGATGTATCGGGCACGACTGTGGACGTGATATCCACGAGCACGGGTCCAGACTCCACCACGACGCCAAAAGGCGGGGATACGACAATGCCAGACCAACCAGACCCGATCGAGGCGGCGACGGCAGACTTGGCTGCCCGACTGTCCGTAGATGCTTCGGACATCGTCGTTGTGAAGGTCCAAGCGGTGAAATGGCCGGACGGTTCGCTTGGCTGCCCCCAGGAAGGTGAGCTCTACACCCAAGCTGTGGTCGACGGACAGCAGATATTCCTCGGTCATGAAGACAGGATCTACGACTACCGCGCCGACGCCTCAGGGTCGGTCAGGTTCTGCCCGTCGGAGGACAAGGATGGGGGATACGACTTCGTGCCGCCTCCGGGTGCGGGCGAATCCTGACACGAAGAAGGGCGCCGATCGGCGCCCTTCTTCCTAGTTGTCGTTTCGGTTACTCAGCTGTTCACCTCGACGAGTGTGACGTCGAAGAGACCGTCACCATCGTGGTGGCCAACAGCCCCGAGATAGGTCGAGTCAGGATCGAGACCGGTCCAAGCGATCTGGATGGTCTCGGTTGTCGCCAGTACGGCGTCTTCGGGTTCGCTCGTGATCGAAAGAGAGCCGGTGCCCTCAGCGAGCGGGACATCCCAGGTATGTGCCGAGTAGCCGACCTCGACACCGGTCGTCTGCCAACCATGGACATAGAGGATGTAGTCGCCGTCCTCGGGGAACATCAGCTCCATCGACTCGACAGTTCCACCGGCGGTGGAACTGGCGACGAGCGACCCGTCTTTGTACAGGTACAGGTCCAGATCGATCGCTGAGTCGGGAGGAGTCAGATCCTCCGTATTCAACGTGAGTCGCCAGATTGCCGTGCCGTTCAGTGAGAACGGGTGTGCCGTCGTCCCGGTCGGGTCGGCTGGGTCGAACTCCTGATCAGGATCCTGGACGACCGACCCCGTGATGGGCAGGTCCGCCGCGAGCCCGTGGGCCGTCGCGTCGTACTCACCGCTGTAACCGAACGTGACGTCGAAGGCCGCCGTGCCCTCGACTCCCTCACCTGTCACCAGGTCGGGTGCGTCCAACGGTGCGGCAGCCAACGCAATCGGGCTTCGAGCGGAGAATTGCTTGCCCTCCCATGTGAGAGAGCCAAATCTCCACTCGCCGATCGGAGCTCCTTCGTTCTCGAATGTGATCTCGAAAGAGCGAGTCTGTCCCGGGGGAATCACGAGGCGCGAAGGGGACACGGTCACGTTGTACCCGGCCGGCTCCTCGACCACCGCGTCGACGGGCAGCGATCTGCCTGAGACGTTGGTGACACTCCGTTGCACGGTCAACGATCCCGGGACCTGTGAGGCACCGATCGATGGATAGTTGAGGTTCTCGGTCGACGTGGGTATTCCGGCACCCTCCAATGACGCGCAGGTAGCTGTTGGGTTCCCGAAGACCTCAGGCGCTGCATCACACAGGAACCCGAGGTACTCAACGAATCCAGCGTCGTAGACCAGACCGGGGTTGAACATCGACTGCGGCGTGTTGCCGGTTCCCGTGCTCCCGCCGGTCGAGTTCATGCTTGCGTCGACATGACCGGCGCCCATATCGAATGGGTCGGCCGGCGTCACCTGATCTTGTTTGAAGACCTCCTGATATGCCGTTGTCATCATCGCCGACTTGGCTGCCGCGGGCGACCAGTCGGGATGCGCCTGATCGATCAGGGCTAGGAGTCCGGCTACGTGCGGGCTCGACATCGAGGTGCCCTGAATCGCCTGGAACAACTCGCCACCGACGTCGAAGCCGGGGGCAGGCGAGTTGGCCGCCAGGATCTGGACACCGGGCGCCGTTACGTCCGGCTTGATTATGTCGGCCGACGCCGGGCTCCCGAGCGGGCCACGTGACGAGAAGTACGCCATGAACGGCGATACCTCTCGCTCGACGGCCTCACCGCCGACTATCTCGGCAGTCGCGGTTCCGCCCGCCGACGCTATGTAGTCCTTGATGGCCACTCCATCGGCGTTGGAGACGTGGACTGCGGGCAGATAGTGGTTGTCCGAAGGGAGAGTCTGGTGTGCGGCGTCGTTGTAGACGATCACACCGACTCCCCCCGCATCCTGCACGGCATGACTCTTGGCGGCGCGGCTGGTGGCACCCTTGCAGAGCACGATCTGGCCCGTGGGTTCGGGATCGAACGGCTCACCGAGGACGCAGCCCTCGTTGCCGAGTGCCGCCCCATCGACGAGGGGAGCAGGCCCCACGCCTGGGGTGACCGAGGCCCCGAAGTACTCAGCATCGTTCCCGAGCACCGCAGAGCCCTGGAACATCCGAGAGTGGTGGCTCGCGCCAACGGCCGTGAGCCAAGGGACGGACGCCGGGCTTCCGACCGTGCTCGCGCCGGGTCCGCTGTTCCCGGCGGATGTGGCGACATGGACGCCCGCATCGGCTGCGAACAGGAATGCGATGCCGTCGGCGCCGGTCAATCCGGGTGTCGAGCTGCCTATCGAATAGTTGATGACGTCTACGCCGTCGGCGACGGCCTGGTCGATCGCATCGGCCAGGTCTCCACCGAAGCAGCCGAGTTCGCCACAGGCCTTGTAGGCCGCCAGGTGGGCCCGATGGGCGATTCCGGTGATGAGGCCACGGTCGATACCGAAGATCGAGGCGGAGACGTTTGCGTTGCCTGCCGCCGTTCCTGCGGTATGACTTCCGTGACCGTCGTCGTCACGGGCGGAGTCATAGAGCTCCGGTCCGATGAATGCGTTGTAGAGGATGCGCATGTCACGCGCTCCGAGCAGTTTGTTGTTGCAATCGAAAGCCAGGTCGTCCGGGTTGTGATCCGTGTTGCCGAACTCACAGGGGATGTTCAGCCCAGGATCGGAGTAGGACCCGTCGTCAGCAAAAGACGGGTGCTCGGGCCAGATTCCGGTGTCGATGACCCCAACGACCACGCCCTCCCCGGTGTATCCGGTGTCGTAGGCCCCACCGGGTTCGGTCAAGCCGAGATATTCGGGTGAGGTGTCCGTCTGCAGTTGGCGCAATTCGTCTCGGGTAACCGAGATGACGCCCTTCTGTATTTGCAGGCTCTCGGCCTCGTCCGGTGTGAGCAAGGCTGAGAATCCGGTCAGGGCGAATGCGTAGGTGTTGACGATCTGGCTGTCTTCCACTCCGGCCGCCGCGGTGACCCTGTTCCGTTCGTCATCGAGATGGCCCAGGTATTTCTTGACGGCCGCCGAATTTGGGTTCACCTTCTCGCCCTTGCCGGGCTTGGTAGCCGGTAGACCTGCTAGGTCGCCTTCATATGCGACCACAGGATCGTCGTCCATCAGGACGATGTACGGGACGCGATCACCGGATACTTGGTGCACCGGAGCCGCGGAAACGGCGGGTATCGCAAGAGCCAGGGCTATCGCGAGTGCCGTAAAGAGAACGGTAGGTCTCTTCACTCTTCCTCCTAAGTGGCGTTTCTCCCCAGCCCACGGCCACTGAACATAGCGAATCGCCACACACCGTGGTCGCGCTGGAAGGGTTATTTCTCCTCGCTCCCTAAAATCGACACATGAACAACCTCAAGACGGTTGGTCTCCTCGCCTTCATGACCGCGTTGCTGGCGTTGGTCGTCTCACTGTTTGGTGGGGGCTGGGGATGGATGATTGCCGTAGTCGTCGGGTTCAACCTCCTCGCCTTCTTCTTCTCGGACAAGATGGCGCTCGCCTCGAGTCGCGCCCGGCCCGTGACCGAGCAGGAGTTGCCCCAGGTCTATGCGATGGTCCGCAGGCTCACCACGCAGATGGGGATGCCGATGCCCTCCATCCATGTCATCGAGTCAGCCCAACCAAACGCGTTCGCCACAGGTCGTAGCCCACGTCGGGCCGCTGTGGCGGTGACCACAGGAATCCTCCACGCTCTGAACAATGACGAGTTGGAGGCGGTACTCGGCCACGAACTCGCCCACGTGCAGAATCGCGACATCCTCATCGGCTCGATCGCGGCGATGATCGGCGCCGCCCTCTCGATCGTGGCCAGGATGGGCTTCTGGTTCGGTGGGGGAGACAACCGGAACAACCCGCTCGCCGCGATCGGTGCGATCCTGTCGCTGATCATCGCCCCATTCGCAGCGATGCTGATCCAGTTCGCCATCTCACGCACACGCGAGTTTCAGGCGGACAAGTCAGGCGCCGAGATCACGGGACGTCCGCTCCAATTGGCAAGCGCCCTCGAGAAGATCTCGAGAGGCACGGCGCAAATCCCGATGCCGGTCAACCCGGCGACGGCCTCGCTCTACATCGACAACCCGCTCAAGGCAATGCGTGGGGGCGGGATGTCGAAGCTCTTCAGCACTCACCCGCCGGTCGAGGAGCGGATCGAACGTCTCCACGACATGGCGATGGGCGTCCGGTAGGGGCCTATCGACGACACCTGACAGGAGTTGCGGAGCAACACCAATGTCTCGCCGGAGGCGAGTCACGGCATTGGGCACTGTTCGGGGGCCTGGCTAAGATTTCGGTCTCGAAAACCGTGCGTTCCACGCACGGTTTCGGTGTGCGCCGGGATGTCCGAGCGGCCAAAGGAAGCAGACTGTAAATCTGCCGGCAGACGCCTACGGAGGTTCGAATCCTTCTCCCGGCACGCTGACGTCCCACCAGGTGTCAGAATTCACAACTCATGTCGCGGGGCAAGGCTGGAGAGAAGCCACGGTGAGCGAGAGCGAGCCGGTGGGGTTTCTCCAACACCAAGCTTCGCTTGGCGCCCCGTTAGCTCATTCGGTAGAGCGCTTCCATGGTAAGGAAGAGGTGCTCGGTTCGATTCCGGGACGGGGCTCGGTTGTCGGCTTCGCCGACACCTTGGAGAATTGGCGAGCCAATCCTCCCGCTGCTTGAAAGAAGGGCAGGAGAATCGATGGCGTGCTGCGAAGCAGCACAAAGGCGATTCTCCAACCTCAAGCGCAGCTTGAGGCGGCGTAGCTCAGTAGGTGAGAGCGCTCGACTCATAATCGAGAGGTCGGCAGTTCGAGTCTGCCCGCCGCTACATCAGCGCCAACGCGTAGTCTCGTTGGCCGCATACGAAGAAAGAAGGAAGGAACACCTAGCGATGGCTAAGGCAAAGTTTGAGCGGACTAAGCCGCATGTGAATGTTGGGACTATGGGTCATATTGATCATGGGAAGACGACGTTGACGGCTGCGATTACTAAGACGTTGGCGGAGCGGGTTGGTGGGTCGAATCAGTTCA